>CAHJWO010000269.1 GCA_903642295.1 PVC group bacterium | reverse complement strand
ATACCGGCGGTCGGGGTCGAACCGACACTCCCTTACGGGAACAAGATTTTGAGTCTAGCGCGTCTGCCAATTTCGCCACGCCGGCTTTATTTCTTTCTCATTCTGCACGAGTAGTTTACGCGGCAGAGCAAAAACAGCCATTCCCGCTGGTGCTGCTGTTCTACCATTGCACGCGGTGCAACGCAGAGCATCAAACAAAGCAGGGACAACGGCCAGACCTTTACCCCGGTCTTCAACCCGCGCAAGCGGAAAACTCTGGGTCTTTCCAGGTCGCCAATGTAATGCTTCCGGCGTCCGCCTCGCCCCTATGCTTAAAACCCGACTCCCCCGCTGGCCAACTGCCGCCGGTCTGGCCGCTTGGCTCCTGCTCTCCCCCACCCTTGCCCACGCCGCCCCGCGCCCGAAGGTCGAAGATCTTTACCAACAGAACTGCGCCTCCTGCCACGGCACAAATTTCGAGGGCGGCCTCGGCACCAGTCTCAGCAAGGGATACTGGCTCCACGGCAGCAGCGATGAAGACCTCACGCGGGCTATCAACCAGGGCTTTCCCGATCTGGGAATGCCGCCCTGGGAAAGCTCCCTCGCGCCGGATCAGGTGCGTTCGCTGGTGGTGTTCCTGCGCGAGCACGAGCAATCCGAGGCCGCCAAAACCGCCGCCGTGCCCGCGCCGAAACGCGATCGGTCCGTCGTCACGAAGTACCAGGCCTACAAGCTCGAAACCCTGACGAGCGGGCTGCACACCCCCTGGGGATTGGCCTTCCTGCCCGATGGCCGGATGCTCGTGACCGAAAAGGCGGGGCCGTTGCGGGTCGTCTCCGCCGACGGCAAGCAAATCTCCGAGCCGGTCAAGGACACCCCACCGGTGATGGACCACGGCCAGGGCGGCCTGATGGCGGTCGGCGTGCATCCCGACTACGCCAATAACGGTTGGATTTACCTGGGCCTGGCCGACGGCTGGCGCGACGAAAAGAACGAGGTCAAGACGATCACCGCCATCGTGCGTGGCCGCATCAAGGACGGCGCATGGACCGACCAGGAGTGGATTTACCGCCCCGGCAAGCCGTTCTACACCGGCGCAGGCGTGCATTTCGGCACGCGCTTCGTGTTCGACAAAGGTTACGTGTATTTCGTCGTCGGCGAGCGTGGCGGCGGGTTGCAGGCGCAGGACCTCAAGCGGCCCAACGGCAAGATTTTCCGCTTGTTCGACGACGGCAAGGTGCCCCCGGACAATCCGTTCGTGGGTCAACCGGGTGTCGAGGAAGGGATCTGGAGCTACGGCCACCGCAACCCGCAGGGTCTGACGCAGGACACCCGCGATGGGTCGATCTGGGAGACGGAGCACGGGCCGCGCGGCGGCGACGAGTTCAACCACATCCGCAAGGGGCTGAACTACGGCTGGCCGGTCATCACCTACGGCATGGACTATGACGGACGCCCGATGCCCAACTCCGAAGGCACTGCCAGGGAGGGCATGGAGCAACCGGTGAAATATTGGACGCCATCCATTGCGGCGTGTGGGCTCACCTTTTACAACGGTGACAGGTTTCCCAGGTGGAAGCACGACTTCTTCGCCGGATCGCTCAAGGCCGGAGAGTTGCACCGCCTGCGCGTGGCGGATGGGAAACTGACCGAGGAAGAGGTGGTCCTCAGCGGCGTGGGCCGGATCCGCAGCGTGGAAAACGGACCCGATGGGAATCTTTATCTCGTGTTCAACGGCCCGGACATTATCGCGCGGTTGGTCCCGGCGGGGCCGGTCGAACCCGTTCCGGCCGGGACACCGTAGCCCATCCACCGGATGCGGCGGGCTGGGCGGGCCGGTTTTTGCCGGAATGCAACCGACGCCTCGCTGTTCCCGTGGATATAGTCGAGGCAGGACCGGACCGGCGTGCGCCGGGAGAAATCCGCCACCGCCGCAAAACCGGAGATCCCCGCCCGGTTCATCGCCGGAGCGAGCACCCGCTCAAACAGGGACGTGACGGTTTCCACGTCCTCATGGCCCTGGTGCGACCGGCCACCGAGGTTGAGGCTGAAGTGGGTTTTGAGCGTGTCGAGCCGGTGGTTGACGGTGTCACGCACGACCCGTCGGGCCAGCGTCAACGCGCAGAAGCCACGGCGCCCGGCGTCGGGGAGGCCGAGGCGGGCGTATTCGGGCCGCAGCACGCGGTCCCAGTCGAAGCTCAGGTTGTAGGCGACCATCGGCAGATCACCCGTGAAATCGCGGAACGCGGCGTGGGCTTCCCGGGGCCGGACGCCGTAAGCGCGCAAGTAGTCACGGGAATAGCCGTGGACCGCTTGCGCGCGCGGATCAATCGGCACGTCGTGGTTCAGGAGGACGCGGAACGGCGCGCCGTCGCGCTGCCAGCCGCGCATCCGCTGGGCGGCAATTTCCACGGCGTGGATGGGGGTCAATACACCATCCGTTTCAGTATCAACAATGAGCCAGCCTTCGTCGTTCATGTGGGGAACGACATCCAAGCAAAATGCGCCAAAAATCTCCAGGGCTATTCCGTCCCCTTGAACCTTGTGCCTTGGAACTTCCTGGCCGCTTGGATCTTGGACCTTGAAACTTTTTTCTCAGTTCACTTCGGCCAGCAGCGCCAGGCGTACCCGCTCGAACTCTTCGCGCAAAGCCCCCAGTCGTTGGCCGGTCTCGTGCATCTGGCCCGCTCGACCCATCTGTTCGATGGTCCCACACATCCCATGCAAATCTTCCGCCCCGAAGTTGGCACTCGCCCCCTTGATGCTGTGGACCGCGCGCACGAAATCTCCCTGTTGGTTGGCCGCGAGGGCGGTATCCATCTCGGCGAAACGGACCGGCGTATCCTCCAGAAATAATTCGATCATCTCCTTGAGAAAGCCGTCGTCGCCTTCGGATTGCAGGCTCTTGAGGGCTTCGAGACTGTCCCGGTTGAGCAGGGCGGGCTCCGGCTGCGCGTGGAGTGCGACACCGTTGATGGCCGGGTTGCTGGCGACGGCTGCCACCGCCGTCCGCAGTTCGCAACAGAGTTCGAGCGCGGTTTTCAATCGATTGGCTTTCACAGGCTTGCTGATGTAGTCGTCCATGCCAGCCTCCAGGCATTTTTCCCGGTCCCCGGTCATCGCGTTGGCCGTCATGGCAATGATGTAGGGGCGCCGCTGCCCCTCGGGCCAGAGGCGGCGGATTTCCCGCGTGGCCTCCAGGCCGTCCATCTCGGGCATTTGGATATCCATAAGCACCACATCGTAGGTTTCTTTTTCGAGCGCGGCGATGGCTTCGAGGCCGTTGTTGGTTGAGACCGCCGTGCAGCCGATTTGTTTCAACAAACCCAGGGCGACCCGCTGGTTGACGGGGTTGTCCTCGGCCAGCAGGATGCGCAACGTCGTCGGGCAGGACGTGCCTGCTTTTGCCGGTGCGGCCTCCGCGGCCTCTGCGTGGGTGCCGTTGCCGTTACGGTGCGTGCCATTGCCGTTTAGATGCGCGCCATTGCCGTTTAGATGCGCGCCATTGCCGTTGAGGTGCGCGCCGTTTCCGTTCCGATGTGCGCCATTCGCGTGGGCGGTTTGGCAGGGATCTCCCGCCGGGGCTTTGTCGGCGCTCTGGAGATCGGCCGAGTTCGGCACGGCGGCCGCCTTGATGGTAAACTCGAAGTTCGACCCCATCCCCGGCTCGCTCTCCAACCAGATCGCCCCGCCGAGCATCTCGCAAAGCCGGTGGCAGATCGCCAGCCCGAGTCCCGTCCCGCCGTACTTGCGACTGATCGATGCATCCACCTGGCTGAAGGGCCGGAACAGGCGGTGCAGTTTTTCCTCGGGAATCCCCTCGCCCGTGTCGCGGACGGTAAAATGGAACATCCACGGTTCGATGGCCCCGACGTGCCCGTGGTTCTCCACGTCCTCGGTCAGTTGGTGACCGGTGATCACCACATCCACGCGGCCGCCGGACGGGGTGAACTTCACGGAGTTGGAGATCAGATTGAAGAGGATTTGGCGGACCCGTGTCACGTCGCTGACGAGCACTTCCGGGATGCGCGGGTCCACCTCGCAACCCAGCGTCACGCCCTTGGCGCCAGCCTGGATGGAAAGCAGATCGACGACATCCCGCAAGGATGGCCGCAGGGTAAAGGGCTGGTTGTCCAGTTCGAGGCACCCCGCTTCGATCTTGGAGAAATCCAGCGCGTTGTTGATCAGGCTCAGGAGGTTGTCACCGCAGGAGGCAACCAGCCGCACGAGTTCTTCCTGTTCGGGTTGCAGCGCCGTGTTGAGCAGCAGGCCCGTCATGCCGATGATGCCGTGCATGGGCGTGCGAATCTCATGGCTCATCATGGACAAAAAGTCGCTCTTGACCTGCGCGGCCTTGAGCGCCTCATCGCGGGCCTGTTCCTGCGCCGCGGCGGCGTAGCGTTGGGCGGTGATGTCATGCACCGTGCCCTCGTAATACAGGCGGTCGCCGTCCGGGTCGGACACGGCATGGATGCTCTCGCAGACCCAGGCGGTGCTGCCGTCGCGGCGGTAGATTTCGCATTCGAAATCGCTGACGCGGCCCTCGGCCTGAAGCTGGTGCAGCATCTCGCCCCGGCGGGCGGGGTGGACCTGCTGCGAGTATCCAAAGTCGCGCACGCTCTCCATGAATTCGTCCGTGTCCGCGTAGCCGTAGAGGCGTGCTACCGCCGGATTGGCGTTCATGTAGCGGCCCTGCGCGTCGATCTGGAAGATCCCTTCCGCGACGTTTTCAAAGATGCCCCGGTAATTGTCCTCGGCCCGGCGCAAGCGGCTGAGGGCCTTGTTGAGTTCGACCGTATTGAGTTCACCCTCGGCAATCTTGGCGAGGTCTTCCAAAGCGCGCTGCTGAATTTCGTCGAACGTATGGCTTTCGGAGTCGCAGATGCAGAACGTGCCGAGCACATGACCCTCCGGCGAGAGCAGCGGGCAGCCGGCGTAGAAGTGGATCCCTTCGTCCGTGACCCAAGGGTTGTCGTGAAAACGGTCGTCGCGGGTCGTATCTTGAATGACGAGCGGCGCGTGCGGATTGAGCAACGTCTGCTCGCAAAACGACCCCGCGCGGCAAGCCTCTTCGATCTCCAGGCCCTGGCGTGACTTGTACCAGAGCCGCTTGTGATCGACCAGGCTGATGTACGCCGTCGGCACCGCGAACAGGTGCGTGGCCAGCCGGGTGAGGCGGTCGAAGCGTTCCTCGGAGGGCGTGTCGAGGAGGTGGAGCGCCTGCAACGCGGCGAGGCGCTCGCTTTCACGAGGGAGCGTGGCAAGGGCGATCATGGGCGGTTCAGGAAACGGCGACGGGGGCGGGCGGGGCCGACACGGGAACGCGCTCGCGCGCGGCCGGGCGTTTGGGGCTTTCACCGATGGCCCCCTTGAGCACGTAAATCAGGCCCTTCACCGCGAGTTCGATGTACGAGAACGGTTTGCCGATGAAGTCGTCCCCGCCGCTGAGGCTGGACTTGGCGCGGCTCTCGAAGCCGTTGAGCGCCGTCACGAAGATGACCGGCGTGTTGGCGTGCTGCGGCATGGCGCGCAGGCGTTTGCACACCTCGAAACCGTTCATGCCGGGCATCTCCACGTCCAGGAAGATGAGGTCGAAGGGTTTTTCCTGGAGCAGCTTGAGCGCTTCGTCCGGGTGGCTGACCGCCGTGGATTTTAGGCCGGCTTTCTCCAGGGAATGGCCGATGACGCGGCGGCTGATGATCTCGTCGTCCACGACCAGGATTTTTTCGTCCAGCGCGCTCCCGCTCTCGTGCGTCGCCGCGTTGGTGAACAACAGGGCGAGGAAATCCACCGCCTGGGTGAGCGTGCGCTTGGTCGAGGGATTGAGCCCCTCGGGTTTCGTCTGGAACTCGCGCAGCATGGCCTCCAGTGCGCCCGCGAGCCGGGCCACTTTGCTGAAGCCCGCGATGGCGGCGTTGCCGGTCAGGGAGTGAACGCGGGTGTAAAGTTCGGTCAGTTGGGTTGCCTGCACCTCCGCGCCGCCCTGGCTGCGCAGCAGCACCTGGAGCAGACCGCGCAGGGACTTCACGAACTCCGGCGCGCCTTGCAGGAGGGATTCACGGATTTCCTTCTGGAACTCGCCGTCGTCGGGGGCCTTGACCGACGCCGACGCCGCGTCGGACAGCGGGGGCAGCGAGCCAGGAATGGGCGCACCGACCACCAGGGGCGGCAGGTCGAATTTCAACGCCGGGCGCGCCGGTGCGATGGCGGGCGCGGCGGGGGGCGGCTGCACCGCCGTCGCGCCGCCGCCGAAGACCGCGCCGCTGGGCAGGAAGATTTCGTTGAGCGCCGCGATGACATCGT
>CAHJWO010000268.1 GCA_903642295.1 PVC group bacterium | reverse complement strand
ACGGCCGTAATCCTCCTGACCGGGTTCGGCGGTTCGCGCTACGACAACGAGCGGAAGCCGGTGACCGTGGACATGATTCTGGGGAAGCCGGCCACGTCTTTTGATTTGCGCCGGGCGATTGTGCAGGTCACGCAGTGACCGCCGGGGGGCGGATCCAGGCTCGGAAAAAATCCAGGGGTTCGGAGCGCTTTGCCGTGGGGCGCGCGACGCAGTGGCCAGACCGGGTGGATGGCAACCTCCGGACGCCGTTGAAACATTAGACTTCCGGCAAACATCGGAAACCGTCCGCAGATTTCGCAGATTTCCGCCGATGGGAGGGAGGAAAACACAACCCGAGCGGTCCCTTTGCTGGTCATGTGCGAAAATCTGCGAAATCGGCGGACTTTTGCCGGAGGTCTATTGGCAGCTAAGCATCTGCGAAATGGAAGCTCGGTGGATGGCGATCTCCGAGCGCCCTGTGTTCCCTGCGGCGCAGCCGCCATGCTGCCAAGCCTTTTAGACCGCTGCGCGGTCACGAAAACCTGGCGCTCGGAGCTCGCCATCCACCTGGAAACCTTCTCGTATATACTTAGGTCATCCCTCCCTCTGGCCACGTTTCCGATGGCGCCCGGAGGCCGCCATCCACCTGAACGGAAAGCAGGGCAACGCTCTGAGGTCCAGGGGCCAGCGACAAACGTGATCAACCGGCGCGCGGCCCGCCTTTGACTTTGCGCCTGTTCGGCGTAGGGGTTCGTTTGCATTTATGAAAAAATTCCTTCTCCTCGGTGCGTTTCTCTTGCTTCAAGCCGCCGCTGTTCAGGCGGACGGCCTTTACAACATTCCCGTCAAGACGATTGACGGACAGGACGCCACCTTGGCCCCGTACAAGGGCAAGGTGATGCTGATCTGCAACGTCGCTTCGCACTGCGGCACCACCCCGCAATACAAGCCGCTGGAGGCGGAGTACGAAAAGTACAGGGACCAGGGGTTTATCGCACTGGCGTTTCCTTGCAATCAGTTCAAGGGACAGGAGCCGGGCTCGAACGAAGAAATCCAAAAGTTCTGCACGGAGATGTACCACACGAAGTTTCCGTTGTTCAGCAAGATCGACGTGAACGGGCCGGAGCGGAGTCCTCTCTACGAGGAACTCGCGGGGCCCAAGTCGCCGTACCCGGGTGACATCAAGTGGAACTTCACGAAGTTCCTGGTGGGCCGCGACGGGAAGATTCTGGCGCGCTTTGAACCGAAGACAACGCCGGATGATCCGGAGGTCGTCAAGGCCATCGAGGATGCGCTCGCCGCGAAGTAATCGTTTCGTGCCCTGATGTCCGGTCCATCCAAAGCCTACGCCCGTGCGGGCGTGGACATCGACCTCGGAAATTCGCTTAAGGGTGGGTTGGGGCAAGCGCTTGCTTCCACGCATCGGCCCGAGGTCTTGGGCAAGGTGGGCGGATTCGGCGGGTTATTTTTGGCCAGTTTCGGGGCAACGCGCGAGCCGGTGTTGGTGTCGTCCATCGACGGAGTGGGCACCAAACTGCGGCTGGCGCTAGCGATGGGCAAGCACGACACCGTGGGGCGGGACCTGGTGAACCACTGTGTGAATGACATCGCGGTGCTGGGTGCCAGGCCGCTGTTTTTTCTGGATTACATCGGGACGGGGAAACTGGAGCCGGGGGTGTTCGCACAAATATTAGATGGCCTGGCCGGGGCCTGCCGGGAGGCGGGGTGCGCGTTGATCGGCGGCGAAACCGCGCAGATGCCGGGGATCTACCACGGGGCCGATTACGATCTGGTGGGGTGTATCGTGGGGGTCGTTGACCGGGCGGACCTCGTCGATGGGAGCCTGATTGGTCCGGGCGACGTGGTGCTGGGGTTGCCGTCCAGTGGGTTGCACACGAACGGATATTCGCTGGCGCGGGAGGTACTGTTCGAGAAAATGGGATTGACCCCGGCATCGCGGCTGGAGGGGCTGGTGGGAACGCTGGGCGAGGTTTTGCTGGCGGTGCATCGGCCATACCAGCCGTTGATGGCGAAGTTGCCGGGGGGGATGCTCAAGGGTGCCGCGCACATCACGGGGGGCGGATTGGTCGATAATTTGCCGCGCGTGCTGCCGGACGGCTGCGAGGCAGTGATCGACACGGCGACCTGGGAGGTACCGACGATTTACCGGATGATCCAGGAGGGCGGGCAGGTGCCGACCGGGGAAATGTACCAGGTTTTCAACATGGGCATCGGCATGGCGCTGGTGGTGAGCGAGGCGGACGCCGAGGCGGCTTTACAGGCGCTGGGAGAGGGCGCGTTGCGAATCGGATGGATCGAACGCGGGGAGAAGCGAACGCGATTAATCTAGCGGGATCGGCATCCCGCGAAGGTTACCCAACGGATTTCACGCTGTGCGCATGAGCAAGATTTACGAGAGCTTGGAGGCCGGCAGCGTGAGCGCGGGCGACGCCGCCCCCGCCGCGAAAGGGTTGCTGGGCGTGGGCCTGGGCGCGGGGCTGCTCGGCGCGGTGATCCTGGGGCTGCGGTACGCCATCCGACCGCCCACGAAGGAACGCATCCCGGAGACGCTGACCCCGGCGCGGTTCACGGTGAAGTCGTTCCAGTCGAGTCGCGGACAAACCATTTATCACGAAGGCGGTACGCCGGGCCCGGAGCCGACCTTGGTCTTCGTACACAACGTCGGGGTGGGCGCGTCGTCTTACGATTGGTCCAAGGTGTACCCGGCGTTTGCGGAGAGGCATCGGATTCTCGCGCCGGACCTGTTGGGGTTTGGCGAGAGTGAGCGACCCAAGGTGAAACTGACGGCGGCGGACTATGCCGCGGCGCTGGCGGAATTCGTGGAGGGATTGTGCGGGGAGGAACCTCAACGTCCGGTGATCATCGCGCGGGGGCTGGGCGCGGGCTTTGCGGCGCAGATGGCTGCGCAGCATCCGGACACGGCGAAGCGGCTGATCCTGTGGATGCCGTCGGGACGGGCGCACGTGCCGACGTGGCTGAACGTGGCGAGCCGGATTCCAACGTTGAACAGTTTTATCTATCGCAACAGCCTGGCGCGCCGCGCGACGATCCGGAAGCGTTTCGAGGCGCCGGGGGCCTTCGTCGATCCGAATGCGGTCACGACCGAGATGGTCGAGATGCACGCGATTTGTGCCCAGCAATACCAGGCGGATTACGCGATATTTCGACTCATGCAGGGAAGGATGAGTTTCGATCTCGAAGCCCGTTGGCGTGAGTTGCAAACGCCGGTGACGCTGCTGGTGCCGTCACTGTTGTCGGGGGCGTCGTCTGCGCAGGCGGCGCGGTTGCAGGCGGCGAACCGTTTGTGTGCTTTGCGGGTCGTGCAGGGTGCCGGGCCGTTCGCGCCGCTGGAGGCTCCGCAGACGGTCATTGAAGTGTTGCGGGATGAATTGAAGCCGGAGTTGCGCGTCCTGAAAGCGGGTTGAAACCGGGTGTGCGGGATGATGACGGGAGGCAACGCACTCGTTCCGAAGGGTGGAGACACTAACGTGTCCGGTTCCTTGGCAGAAGAAACGGCGGGCCAAAATTTTCTTGGTTTGAAGTTTGGCGGCAGACAAACCGGAGGGACAACGGGTAGATTGGAAGCGCGACCGCGCACCAAAAGAGCCATGCACCGAAGGAAACCAAGGAAATCTGGGATACGGACGTGGGCAGATGGTGCCCGCCCGGTTGTTTGGGGTTGGATCCTCGCTTTCATCCTGCTGGCCGCAAGGGCGGGTTTTGCCGCCGATGCCGGGGAATCCTGGCGCGCGCTGGTCGCCAGCGGGCAGTTGGTGGACGTTCGGAAGTACGACCCCACCATCGTGGTGGAAATGCGTTACGCGACGGCACAAAATTGTGCGGGAACCGCCGTTTACCCGCCGGATTTTCCCTGCTTGACCCGCCCGGACACGGCGGTGCGGCTGCGGCTCGTCCAACAGATGCTGCAACGGTGGGGCTACCGGCTCAAAATCTGGGATGCCTATCGTCCCGTGGAAGCGCAGCACATTCTCTATCAACACTGGGCCGGGAAAGGATTCGTGGCCAATCCGGAGGAGGGCCCCGGGTCGCTCCACTCCTGGGGATTGGCGGTCGATGCGACGATGGTCGATCTCCTCGGCAAGGAAGTGTCCATGCCGAGTGGATTCGACGCGTTTATCCCGGAGGCGGATGCCATTTACAAGGGCAAGGACACGAAGACGGCGTTCCACCTCCATCTGCTCCAGAGCGCGATGGGCGAGGCGGGATTCATGGGATTGCGCACCGAATGGTGGCACTTCGCCGTCAAGGATTGGGCCAGTCATGCGCCCTTGAAGGTGCCGGGTGAAGCCCGAACCGAGGCGGCCCGGCCGACGGATGCGCCGAACCTCATCACCGCGCCGGGTGAGCCGACCGCAGCCGCTTCGGGGCAACCAGGCGCCACGCGCCCTCGATGAGGGCCGGGAGGGCGTCGGCCCGAACCGCGAGAAGGTTGACGAGCATCACGGGGTAGCCGCGGTAGTGATCCGTCGTGAAAAAGGTGTCCGGTTCGCGCTCGAAAAGCGAAGCGCGGTGGATTGGATCGACCTTCAGCACGAGGGTTTCGCCGTCCTCGCGCAGCCGGGCCATCAGCTTTTTGCCAACGTGAAGCGAGGGCGTGCCGTAACTCATGCCTTCCTCGACGCCGGGCCACGCCAGAGCCAAGCGGCGGATGATGTCGTAGGTCGCGGGCACGGCGGGTCGGGGAGGCGCGATCAGCGGGGCGTCCTACCACCGTCAGGAATGAACCCATCGTTTGACCGAAACGGGATCAGGAGGCTGCAAGGTTGCGATGGTGGCACGGCGATACGGCGTCAAAGCTTTTCGCCCGGAGAAGCGGCGATTACTTTTGGGCGTGATTGACCACCTGCTGACGCATCTGTTCATACTGGGCGGGCGTGCATTGCATGGCGTTTAGATTCGGCTGATCACCCAACGCCTTGAAAAGTTCGTCGGCCAGCTTCCACTGCTCGGCCCGGTAGGCATAAAGCGCGTATCCGCTCTGGTCGTAGGTGGAGCCGGGGTTCGCAGCCAACGCCGCCTTGTAGAGTTGCTGCACGTCTGCCCAGACCTCCGGCCTTTTCCAATAATCCAACGGCGTTGGCAAGGCAGAGGCCAGGTTTGAGTGCGCCAACAATAGAATGAATGGCAAACGCGCTGGCCAATTTGCCGTCGCCTGACACTGATGGCCAAAATCGAGCATGGCCTGGGCGTCGCCGTACCATTTTGGGTCTAGGTAAAGTAGCTTTTCCGCACAAGCGTCGTAGTAATCGGGATCGGCATCCATCGCGCGTCGAAACCAGGTTTCCATCCGGCCGCGACCCTCGCCTTGACCGAGTTCCACGGTCATCATCACGCGGCTGACCAGAGGATCGGAGCGATCCAGCGCGTAGGCTTTTTCCAGCGCGGCCTGCGCCTTGGGCAACCGTTCGGCAAAAAGCTGCCAACCCTGATCGCTGACATCCTCGGCCCAGCGCGAACTGCGTCCCTGCCAGGCATAGGTCGCCCAGAACACACCCTCGATGAGTTGGCCCGTCTCGTTTTCCCCGGCAGCCTCGAGTTGGCCGGAGCCGAACACGGTTTCCAGGGGCGTGAGAACCCGGGTTGTCCCGACAGAACTATGCTGCGCAAAATGGAGAAATTCATCGGCGACGACATAAACGCTGTCCCGGTTGGCGGCAGGATCGCGCAGCAATTCAACAAAGTGCGTCTCCGCGCGCGTCAGCGAACCGGCGATGTCGGTGCCCGGGGGCGACGACGGCAGTTCGCCCGCCGCTGATTTAGGTCCGGCGGCCTTGGCTGCCTGCTCGGCGGATCGGAAAGACGTGTAAAGCTTGCGCAGAGGCGAATAGGCGCTTTTCTCCATGCCCTGTTCGGCCCGGGCATAAAGCTGGGCTAACGCGGCGGGGGTCGTCCCCACCGGGTAAATGCCGGCGCGCAGGCCGAAATAGGCCGCCAACGGGTCGTCGCACCCGGCGGCGAGGGCACGCTGCAAGGGGACTTTGGCGGCTGCAGAACGCGCGGCGGCGTCCGGCTCCTGCGCCAAGGCGTGAGCGAATTGGTCGAATGCCGCGCGGACATCGGCGTCCCAACGGGCATCCTTGCTGCCCACCCGTGCGTAATCGCCCAGGGTGGTCGCTTGTTCCCAGCGCAGCCGGGCCGCCTTTTGTTCGAGCCGATGCGCCCGAGCCTTTCCGACATCGACCCCGAGGCTCCCGAGCGAGACAACGGCGGGGGCAGGTGGCGTCTGGGCGTGGCAGACGGGTAGAAGGATGACTCCCAAGGCAAAGATGCCGAGGCAAGTCCGC
>CAHJWO010000267.1 GCA_903642295.1 PVC group bacterium | reverse complement strand
TTCAAACCCCTGTTTTTATGTCTGACTTCACGACCATCACCGACATCCGCGCCCTCGAAATCCTCGACTCGCGCGGCAACCCGACCATCGAAGTGGAAGTCTTCCTCGAAGGCGGTGTCCAGGGCCGCGCCGCCGTGCCCAGCGGAGCGTCCACCGGCCAACACGAAGCGTGGGAACTGCGCGACGACGACAAGAAACGCTACGGCGGCAAGGGCGTGAAGAAGGCCGTGGAGGCGGTCAACGACGACATCGCGGCGGCGGTCGTGGGCATGGACGCGCTGGATCAACCGGCGTTGGACGCGGCGCTCATCAAGCTCGACGGCACCGACAATAAGAAGAAGCTCGGCGCGAACGCCATCCTGGGCGCTTCGATGGCGACGGCTCACGCGGCGGCGGCGGCGTTGGGGATTCCGCTGTTCAAGTACCTCGGCGGGCCGAACGCCAAGGTGTTGCCCGTGCCGATGATGAACGTCATCAATGGCGGCGCGCACTCGGACGCGCCGATTGATTTTCAGGAATTCATGATCATGCCCAAGGGGTTGCCGACGTTCTCGAAGGCGTTACGCGCGGGCACGGAGATTTTCCACGCGCTCAAGGCCGTGCTGAAGAAGCGCGGGTTGTCCACGTCGGTCGGCGACGAGGGCGGGTTCGCGCCGAAGTTCACCAGCGCCGACGACGCGCTGGAGACCCTGAGCAAGGCGGTGGAAGACGCCGGGTACAAGCTGGGTGACGAGATCTTCTTCGCGCTGGACTCGGCGGCCAGTGAATTCTACGACGAGGAGAAGAAGCTTTACCGCTTCAAGAAATCCGACGGCAGCGAGAAGACGGCAGCGGAACTCGTCTCCTATTACAAAGACCTGACGAACCGGTTCCCGATCATCTCGATTGAAGACGGCTGCGGCGAGAGCGATTGGGACGGCTGGAAGCTGCTGACCGACGCGCTGGGCGACAAGGTGCAACTCGTGGGTGACGACGTGTTCGTGACCAACGTGGAGTTCCTCAAGAAGGGCATCGAGAAAGGCGTGGCGAATTCCATTCTGGTGAAGGTCAACCAGATCGGCACCCTGACGGAGACACTGGACGCCATCGAACTGGCCAAGGAAAACCGATACACGGCGGTGATCAGCCACCGTTCGGGCGAGACCGAAGACACGACCATCGCGGACATCGCCGTGGCGACGAATGCGGGTCAGATCAAGACGGGGTCGCTGTGCCGGACGGATCGCGTGGCTAAGTACAACCAATTGTTGCGGATCGGCGAGATTCTTGGTGACACTGCACAATATGGGGGTAAGATGCGCTGATCGTGAGTGCGGGCTACTACGAGGAAGATTATGACGCGCCGCCAGAGAGCATCTGGCAGCGCATCAACCGTTGGCTGTGGGCTTTGCTCGTGCTGACGGTGGTGGCCATCGTGATCAGCGCGTTTTTGCCCGAGTTGCAGAAGCAGCGCACCGAGCGCGACCAGCGCGAGCGGTTGCACCGGCTCATTGAAGAGCAAAAGACGCTGCACTCGATCAACACCCGCAAGATCGGCTGGCTGCAGAACGATCCCGAGTATCTGGCCATCATCGCACGGGACCGGCTCAACCTGATGAAGGAAGGGGAGACGATCCTGCTGGCACCGCCCGAGCCCGAGTCCACCCCGGGCCTCGTGCCCCAGCCCGAGGGAGTGCCGCCCGGAATGCGGTTGAAGATGAAGAGCGGGGGCTAGAATAAATCTCCGACAAAAGTGCTCCCAAGAGAGAAAATTGTCCGCAGATTGCGCAGATTTTCGCAGATGGGAGAGCAAAGGGGACAAGCGGTCGCTCCACTCCTCCTCAATCTGCGAAAATCGGCGGAATCTGCGGACACTTTCCGGCTTTCGTTGGAAGTCCAATAGAGTGGTCGGCACCGACGGTGGCGGCGCGAGGTCTTCGGATGGCCGCAACCCTGCCCGGTTGCCGGAGTTGCAGCCAGGGGAAGATTTGCCGGGGTGGAAGCACCACTTTTTTATTTCCCTTTCCGCCCCGGGTTTCTAGGATCGGCCGATGTCTCTCGCTTTTGTCCGGTTGGGAATAGGAATGTTGCTGGTGGTTTTGTGCGGCTGCGAACCCTCGTGGAAATCGCACTTCCGACAGGGTGCGAAGCTCTATGAGAAAAGCGGGCACCGTTATTTTGGCAAGGTCGTGGGTTACGAGGCCGCGCACGATTTCCACAACGGAACCTCGCCGCAGCCCGCCATTTTGATCGAACCCGCCGAGGGTGGCGAAGCGGCCCAGACCTGGGGCGCGTGCAGCACCTGTGACGCGACGTTCGACATCGGAGCGCCGTGAGTTGGCCGGCGGCGTGGCGATGGCTTCTTCGACTTTCGTCTTGCTCGCCGGTGGGAGGTCCTTCGGCGCGCAGCGCCGGTCGTAAGCAAGGTAGGGAGGCCTCTCCGAGGCCTTCCCCGTTGAGCCGTCAGGTCTCTCCAATTTCGAAGACAAGACCTCTTTCGTAATAGGGGGCAATCAATGTCTAAGTATGGACGAGAGGGTTTCCAGGTGGATGGCGATCTCCGAGCGCCAGGTTTTCGGGACCGCGCAGCAGTCTAAAAGGCTTGGCAGCATGGCAACTGCGCCGCCGGGAACACCTGGCGCTCGGAGATCGCCATCCACCAAGATTCCATTTCGCAGATGCTTGGCCTATGAAGGCGTGGGCTGGAATCACGATGGTGGAAGGTCCTTCGGCTCGTTTGGCTGCGCCTATCTCGCAGACTCGGTTCACTCGCTCAGGATGACAGAAGTTTTGGGGGGTCAGCGTGGCGAAAGTTACTACGAAAGAGGTCCACAGTCAGGGCAGGCCTCGGAGAGGCCTCCCTACCTTGGAGCTTCACGGCGCAATTCGCACCCGGTAGAACACCGGGCCCGGGCCGTTGGGTAGCGCGTTCGCATCGGGGTAGGACAAGGGCGTCCCGTTACCGTTGAGCGCGGCCCCGAGCGCCGTCCAATTCGGCGCGGTAAGGCTGGCCGCACGCTCGACCACATAACGCTTGCCGAAAACCGTGGTGAACTGGACCGTCACATTCGCGCCGGCGGAACTGACACCAAGCACCCGGAACGCACTGGCGACATTGGCGGGATCGGTGCCCGCCAGATATTCGGCCAGGTTCGTCTGCCCGTCCCCGTCCGCGTCGAGCGAGGCATCGGCGGCGTTGTGCGGGTCGAGGCCCCGCGCGTTTTCGTAGTCGTCCGGCAAGCCGTCGCCGTCGGAGTCCACGAACGCGGCGGTGGTGAACGTTTGATCCGCACCGACGACCGTCCCGGCGCTGCTCGTGATGGTGACCCGATCATGGTACGTCGTACCCGGGGCCAGGCCAACGACCGGCAGAGTCACGGCGACGTTGGACGTGCCGCTGCCCACGCTGGTTTCCACGGAGGTGAACCCGTAGGCCGTCGTCGGGCCAAAGTCGAAGTGATAGGTCGTTGCCAGACCCTCGGGGTTGACGGTCGCGTTGAGGGTCCCTTGACTCGACGCCACCGCGCTGGCTGCCGTGGTGACGGCCGACGGCGGGGGCAGCGGCGTCTGGAAGGTCAGGTCCGCGCCGTTCGTCGTGCCCGAGGCGTTGGTGGCAACCGCCCGGAAATGATACGTGGCGTTGGCGGCGAGCCCGGTGAGGCTGGCGCTGACCGGAAGGACGGCGCTGCCCGCGCCGATGGCCTGTGTCGCGGTGGTGCTGCCGTAGCTGGTGGTGGGTCCGTAGGCGAAGTAGGCGGTGGTTGCCTGACCGTTGGGGTTGACGCTGGCGTTCAAGATCGCGGTCGTCGCCGTTACGCCGCTGGCCGCCGTCGTGGTGGCCGCGGGTGCGACGCCTGCCAACAGCCAGAGGGAAGCGTTGGTGATCAGTTGGCCGTCGTTGCCGCCGCCGTCGTCCCAGCCGTCGTAGAGGGTATCGCCGCTGTCGCCCGTGCCGTCGTCAAAGGGCGAACTGTCGCCGATGGCCGCGAACCGCCCCGCGCCGAACGTCCCGTAAAGCGCCATGACCTCCTTGCTGGATTTGCTGGAAGTTACCCATACCGCCGCGTGCGCCACCGTCGCGTCGCTGATCGTCATCGTCGAGCCGTCCGCATAGACGAGTTGGGTGATCGTGCCCGCCGCGCCGTGGGTCAGCGGATTGGTGGCTGTGGTATCCGCGAACTCCTTGGTGGGCGAAACGTCGTCCGGGTTGAAGGTGAAACCGAAAGGGTTGGTCTGGACCGTATTACTGCTGAACAAATCGTTCCACACGCCGACCGCGTCGATGCCGTCATTATTGCGGTCCGAGTCGCTGTGGTCGGCGACCATGAACAGCGAGCCGCCGTTTTTGACGTAGTTGAGAATGGCGGTCTTCTCGGCGGCGGTGAACGCGATGTTCGGCTCGCAGACGACGAATAGGCGATAGTTGGCGAGGTCCTGCGCGTTGGTCGAATCCTTGTAGGTGATGCGGCTGCGGACGGTGCCCGTGGTCGTGGTGAAAACGGGCAAGGTTTCGAGGACGGTTTGTCCGTTCCGGGCCAGCGTGACGGCCCAGGCGCTGAGCGCGCCCTGCCAGTACGTTTCCTTGGTGGCGCTGGTGATGCCGGTAATGGCCGGGGTCGGCACGCGCTGGGGGTTGGAATCCGTGCCGCCGCCGCGGGTGCCGGAGCCGTCGCTGGCGCTGCTCACGCCCAGGTTGTGCGCGTCCGCGTCGATCACCCAATCCGCGTTCCCGGCCATCTCGGCCTTCGTCGCGTCAAAGAGCACCTGGGCGCGGCCCGGGGTCGCCAGAGCCAGCCACAAAATCCCGGCCAGCCAAGTCAGACGGCTGCGCCGCAGAGAGAACTCGCGCCGCGACGGGGCGCACCATCCACCTCTGAAAACGCGCCGCCCAGCCATTCGGGAAACCGCTGTAAAATGAAAACGTCCGTGATTCATCCCTCGGTGAAGAGTAGTCGTTGCCCGTCTTTTCACACAAAATAATCTGAACCATCGGCGGGACGGGTGTCATTAAGGAGCAGCGCCCGCATGACCCACTCGCCCGTTGACCACCCTCCCTCGCTCCTCGCGCTGGCCCAGGGTGGAGACGTGGCCGCGTTTTCCCGGCTCATGGAAGCCGAGCAGCCGCGCTTGCAGGCGCAGGCGCTGGCCTTCTGCGCGGACCCGCACCTGGCCCAGGATCTCGTGCAGGAAACCATGATCGCGGCGTGGAAGAACCTGCCCCGCTTCGATGGCTCGTGCCGCTTGTTCACCTGGCTCTACGTCATCCTGCTGCGCCAGCACCGCCGCTCGCTCGGTTGGTTTTCGCGCCGGCTGCCGCTCGCCACAGCCGAGCAGCAAACGGCCTCGCACCGGCAGGAAACCGCACCGGAGGTAACCGCCGCCGGTCCCACGGCGACCGAAACGGAATTGCTGCGGACGATGCTGACGGCGTTGCCGACGCGGCACCGCGAGGTCGTCCGGCTGCGCTTCTACGCGCAGGCCAGCGACGCGGAGATCGCCGCCGCGCTGGGCATTTCCCCGGGCACGGTGAAGAGCCGTCTGCACCATGCTTTGGAAAAACTGCGGCGCATGAAAGAAAAAGTGAGCCTGCTGCGTGATCTGGCCCATTAACCCACCGAACACCCGATGAACACTCCCCGCCCCGAAAGCGATGACACCATCCTGCAAGCAGCGTTGCGGCGCGATGCAGCGCGTGCGCAGCAGGAGCCGCCCTTCGACGCGGCGCTGCACCACGCGACGATGCGGCGCATCCGTGCTTTGGCGGATGCGCGTTCGACCCGCCCGGGCCATTTTCTTCGAGGACTGGGAGACTGGATCACCGCTGCGTTCGGTCAAGGACTGAGATCGTCGGCGATTGGGGTCGGACTGGTGGCCGTAACGATGGTGATTCTCGGCTTCTGGCAAATTCACTCGTCACACCTTTGGGTGGGCCGGGCGAACCCCGCGCCTCCCGCCCGGACGAACGATGTGCCGGGGGCGGGGGACGCCAATTACCTCCACTCGATTTTCGCCCAGGCGGGCGGCGTTTCGTTCGACCTGCGGCCCTTCGTCAAAATGGCAGGGATGGATTCCGGGCTGATCGCGGATGCCGGGGAGCAGCCGGGCTGCGGATTCGACCTGGAAGCACCCGTCGGCCCGATGCGGCTCGGGTGCGGCTGCCCGGCGTCCAACGACGGTTCGCCCGGCTTTTCTCTCGGCAAGTTTTACCCCGCCGTGAGTGATCCGTTTTGACGTTCCTCCTGCCATCATGATTTCGGCGCATCCTGCCGGAAATTGTGGGGCGGGCGCTCCGCCTGCCAACCCGGGGCGCGTGATCTCACGGCAGGCGGAGC
>CAHJWO010000266.1 GCA_903642295.1 PVC group bacterium | reverse complement strand
CTCGGCGGTGGAAGGTCCTTCGGCTCGTTCCACTCGCTCAGGATGACAGACTTTGGGGGAGGATTCAGTGCAAGGCTTATCCAATCAGGAATCGCTCTAGGAGGGCGCTTTGCTAACCCGGCGGCGCGGGCGAGCGCTGGGGCCTATTTGCAAAGCCTGCTCAGCAGCGTGGAGCGCAAAAACAGCCGGCAACTCGCCGAAGTGGCAGGCTTTGACTCGCCCTACTGAGCACGATATGCGAGGTGTGCGAGGCACCGGCGTTTTGCAGGAATATTTTCATCGCATCGTAACTGAATTAGCCGCTTTATAAGAAGATTTTTCCGGAGCAAGCAATTTCCGGGTTACTCCAGCAGGCTTTCGATTTCCTCGAAGCTAAGAGTTTCCAGCAAGGGCTCATCTTTTTCGCGCTCGACGAGGGAGGCTGTGAGTTCCTTCTTGCGGTTTTGCAGGGCGAAGATTTTCTCCTCCACCGTGTTGCGCGCAATGAGGCGGTAGGCCGTGACCACCCGCGTCTGGCCGATGCGGTGCGCGCGGTCGGTCGCCTGCGCTTCGACCGCCGGGTTCCACCACGGATCGAAGTGAATGACCGTGTCCGCGCCCGTCAGGTTCAGGCCCACGCCGCCCGCTTTGACGCTGATCAGGAAGGCCGTGATGGATTCGTCGGTCTGGAAACGCTCCACCTGCGCGGCGCGGTCCTTGGGCTTGGTGGAACCGTCGAGGTAGCAGAAGGGGGTTCTCTGTCCTTCGAGGTGTGCGGAGAGGAGCTTCAGCATCGACACGAACTGGCTGAAGATGAGAACCCGGTGGCCGCCCTGGCGAACTTCTTCCAGAAGTTCGTTCAGCAAACCAAGCTTTGCTGAAAAGGATGCAGGATGAAGGATGAAGGATGAAGGGGCGGAGGCGGGGGGGAGGTCGTCCGTTTCGTCGATGTCGTCGGGTTGGTTCGACGTTTCCGGGAGGGCCTCCGGGGTGAGGCCCAGGAGGCGGAGATCGCAACAGGCCTGGCGCAGGCGGAGGAGCGCCGTGAGGACGAGCATCCGGCCCGCGCCCTGGTTTTTGTCGCGGCGGGCGGTGTCGAGCTTGAGGCGGCTCTGGGCGAGGAGTTGCGCGTAAACCTCGGCTTGCGCGGGGGTGAGGTCGCAGAAGGCAGTTTGCTCGATCCGCGCGGGCAGGTCCTTGGCCACGTCGCGTTTCAATCGGCGCAGCAGGACCGGGCGCAGGCGGCGCGTGAGGCGGTCGCGCACGGCGGAGGCCGTGGGGTCGCCGGGACGGCCGAGCGGGAGTTCGTAACGTTCGCGGAAATCCTGCCGCGAGCCGAGGTAGCCGGGCAGCGCGAAGTGCATGATCGACCAGAGGTCGCGCACGCTGTTTTCCATCGGCGTGCCGGTGAGGACGAAGCGCTGGTCGCTGCGGAGCGCGCAGGCGGCCCGGGCGACCTGGCTGTCGGGATTCTTGATGTGGTGGGCCTCGTCGAGGACCACGGCGGCGAAGTGGCGGGCGCGATATTTATCGAGGTCGCGGCGCAGGAGGGCGTAGCTGGTGATGACGAGATCGCTGTCGTTGATTTTGGCAAAGAGCGGCGCGCGGTCGGGGCCGTCGATGGCAAGCGTCTTCAATTCGGGCGTGAACTTGGCGGCCTCGCGCCGCCAGTTGTCCACGAGGCTGGTGGGGCAGACGACCAGGGAAGTCGGAAGTCGGAAGTCGGAAGTCGGAAGTGCGGAGGAAACAGCGGAGGCGCTTCGTTGGGAGGAGAGATAGGCGAGGGCTTGCAGGGTTTTTCCCAGGCCCATCTCGTCGGCCAGGATGCCGCCGAGGCGGTTCGCAGCGAGGAGGTGCAGCCAGCGGATGCCTTCGGTCTGGTAGGGGCGGAGGGTGGCGGTGAGGGAGGATGGAAGCTGGAAATCGGCGGGTCGGTGGAGGGGGGCGCGCTTTTGGACGTATTGGTTCCAGGAGGGGGCGGTGGCGACGCTCCAGCGTTCGAGGGAGGTTTCGAGGTAGGCGCTCTGCGATTGGCGCAAGCGATAGACGCCCGGTTGGGTTTGAGTGGGGTCGCAGTCGCGCAGGACCTCTTGCAGGTCGGAGAGGGTTTCGGCGGGGAGGATGGCTAATTTCCCATTACGCAGGCGCGTGTGACCGCCGCCCATTTGCAGGAGGCGCTGAATCTCGGTCGCGCTGAAACGTTCGCCGCTGCTGCCGGTGAGGCTGAGTTCCATCTCGAACCAGTCCTCGCCGCTGCCGCGCACGGCGACCTCGGGCTGGATGATCTCGATCTGGCGGCTGATGCTTTGGAAACGCGAACCGACCGTGACCTGCCAGGCGGGGTCGCGCTGCCAGTCGGGCAGGCCGAGAGAAAAGAATTTGAGGACGGCGTCCTCGCCACGCAGGAAGTAGTGGCCAGCGGTGTCGGGGCCGTGGAATCCCCAGGAGATGAGGCGACCGATGGCGGCGCGTTCGGCGGCGGCGTTGCGCGTGTGGAGCGTGCCGGGCGGGGAGTCGGGCGGCGGATAAGTGAAGGTGTCGCGCTCGGGGGTGACGCCGAGGGTGACGATGCGCCTGTTGGGGTAGAGGGCCTGGAGGCGTCCGCCGAGTTGATGGAGCGAGCCTTCCAGGGAAAGCGTCCACCGAGGTTGGCCGGGTTCGACGTTGGCGAGCGGGGCCGGGGAGGCGGTGGAAGCGTTGGCGGGGGATGGGAGGGGAGCAGCGCCAAGGTCGAAGAATGGCGCGAGCTTTGGCCATTCCAGCGTGAGGAAAGGGGCGGCCTGGGCGGCGGGCAAGCGGGTGGTCGGGGAGTCGAAAAGCGAATGGTAAGCGGCGGGGAGGCCGGGCGCGAGGGGCTGGAGGACGGATTGGGCAACGCCGGTGCGCAGGAGGTAGGTCCGGCTGTCGGCGGTGAGGATGCGGCTGCCTTCGGGAATCTTGACGGCAAGTTCGAGGGAGCCATCGGGGTTGAGCGCGGCGCGGAGGGGCGGAAGGAGGGGGTCGGATTCGACGACGAGGCGACCAGTTTTGCCGAGCGCGAGGCGTGGATGGGCCGCGAGGGCGGGAAGGAAACCGAGGAATTGGGCGCGGTTGACGAAGGACATGCCGGTGGGGACGGCGTTGGTGAGAGCGGCGAATTGTTCGATGACGCGGTGGTCCTCGGGCAGAAGAGTGCCGGCGGGGTTAGCGTTGGGGGTGCCGAACATGGCGCGTTTGCCGTTGAGCGCGATCTCCAAGCCGAAGAGAATCTGATTTTTCGTCCAGGCGGCGGAGAGGTCGGGGGCGAGGACGATGTGCAAGCGGGCGGGGGCGGTTTCGTCGGCGCGATACGGGAGCGCGGGGGCGGCTTTGGTGGTGAGCGGTGAGGACGAGGGGGCGGTTTTGCCGGGGGGTGGCGGTTGCAAGCGGGAGGCGGTGGCGGTTCCCGGGGGGGATATTTGATCCTTGGTCAGCACGGCGAGGCCGACCGCGAGGGAGTGAGCGCAGATGACGCCGTACTCGCGCGAGGGGCGACAGGTGCAGATGTTTTCCACGTTGCTCGGGCTGAGGATTTTCAGCCCGGAGCGCAGTTCGCGCTTCCCCTCCCTGACGAAGCCTTGCAGCATGGGCGGCGCGTAGTGCGCGCTGCTGACGCGGCCCGTCTCGCGCAGGGCGCGGGCGTGGCGGATGGCGTCCCAACCACCGGCGTTGATGAGAAGTTTCTCGGTGAGTTGGACGGGAGCGGCGGAAGGTGGCATGAAAGAGGTCGCCGAAGAAAATGCGCGTCTGCGCTGGCGTTCGGGACAAAACCTTGCTCTACGTCTAGGCTTCCCGCAAACTCCCCCGCCCATGCACATGAAACTCATCGCCATCGCCAATCAAAAGGGCGGGGTGGGTAAAACCACCACGGCGGTCAGTCTGTCGGCGTGTCTGGCGGCGCTCGGCTGGCGGGTGCTGTTGATCGACCTCGACCCGCAGGCCAACGCCACGAGCGCGCTGGGGCTGGAGGGGGCCGAGGGGCTGAGTCTCTACCGGGCGCTGGTCGGCGAGACGGACATGGCCGAACAGGTGTTGCCGACGCGGATCGAGAATCTGTTCGTGATCCCGGCGGACCTGGATCTGGCGGGTGCGGAGGTGGAGGTCGCGCGATTGGAAAACCACCTTTTGCGGTTGCGCGAGGTTGTGCGGCCCATCGTCGAGGATGCGCCATTTGACTTTATCCTGATGGATTGCCCGCCTTCGCTGGGGATTCTGATGACCAACGCGCTGGCGGCGGCGGACGAATTGCTGGTGCCGATCCAGTGCGAGTATTTTGCCCTGGAAGGATTGTCGAAGATCGTGAACCTAGTCGAACAAATCAAGGGGTCGGGGGCGAACCCGGGGTTGTCGATTGGCGGAATTTTGATGACCATGTACGATGCACGGACGAACCTGAGCCAGCAGGTGGTCGGGGAGGTGCGGCGGCATTTCGAGGCGCTGACTTATCAGACAGAGATTCCGCGGTCGGTGCGGCTGGGGGAAGCGCCGAGTTTCGGACAGACGATTCTCGAATACGATCCCAACGGGATCGCGGCGAAGTCCTACCAGAAGTTCGCGGAGGAGTTTATCGCCCGGCAGCGGGGGGAGACGGTGCCGCAGAAAGAGCAAAGTCAAGGCGCCGGCGGGGAGAGTTAGAACTTCCGGTGCCGGAAAGGCCCCGGGGCTGACGCATCAAAACTTCCGTCATCCTGAGGGGAGCTTCACGACCCGAAGGACCGCTCGGAGGGTACACACCCGGCACCCCGGGGATGATTTTCTCCGAGCTACATCCGTGTACCTTGCCGAAAGGTCCTCCGACTGCGCTCGTTCCTCGCTCCGCTCCGGATGACAGAAATTTTTAGCGGCGCTTGCCTTGGAAATGCCCGCGCCGAGATTGCTATGAAGCTCAATTTTTGCGATGGTGGTGGTTTCCGTTACTGCCCTGCCTTCCTTGTCGCGCCACCGCTCCATCCATTTGTCCGCTCCCCTGCTTTTGGAGGGCTACCGGCGCGGGTTGTTCCCGATGGCGCTGGAAGACGGCGAGATCGGCTGGTTTTCGCCCGATCCGCGCGGCATCATCCCGCTGGAGGAAGGTTGGTTCCACGTTCCGCACGGCTTGAAGCGGGCGTTGAAGCGGGGGCGGTTCGAGATCCAGATCGACGGCGACTTCGAGGGGGTGATTCGCGGGTGCGCACAACGGGATGAGACCTGGATCAGCGAGGAGATTATTCACAGCTACCGGGACCTGCACCTGCTGGGCTATGCGCACAGCGTGGAATGCTGGCTGGAGGGCAAGCTGGTCGGTGGTTTGTATGGCGTGGCCCTGCGGGGGGTGTTCTTCGGGGAATCCATGTTCTACACGGTCACGGACGCATCGAAAGTGGCCTTGGTTGCGTTGGTGGCACGGTTGCGGGAACGCGGGTTCAGCCTGTTGGACATTCAGTGGACGACGCCGCACTTGAAGTCGTTCGGCGCGATGGAGATTTCCCGGAATGATTACCTGCAACGCTTGAACGCCAGTTTGCAGTTGGCGCGGGAGTTCGTATGAGCGGGACGAGGCGGCTGGTTTGCGTCGCGCTGCTCATTTTGACCGGTGAAGTCTTGGCGCAGGCGGGCGAACCGACGGCGTTTTACCTCGAAATGGTGCGGGTGCCGGACGGGAGCTTTTGGGTGGGTAAGTACGCGGTGACGCAAGCGCAGTATCTGGAAGTGGTCGGGGAGAATCCGAGCCGGTTCCCGGAGGCGCGGCGTCCGGTGGAAAACGTGAGTTGGGAGGACGCCGTGGCGTTCTGCGAAAAATTGACCCGGCGGGAGCACGCCGCCGGACGGCTGCCCCCGAAAGATGCGTACGATCTGCCGACGGACGCGCAATGGGATTTGTTCGCGGCGGGCACCGACGTGCAGGATGCCGCGACCTCGCTGGCCGCGCCGCGCGACGGCACCGAGACGGTGGGTCGGCATGCGGCCAATCCGCTCGGGTTGTACGACGTGGTCGGCAACGTGTGGGAATGGTGCCGGGACTGGTATGACAACCGCATCCGCAAAAAGGATGCGAACAAGGATTTGCCAGCGGCGCTGTCGGACGCCGAGGCCGCCGCGAACGGGCCGGAGGAGACTTACAAGGTGTTGCGCGGCGGGGCGTGGGACACGAGCGCGGCGGATGGGTTCACCCTGGCGAGCCGGCTGCGTTATGCCCCTAGTATGAGTAATTACCGGACGGGCTTCCGGTGCGTGGTGGTCCGCAGGGCGGACGCATCAAAATTTCAGTAAGTTTTCCAAGTCGCTGGGGTCGAAGGCAGCGCGGCGTGGTTGGCGCTTGCTGGATCGACCAGGGGTTTTGTCCTGGCGGAGAAGGTGCAAGGCGCGG
>CAHJWO010000265.1 GCA_903642295.1 PVC group bacterium | reverse complement strand
TCCCCGAAGCGGGCCTTGTGCTGGATGACCACGATGGGGCTGGCCGCCAACGCCGTCTCGGCGCGGGCCATGTAATCGGCCACCTGCTCGCCTTTTTGCAGGGGAAGCCGCGGAGCCTCCGCCTTCAAGCGCTCCAGAGAGCCGGGATCGTTCTCAAAGGCCGCGAGCGCCGCCGGGTCCAGCGTGACGAAAACGTCCTCGCCCGCAGCGATGCGCGCGATCTGGTTCAACTGGATTTGCTCGCCGTCCTCGCGGATGGGTGGCCCCTGGATCACCGTTTGCATCGGGATGCCGGCGGCGTTGAGCTTGCCCACCGCGTCTTCGATGTCGAGCGCGCGGGGCGTCAGATGGTTCAACACGGGCGATTCCAGCACGATGTCCGCCAGCGGGTCGCTGATCTGCCGCAGCCTGGAATAGAGCGCGAAGTTCACCACCTTGTCCTTGTGCATACTCAGGGCGTCCACGACCAGGGCCGCGAACTTCCGCGCGTCATCCGCGCCCAGGCCATCCTCGCGTTCCGCCCGGTCAAGCAGCGCCAGCAAGGCGGGCGGGAACTTCGGGTAGAGCCGCCGGTTTTTCGCCAGTTCGGCGAGCACTTCCGCGCGGACCTGCGGCGGGATTGAATCGGCGTGCAGCATCGAGCAGAACATCCGAAACGCGCTTTCCTCAACCGTGCGGTCCGTGGAGCGGAAGGCGGTGGCAATCATCGGGAGCGACTTTGCGCCGAGGATCGTCATATCGTAAAACTCGACCGGGACCATGCCCATCACCGCGAAAATCCGCGTGACGACGCGCATCTCCTCCGGGCCGGGCACGCGGATGGCGCCGTGTTTTTCCTCCATCAAAGTTTCCCGGTTGACCCCTGGGTCCGGGCGGCGGTCGAACTGCTCCAGGTTGGACGCCCGGACGGGAACGGTGAAGCGGTTGTACTCGGGCAACTCGCGGCCGTACATCTCGGAAAAACCACGCGCGACGAGCTTGCGGATTTCAAACGCGGGCACGGTGGCCGGGGTGGGAACGGAGGGAGCGTACATGGGAAGAATGCTAGATGGAAACGGTGTCAGGACACCGGGCACGGCGCCAGGGTTTCGATGGCGCTCAAGAACGTGGCCAAAGCCGGGTTGCCCGCCTGCGGGCCGAGCTGGCCCAGAAACGATTGCCGGGTGCGGCGGAACTTTTCGGCGGCGTCGGGACAGCCGTCGATGATCGCCGCCGAGGCGTCGCAGAAATCATAAAAATCGTCCCGTGCCCCGGCGGCAACGACGGCCTGAAACTTCTGGCCGCGGCTGAAGTCGTACACGACCTCCAGCAGCGCGTGGTGCGCGCCCATGCGGGGCGAGTCGTAGAGGCCGTCGAGGTCCGACTTGGCCACCAGTGCGGACAGCGTTTCGACCGCCGCGGCGGGCAGCGCCTCGGCGGCTCCGGCCAGCAGATGGTCGATGAAGAAAAGCCGGTCGGTCGGGGTGAGAGGATTCTTCGCAAAGAGCGCGGCGAAGTACGTCCGCAGGTCGTCCACGCCGCACGCCTCCGGCTGCGCCTGAAACCGCTCGCCGAGTTCCCGGCCGCATTCCAGAGCGAGGTCCGGGATATCGTGGTGCTGCAGATACGTCAGCAGCGCTCTTTCCCACGTCCGCAACCGCGCAGGACCGCCCTCGATTAACCCGAACAAGTATGGAAAAAGCTGTTCCGCGAACTCCGCGCTGCTGTCCAGCGGCGTCAGAGCCGGGAGGTTCTCGATCTCGATTACGTCAACCCCGCCTACCCGCACTGCGGCGTCGCCGAATTTGGTGGGCGTGGACAGGCCGAAAACCGGATTGTAGCTGAGGTCATTGCTCACGTCCGCGACGACGGAGAGCCGGGGCCGCGCGCCCGGTCCTTCCACCATCTCGCGGGTCAGAAAAGGCGGCCCCGGCTGCGCCAGGAAGACGCAGTTGCACATGATGTCGTAGTCCAGGATGGCCGGGAACGGGCCGCCTGCCCCGGTCTCGGTTCGGCCCCAGCGCGTCATCTCGATGCCGAGCGCGTCGAACAACGCCACCGCCCCGCGCCCCGACCGGCCCCCGGCCCCGATCACCAGAGCAGTCGGCAGGCGGCCGAGGCGCGCCAGCCTTTCCCGCAGGTCATTGATGAACTCCTGGCGGCTCAGACGATGGCGCGGGAGAACGTACGGCGGCGGGGTGCCCGCCTGCTTGTCCGCCCAGATCTGGACGGCGGCGATGGCTCCGGCGAATCCTGCCGAGTAACTGAACGTGGCCACCCGCTTGCCCTCGTCGTCAACCAGATATTCCAGGTCAAGCAGGGTCCCCCGGCCCAGGGCGAAGCGGCGCATCGTCGCCGAAGCGTGTGACTGGCCCTTGAAGACGTGAGCGAAGTAGATGTGCCGGTGCCGCAACGCCAGGTTCCCGGCGGTGATTTTCTCTTGGAGCACCTCCTTGATGCCGAGGATGAACGCCCCGCCGGGCGCGTCGGGCCAGGTGCCGGTTGGGACGATCGCCGCGTGGTGCTCGCGGTACGCACGATCCGGGAAAACGCGCGTCGGCGAACTCTCCACCGTCACTTCATGCCCCGCCGCGACGAGCGCGCCGACCTGTGCGGGCGTGATCGGTGCGCGCCGCTCGTCGAGCTTGTATTCGTGGCGCAACCAGAGGTGGGACATGGGGGTCACTGATGGCCCGGAAACCGTGGTCAGGCGGGCGGCATCAGCATCGTTATCCATTAACAGATTTGTCTGCGCGGGCAAGCCTTCGATCTCCAGAGTCTTTCGATTTGGCCGGCATGGCGGGTACTCCGCCGGCCGGGTGAGGGCGGGCAGCAGGGACGAATATTGCCTTGACGCCCGCGCGCGCGAAACGACGTTTCGCCAGCCATCGACCGCCGGACACCGCCCCCTTTGAAATCGAGCCATCCCAAAAGAATCGTCATCGTCGGCGCGGGCCTCATGGGGGCGTCCGCCGCCGACCGCCTGCTCCGGCTCGCCCGCGAATCCGGTGAGTCCGTGCAGGTGACGGTCCTCGAACGCGGACGGGCCGACGCCCCCGGCGGCAGCAGTGCCGGGGAGTCGCGCATCTCGCGCAAGACGAGTTTTGAAAACAGCGAGGTGCTCCCGGCCATGACCGTGCGCTCGAACGCCGTGCTTTATGAACTGGGAGCGGTGGAGCCTTCCCGGACCGTGATCCTGGGCAACAACCCGCGCTACATCGACCAGGCGCTCCGGGCGGCGGCCGGTTGCGGGGTCACCCATACCCCGGTGGCCGATCTGGCCAAGTCGTTTGCCTACGTGCAAGCCGACGGCCTGCGCGGGCTGGTCGAGGCACCGATGGACGCTTCGGGCGATGGCTCAGGGATCATCAACCCACGCGTGGCGATCCGGAAGCTGCTTGCCCGCGCGATGGAAAACGGTGCGGTCGTGCGCTTCGAGACGGCGGTGCGGTCCCTGGCCGAGAGGGACGGCGGCGTTGAACTCGCGCTGGACGGCGACGAAACGCTGCGGGCCGACGCCGTGATTGCCGCCAGCGGGGTGTGGAACGATCCGCTGATCGGCGCGGCCAGCCCGGCCGCACTGCACACGAAGGCAAAGGTGCTCAAGGTTTTCTGGTTCAAGCTCAGGGACGGCGTCGAGCCGGGCGATTTCCCTAACTTCATCTTCAAGATCAAGGGCGGGGAGGAATTCGCCGCCGCTCACCCGGGGTTCGCCGCCGCGCATCCGGGTTACGACTTCCGCCGCAGCACGACGGAAGAAGGGTTTTACCTCCTGCGGGACCGTTTGCTGGATGGCGCATATTTGAAGGTGGGTCATTATCAGCCCACGCCGCTAGTCAAGGAGCCGCCGGACGCGCTCCTGGCGCGGGAAACCATCGCCGACGACCACGGCGCGTTCGTGGCGGGGTTCGTGCGGGAGTTCTTCCCGGGTCTTGCGCCGCACCTGGAGCGGACGGATGCGCCCAGCTTCACGCGCACCTACCTGGAAAGCTTCGCCGCAGATGCCATGCCCATCATCGGCCCCCGGTCGGCGGGCAGCCGGGTGATCGTGATGACCGGCTTCAGCGGGATCGGCGCGAAGTTCGCCGTGGAGGCCGGGGCCTACGCCGCGCTCCACGCGCTGGGCCAGCCGGAGCGTATCCCGAAAGCGGCGCGCCAGCTTTTCGACCCGGAGCGTGGATCGCTCCGGCCCAAATTGCCTACCACCTGGCGGGTCAACGGGCGGCTCGGCGCGCCGGGACCGGACGGGACCATCCAATCTCCGCCCTGCCTCGACATGGGGTCGCTCGGCGAACGGGCAGCCCGGCTCTACCGTAACGGCTACCCCGCCAACGCGGGCATCCCGGAGGCGCGCGCCGCCGTGGCCAACCTGTTCAACCGCTACCAGGCGGATCGCCGGATGCCCGGTGCCCCCATCGATCTGGAGCAGGTGTACCTCGCCACCGGCGGTGCCACCGATGCCATCCAGATCGCCATCGATCACGCGCGCTCGAAGTTCACGCTCGCCGCCCCGCCTCGCGCCCTGCTGATCACGCCCGTTTACCACCTCTACCTCGGCCAACTCAAGGAGAATGGGTTCGTCGCCGACTGCGTTGACAGTGCGGATCGCTACGACGAGGCGGCCAACACGCTTTCCCCGTGCGCCGACGACGAGATCCTGGCGGACCTTCGCGCGCGCCTCACCCCGGAAACGTGCCTCCTGTTCATCAACTCGCCGCGTAACCCGGACGGGAAAATCTACAGCCGCCGCTTCCTGGAGGGCGTGCTGGCGATCCTCGACGACCATCCGGCGCTGCGCGTGGTCAGCGACACCATCTACAAGGAGGTTGCACCCCGGGAGGAAAACGTCATGACACTCTACGGGCTGGCCACCTCCGCGCAGCGGCAGCGCCTCTACGAAGTGGACGGCACCAGCAAGTCCGTGGCGAAAACCATGGACCGCGCGGCGTGGCTGCTCAGCGACGCGGTGAACGTGGCCGAAATCGCGCTGGTCAGCCACCTCAAGCGCGGCCGCCCGGCGCTGCCGCAGATGCTCCAGATCGTCTCGATGGACGAATATCTGGACGCCAGCGCGCCGGACTACCTGCGGCAGAACTCCGCCATGTACGCGGGCAAGCTGCGCTACGTTGGGGCGGCGGCGGCGCAGGTCGCCGGGCTGCGCTGGACGCCGCACCTCGGCGCGTATTACGGTTACCTGGATTTCCGCCCGGTCGATTTCGGGCTGCCCCTGACTGCGTTTGAGAAAGAAAACGCGGTGGTGGATGCCCTGACGGTCCGGGGGATCGGCGTTTTCGCGGGGTCCACGTTCCGGCACCCGGGGACGATCCGGTTCAACTGCTCGTTCAAAAACGAAAGCCTGCGCGAGATGATGGCGGTGATCGTCGAAACCTTCGAGGTCCTGGGGGCAACGGTGGCGCGGCGGGAAATTCCGCTGCCCGAAATCGACGAGCCGTCTTATGATTTCCGCCCCTATCCGGTCGGCCTTCTATCCACCCGAAGGTCGGCGGCGAGCTGATTCGCGCCATGCAAACCCGAGACATCCAGCAACAGGTCGAAACGATCTTCGCACGCCACGACCTGGCGGAAAAACTGCGCGGCGACCTGCCTGTGCTGACCCCGCTCACCGGCGAACGAATCGGCGCGCTGGCGAGCGACTCCGTCGAAGCCATCCAAACGATGATCGCCCGTGCCGCGACCGCCCAGGAACAGTGGAAGCTGGACCGGGAAACCCGCGTGGAGTTCCTGAAATTCTTGGCGCAACGGATCGGCGAAAACGCGGCTGATCTGGCAAAACTGGTGCATTATGATTCCGGCAAGAGCGTCCGGGAATCCGCTGCCGATGTGGCCAGCACGGTGGCGCTGATCGAGAACACGCTCAAGGCCGCATCCTACGAGCCGCTGCCCGGCGGCGCGGAACGCTCCAAGGAATACACGCCGCTGGGCGTCGTCGCCATCATCGAGCCGTTCAACTTCTTCAGCATCAAGCTGTGGACAGGCATTCCGGCGCTGCTGGCCGGCAACACGGTCGTCTGCAAGGCTTCGGAAAACGCGTCGCTGGCGACGGTCCTTTTCGCGGGGATCGTTCGCCGGGCGGCGGGCGATTTCAACGCGGGCAAACCGGCGGACCGCGTGCCCGACGACCTCTTTCTCGCGGCCGTGGGCGGCCCGGAAGCGGGCAAGGCGCTCGTCGCCGACCCGCGGGTGGCCAAGGTGGTCGTCACCGGCAGCATCCCGGTTTGCGAGAAGGTCAAGGAAGCCGACCGCAGACTCGTCCGGGAGGCGAAGGCGTTGACCGAAGGCGGCGCGGCGAATTTCGTCATCGTTTCCGACCGTCACGAGGGGATGGAGCGCGCGGCATACCTCGGGTTCGTGGCTGGCGCGATCCT
>CAHJWO010000264.1 GCA_903642295.1 PVC group bacterium | reverse complement strand
AAGGCGGAGCCGAGGCCATGCAGGAACTCGAAGACGCGGCTTTCCTCGGTCTTCACGTCGTCCAGACGCTTCTGCGTCGCGCCGAGGATCCGTCGCTGCGTCCGGTACTGCAAATAGAAGTAAATAGCTGCCAGGACGACCAGTCCAAGGAGCACTTGCATCCACATGATTCAGAAAGTTGGAGGATGCAGCGTGCAGACCAAAGGCCGGGGGGCAAAAACCGCAGGCGACCGATGTCGGCGCAACGCCGCCAATGGCGTCCGTTTTATCTGTTTCCTCCCGGATTCCCCTTCATCCTTCATCCTTCATCCTTCATCCTTTCCGATTAATCGACCGTGTCATCCCGACGCAAGTCTAGCTTGAGGTAGTCGAGCACGTCCTTGAATTTACAAAGGTTATCCGGGTCCGCCTCCACGAGCGCCTGATGAGCGGCAATCATGGTCTCGGTGGTGGCGCGTTTGTCGGTGGGGGCAGCGGGGAGTTGTTGCTCCGCTTCGAGTTCATCCGCGTAGATGGCCGCCTGTTCCCCGTTGAGCGAGAGAATTTGATTGAGGCCGAGGCCTTCCAGCAGGTCCTTGTTGCGCTCGTTGGCCTTGATAACGTAAAGACCGCCCTGACCGAGACTGAGCAGGCGCTGGGCGATGAAGGCCAGGGTGCCCATAAACGTGGAATCCATCACCGGACAGTTGGTGAGATCCACGACGAACTCGCGGTGGCCGCGCTGGATCATTGCGGCAGCAAAGTCCTTGATGCCAGTGCTATTCTGGAAGGAGCCTTTGCCTTGGACCCGGATGCAGACCACCTTTTGGTTGCAACCGACCAGGATCGAGGGGGTAGGATTCACTGCGGATTTAGGAAGAAGATACCGGGCGGCAGTAGGGGCTGTCAAACCCGTTGGCGTGCCGAGCGGAGGTGGTTGGAAGAGCATGTGCGAAAGGAAAATGTCGGACGGCGGTGGCGCGTTAGAGGATCAGGAAGCGTGAAAAGGAGCTTTGCCGTTATCTCCAAAGATAGGATTGACTGAGAGCCACAATGGTCCGGTGGTTCTCTACCAAGAGCACACGCCACGCCGAGACGCGACCCTGTTCTATATAATCGTCACCGTTAATGGTGAATCGTGTCGCGTGGCTGCCGTGGGTGGCAGGGTAGTCCACTTCGCGGGCCTGGACCATGCCGCCCGTCTTCTGCTGGCGGTACTCCAGCCGCACCGTGAGGTCCGCCGAACGTTTGGCGCGCCAGAAAAACGTGTAATAATTGCCGTAACAGTCGCGGGTATCCGAGCCGGTAATGGCTCCGTAGAGGAGGTGTCGGCGCTCGAAGGTGATCGACTCGGCGCCCTCGGTCCCTCCTCCCTTGATGCCCGTCGTCAGGACGCTTTCCAAAAAGTAGCTTTTGACCTTGCGGAATTCAAAAGCCGGGTCGAGCGCCAGCGGAAGCGCGTCTGCCTTGGCTAATAGCCGGATCGGCGGTTGCACCTCGGCCCGGGCGGAAAGCCCGGGGAAGGTAACAAGAGCCCACGGCAGTAGGACCGCACACATTGACATTCGGCGCGGGAAAAAGCGGAAAATAGCCATGATGGCGAGAGCAAACGGGCGTCAAGCGGGATGTAAGAGCCGGTTAGCTAAAGGATTGGAAGCGCCAGCATGGCGAATTATTCAACCTGAAACAAGGCGATTGGAGGAAATTCCGCCGGGTTCGTCAAGCCTTGCGCGAGGAAAATGGTTTGGCGGGCGCTGGAATGAAGATGATCCAGCGGTATTTTTCTGAAGGGGGTCCGGTCAGCGCCACGCCCGAGATGCGCGGGTCAGGCGATTTCTTGCGCGGGATGCACAGGGTCGTCTAAAATGCCTCATGGCCCAAGCTGCTGCCTTCTCCCCGGCTGCCGTGCGTTACGCGCGCGGCGTCTATTTGCCGACGCACGATCTGTGGCTCGACCCGTGGGACAACCAGCCGTTTGCCTTCGTTTCCCATGCCCATGCGGACCACATCGGGTTGCACCGGGAGGTGATTCTCTCGACGGTGACCGCGCGCCTGATGCACGCCCGTTTGCCGGATCAAAAACGCCAGGAACATCGGCTGGAGTTCGGGCGCACGGCGGCAGACATCCGGCCCGGGCTGCGGATCACGCTCTACCCCGCCGGGCACATTGCCGGAAGCGCGCAATCCTTCATCGAGAGCGACCACCGCGAAGGCAGTTTGCTCTACACGGGCGATTTCAAGCTGCGGCCCGGGTTGTCGGCGGAGGCGACCGAATGGGTGCAAGCCGACACGCTGATCATGGAAACCACGTTCGGGCTGCCCCGGTTCCGGTTTCCGCCGACGCCGGAAGTGCTCGCGCAAGTCGTAAAGTTCTGCCGGGAAGCCATCGAGGACGGCGAGGTACCGGTGTTGTTCGGATATTCGCTGGGCAAAAGCCAGGAAATCCTCATGGCGCTGGACCAGGCGGGTCTGCCCGCGATGCTGCACGGGGCGGTCCACCGCATGACGGAAGTTTATCGGGAATTGAAGCCGGATTTTCCCCAGTTCGAGCGTTACGACGCCGAGGCGCTGGCGGGCAAGGTGCTCATCTGCCCGCCGAGCGCCAACCAGTCGCGCATGTTGCAGAAGATCAAGGCGCGGCGCACGGCGATGCTGACGGGATGGGCCCTGACACCGGGCGCGGTCCACCGCTACCAGACGGACGCCTGTTTCCCGCTCAGCGACCACGCCGACTACGACGATTTGATCCGGTACGTGGAACTGGTGAAGCCGCGCCGGGTGCTGACATTGCACGGATACGCCGCCGCGTTCGCGGCGGACTTGCGGGCGCGGGGCATCGAAGCGTGGGCGCTCAGCGAGGAAAACCAGATGGAACTGACGTTGTCGCTGGGCGGGTTGGATGACGGTTTTGCGCCGCCGACGGCGGTCAGCGGGAACGCGGCCGCCACCCCGGAAGAGACCGGGGGGGAAGCGTCCGAGTTCGCCGAATTCGCGCGGGTGGGCGACCGCATCGCCGCGACCACGGGCAAGCTGAAAAAGATCGGGATTCTGAGCGGGTATTTCCGCACGCTCGACGACGAAGCACTGCCCATCGCCACGCTGTACCTCGCGGGCCGGGCGTTCGCGCAAAGCGACCCGCGTGTGCTCAACATCGGCAGTTCGGTGGTCAAGCGCGCGCTGCTGGCCGTCAGCGGTGTGAGCGAGGATCAACTGCGACGGCTGGGCACGTCGCTGGCCGATCTTTCGGAGGTCGCCGAGGCGGTGCTGCCGGGACGGACAAAGCCGGAGCCGTTTTCGTTGGTGGAATCCATGCGCCTGTTCGACGAACTGGAGAAGACCCGCGGCCCGGTGAAGAAAGGGGAACTCCTGCAACAGAACCTCGCGCGGCTTTCGTCGCTCGAAGGGCGGTACGTGATCAAAATCCTCACGGGCGAGCTGCGAATCGGATTGAAGGAAGGGTTGCTGGAAGAGGCGTTGGCGGCGGCGTTTGACCGAACTGCCGACGGCATCCGCGAAGCCAACATGCTTTTGGGCAACCTGGGCAAGGTGGCGCGGCTGGCGCGCGCAGGCGAATTGAACCGCGCCGAACTGACGCTTTTTCAGCCGATCAAGTCGATGCTGGCGAGCCCGGAACCCACTGCCGAAGACATCTGGGCGCGGCACGAAGAACTTCATGCCGCCGCCGAGGCGGGCGTGCCGCAGGAGCAACCGCTGGCAGGCGACGGGCACGCGGGGGACGCTCACAAGGTCGTGTGGGTCGAGGATAAATTCGACGGCGTGCGGGCGCAGCTTCATCGCAACGCCGAGGGGCGGGTGGAGATTTATTCCCGCGACCTGCGGCGCGTCACGGGTCAGTTCGAGGAAATTGCGAAAATTGCCGGCGCGATGCAGGACGAGGTGATCTTCGACGGGGAAATCGTGGCGTATGAGAAAGGAAAGCGGCTGACCTTTTTCGATTTGCAGAAACGCCTGGGACGACGCGCACCCGATCTGTTCATGAAGGAAAACGTGCCCATCGTGCTGCTCGTTTTCGACGTGTTGCATCTCAACGGGCGTTCGCTGCTGGGGGTGCCGCTGGCCGAGCGGCGCACGCTGCTCGACGGCCTGGCGCTGCCCGCACCGACCATCCGGCGGGTGGACGTGGTGCAGGCCGCTTCCGCCAACGAGATCGAGGCGGCATTTCAGGCTGCGCGTTCGCACGGAAACGAAGGGCTGATCATCAAGGACCCGGCCAGCCTGTACACGCCCGGACGGAGGGGGTTGGCGTGGTTGAAACTCAAGAAGGAACTGGCAACGCTCGATGTCGTGGTGGTCGGCGCGGAATGGGGTCACGGGAAGCGCAACAGCGTGCTGAGCGATTACACGTTTGCCGTGCGGGACGAGCGGACCGGTGAATTAAAGACAATCGGGAAGGCCTACTCCGGTTTGACCGACGTGGAGATTCTGGAACTCACCGCGCATTTGCAGCAGAACATTCTGGCGACGCGTGGGAAATATCACGAGGTAAAACCGGACGTGGTGCTGGAAATCGCGTTCGATTCCATCCAACCAAGCACGCGGCACACGAGCGGCTTATCCATGCGCTTCCCGCGCATCAAGGCGCTGCGGCGCGACAAGACGCCCGTCGAGATCGACTCGGTGAACTATGCCCGGAGCCTCTGTTTACCGCCGCTGCCGCCGCTGGTGGCCTGAGCGGTTCCGACTACAGCGCAAAACAAGCAGTCAGGTGGACCTGGACGCTGGTTCCTGAAGCCGTCTTTCAGTCAACCGAGACGGCCCCAGTCCGGAGCGTTTGCGCGAGGCAACGAAACCGGGGATGACCCTCGCGGATCATCCCCGGTGGATCGTTCGTTGTGCCGGACGATCTTACTTGATGTTGCCGTTCATCCCCGCCGGGAAGAACAGACCGCTGGTCGCTTTGGACGCCCCATAGACGATATTCAGGACCTGACGGGCGCTGCGCGAGTACGCAATACTGTTGGCATTGGTCGGCACGATGTTCGCATTCCCATCGGCGTCGAGGATGCCTTGATCCTTGTCCTTCGAGTTATCCAGCGAGTCGCGCAGGTCGGAGATTGCCTGGACCATCTGGGCGATGGTCAGGGTCGGGGGGTCCACGGCGATGGCGGGGAGCGGCATCTCCGCCGCCTCCGCGTTCATCCCGTAGAGAATCGTGCGAATCTCGGACGCGTGGTACGCCTCCACCGCCAGGATGCCAGCCGCCGCCTTGAGCAAAGACTTGCTGGTCAGCAGGGGTGCCGCGCCGTGGTAGGCCGTCACGCCTACGTCTTCAAAGATGAACGCGCCGAGCAGGAAGCTCACGTCATCCGCAAACGGGTCGAAGCTGCTCCCGAGGCCCGCGGCCTGCGCGGCGGTGTTGAAGGAGTTGAACAGATCAAGCGCGGGTTTGGCCACGGCCGCGCTACCCAGCGCGCTATGCAGATACTTCACGTGGTTGAGTTCGTCGGCGGCGATTTCGGCCGCGTAGTCCGCCACAATGGTGCTCTCGAAAGGCACCTGCAGGTTGCCCGCTTTCACGATGGTCGCGCCCGAGGCGCCGACGCCCGTGGTGTCCGTCTTGCCGCCAATCCCCACGCCGCTCACCGCGAAAGAATAAAATTCCGCTTCCAAGTACTCCAAATTCAACGCGAAATTGAGCACGTCGAGGTCGAGGGCCGTGGCGGCGTCGGCCAGAGAGCTTTGCGTGCCCATGAGCAACGTGGCAGCCGCCGGGGCGAACGCCGCAGTCGCACCGGCGATCCCGGCCCGACGCAGGAAATTGCGGCGAGTGGCCATTGCCTGGATGGAGCCAGAAACGGACGCGGAGGGGGAAGAAGACAGAGGTTTCATCCCGCTGGATTCCGACGCCAGACTGCCGTTGGATGCCTGCGAGCGCATAAAAGAGATTTTTCTTCAAAGGCATCCATGCACAGGGTTTGACCGGATTCCTCTACGTCACTCGCCTCCAGTTTCTTCCCGATGGTTCGGCGAAGTCCGGCTGGCGAAAACACATCCCAGTCCAAGTTGATAACCCCGACCCTTATGCTCACTCGCACTCTTCGCTGCGCCGCCCTCGGCCTCATCCTCACCGCATCCGCCGCCTTCGCCGAAAACCCGGAGACAGGCAGCTTCCCGACGGTGGGCGGCTCCCCGATGTACCCGACCAAGGACATCATCGAAAACGCCGTCAATTCCAAAGATCACACGACCCTGGTGGCTGCCGTCAAGGCCGCCGGATTGGTCGAGACCCTGAAAGGCAAAGGCCCCTTCACCGTGTTTGCCCCGACCAACGAAGCGTTTGACGCGCTGCCCGCTGGCACCGTCGACACGCTGGTGAAGCCCGAGAACAAGGCGAAGCTCACGAGCATCCTGACCTACCACGTCGTGGCCGGCGACTACACGGCCTCCAAGCTCGAAAAGGAGATCAAGGCGGGCCACGGCAAGACGATGCTCAAAACCGTCAA
>CAHJWO010000263.1 GCA_903642295.1 PVC group bacterium | reverse complement strand
ACCGCAACGACGCACTGGGAGGATCGGGCGTCGTCAGCCCCGTCGTAGTGACCGTGAACGGCGGCACATTGGCTTCGAACAACACCTATACCTCCCTCAGCAACCCAGTCTTTAACGGAGCAACGATCACCTCCAACGGCGGCACGAGCGTCGCGTTCCCCGGGTTCTCGTTCCGCGGCACGGTAAATGTCGGCGGGACCACGGCGACGAACATCAACGTCGGCACGGGCAATAACAATAACGTTTCGCTCGGGACTTTCAATAACACGAGCCCCGGCGATGTCGTTGTCTTCAACGTGGCGGACGCGACCAACAGTGTTGCGCCCGATCTGAACGTCAACACCTTCTTCTCCAACCAGAGTACGGGTACGGTCGGCAACGGTCTCACCAAGGGTGGCTCGGGTACAATTGCACTCAACGGAGCGAACACCTATACCGGAGCGACCACGGTCAATGGTGGCACCCTGCTCGTAAACGGCAGCACGGCGGGGGGCGCGGTCACGGTTAGCACACCGAGCGGCCCGGTGGGGCCGGCCACGGCGGCAATATTAGGCGGCACGGGAACGGTCTCGGGAGCGACGACCATCAATACGGGTGGTAAGATCACGGGCGCGGATGTGGGTACCGTTGGGACACTCACCTTGCAGTCCACCTTGACTTTGACGGGTGGCACCTACGCCGTGGACATCAGTGCCGACGGAACCACTGCGGACAGGCTGAACATCACGGGCGCACTGACGCTGACCAATGCGAACATCACGTTCAACGGTACACCTACCCTCCCTAGCTACGTGCTGGCTACCTTCGGTTCGGAGGCGGGCGCATTGTTCTCGGGCACGGCACCGGCGGGCTACGCCTTCCAGTTCAACGACGCGATGACGCCGACCGAGCTAGACCTCGTGGCAGTGCCCGAGCCAGCCACTTGGCTGGCGGGATGCCTCCTCGTCGGGCTGACCGGCCTGTCGCAGCGTCGCAGGATCAATGGATGGTTGAATCTCGCACGGATCTGATCACGTTTCAGAGTAGAGTCGCCGCATCCTCGGGGCGTAATTTTGCGCCGCATACGGTATAATGTGGGCTCCGAGTGCGCACCACGTTCCAAAGTGAGATTCGGATGACCTTGTGTGGCCGAGCAGAATTAGCCGCTTGCGCGGAGATCGTGTTTGGTAACCATCGCTCGCGCGGAAACCTGACAATCTGTTGCTCTTTTGAGTGCAAGAGGTTGATGATAATCCCGTGCCCTCCCATTTCCCTCGAATGAGATCATTTGGTCGTGTCTGTGGCGTAGTGGTCGTGGGTGCTCTCGGTGCGTGCGCCCTGCTTCGTCTGTCCGCTGCCACCGACAACGCGCCGTCTACGGATGTCTCGGTGCAAAATGTAGCGAGTCTCGTGCCCGCCCCGGACGCCCCGCGCTCCGCGTTTTACACCTCCAACAAGGCGCCACTGGCTCCGAGCGCGCTCGTCAAGCTGCCCATCGGCGCGATCACGCCGAAAGGCTGGCTCAAGCACCAGCTCGAACTCCAGCGCGACGGCATGAGCGGTCGCCTGGAAGAGGTTTCCCCCTGGCTGGACTTCTCGAAAAGCTCCTGGACCGATCCGCAGGGACGCGGGCGTTTCGGCTGGGAGGAATTTCCTTACTGGATCAAGGGTTACGGCGATTTGGGGTACGTTCTGGGGGACAAGCGGCTGATCGCCAACGCCACCAAGTGGCTCAAGGCCGCGATGGCCACCCAGCGCGAGGACGGCTACTTCGGCCCGCGCGAATTGCTCACCGCGCTTGACGGCAAGGCCGATATGTGGCCGCAGATGCCGGTGCTCAACGCCCTGCAATCGTATTACGAGTATACGGGCGACAAGCAAGTCATCGAAGTGATGACGAAATATTTCAAATGGCAGGATTCGATCCCGCCCGAGTCGTTCAACGCCGGCAACTGGCCCCGCGTGCGCATGAGCGACAACATGGAGAGCATCTACTGGCTCTACAACCGCACGGGCGACCAGTTTCTGATCGGACTGGCGGATAAAATCTACCACCACTCGGTGAAGTGGAACGGCATTGAAAATTGGCACAACGTCAACATCGCCGAGAGTTTCCGCACGCCGACGGTCTTCTGGGAACAGGCGCACGAGCCCGAACTACTCGCGGGGGCAGAGCGCAATTATCAACAGGTCATGGGAAAGTACGGGCAATTCCCGGGCGGCGGCTTCGCGGGCGACGAGAATTGCCGCGAGGGCTTCTACGATCCGCGGCAGGGTTTCGAGACCTGCGGCATGGTGGAATTCATGCACTCCTTCGAGATGCTGACCAAGATCACCGGCCAGCCGTCCTGGGCGGACCGCTGCGAGAACGTGGCGTTTAACTCGTTCCCGGCCGCCATGACGCCCGACCTGAAGGCGCTGCATTACCTGACGGGCGCGAACATGGTGCAGCTCGACGCCGCGAATAAATCGCCCGGCCTCCAGAACGGCGGCGAGATGATCTCCTATAGCCCCTACGAGGCGTACCGCTGCTGCCAGCATAACCACGGCATGGGCTGGCCGTATTACGCGGAGGAACTTTGGCTCGGCACGCCAGACGGCGGACTGTGCGCGTCGCTCTACGCGGCAAACAGCGTCAAAGCCAAGGTCGGCGCGGCCGCTGGCCAGGAGATCGCGATTGAAGAAGAAACCGATTATCCGTTCCGCGACACGGTAACGCTCAAGGTCAGCGGCGTCGCCGGAAACGGCGTCACGTTCCCGTTGTACCTGCGCGTACCCGGCTGGTGCGAAGGGGCGTCGGTCGCGGTCAATGGTCAGGCGATGCCGTCGTCGTTGCCGGCCAGGCCGGATTCTTATCTCGCCGTCAAGGGCCGGACCTGGAAGAACGGCGACACCGTGACGGTCAAACTGCCGATGCGAGTGGCGCTCAAGAAGTGGGATTCGAACAAGGATTCGGTGTCGGTCAACCGTGGGCCGCTGACGTTCTCGCTCAATATCGGGATGAAGTCGAAGCCTTACGGCAAGATGAATCCGACCTGGCCGCAGACGGAAGTGTATGCCACCACGCCCTGGAATTACGGCCTGGCGCTGGATGATGCCGCTGCCGCCAATGCGGCGCAGCAGTTCGAGGTGATCGAGAAACCAGGACCCATCGCCGACCAGCCGTTTACGCCGGAAACCTCGCCGATCATGATCAAGGCAAAGGCGCGCAAGATCGACCAATGGACGCAAGACCGCAAAGGGTTGCTGATGCCGCTCCAAGCCAGCCCGGCGAAGACCAGCGAACCGGTGGAGGTGGTCAGTCTGATCCCGATGGGTGCCGCGCGCTTGCGGATCTCGTCGTTTCCCACGGCGACGAACGCGCCATCGGCACACGAGTGGACCGCGCCGCCGCAGCCGCAGGCGGGTCTCAAAGGCTCGGCGTCGCATACCAACGGCAGCGATTCGACCGATGCGCTGAGCGACGGGATGATTGGTGCCAACTCCGCGGACGAAAGCATCGCGCGCTTCACCTGGTGGGACCATCGGGGCACGGCGGAGTGGGTACAATACGATTTCGACGGACCGCGTAAGCTGGCGAACGTCTCGGTATATTGGTTCGACGACACGGGTCACGGCGACTGCCGCGTTCCGGCTTCGTGGAGAATTCTCTACAAAGTGGGTGACCAATGGAAACCCGTCTCCACAGACCCGAAATCGTACACCGTCAACCGCAGTGCGTTCAATCCGGTGACATTCTCCCCGGTGGAAACCTCGGCCCTGCGGCTGGAAGTGCAGTTGCAGCCCGGCGAGTCGGGCGGCATCTTGGAATGGAAGGTCGATTAGGCTGACTTTTTCGAGAAGCGTGGGTGCGGCGACCAAGGTAGGAATGACTGTCCCAAGCCGTCCGTGGTTCGCTGTGCGCGGCCCCACCGGATAGAGGAGGCGATAGCAATTTCTACGGACGGCCCGGATAGCCATTCCCAACGTTAACCGACTGCGACGAAGCTTACGAAGCGCTTTCCAAGCTTGAGAGAAAGACGCAGGGAAGGCGGGCGGCACGAATAGACAGTTACGCTCTGACGCCACCCGCTCTATGGCCGCGCATTTTCAAGACGAACTCTTCGGGTTTGTTGACCAGCCGATTGACCCTTTGCCAGCGAGGGAAACTCCCGGGCCGAATGGCCAGGCTGCCCGGGAAAAACTGCGGCTCGTCCACCAGCGACTCTGCCGCGAATACGGCTGTCCGGTAGGTTATTTTCACGAACTCAGCCCGCTGGACGAATTGGTTTCCTCGTTGCTTTCGCACCGGACACGCAATTCGGAATCCGGCGCGGCGTACAAGGAGTTACGCCGACGTTTTTCCGATTGGACCGCCGTGCGGGACGCGCCGACGAGCGAGGTGGAAGATGCGATCCGCGCCTGCAACTGGCCGGAGCAGAAAGCGCCGCGCATCCAGCAAATCCTCCGGCTGATCACGCAGCAGCGGAAGGGCGAATTGTCGCTCGATTTTCTGGAAATCCTGCCCGTGCGCGAGGGGCGCGCCTGGCTGGAACAACTGCCCGGCGTCGGTCCGAAGACGAGTGCGGCAGTTTACATCTTCAGCCGCATCCGGGGCCGCGCGCTGCCCGTGGACAGCCATCACCACCGCGTAGCGCAACGTCTCGGATTGATCCCGATGAGCCTCGACGTGGGTCCGGCGCACGCGGTGCTGGAAGCCATGTTGCCCGAAGATTGGGATGCTCAGACCGTGTACGACGACCACGAAATCCTGATGTTCCACGGGCAGCGCTGCTGCCATTATCGGGGGCCGGAGTGCGGGCGTTGCGCGCTGCTCGACCTGTGCCCGACCGGCCAGACGAGATTGGCGCAACAGGCAGCCGACACGTCACCCACAAGACGGCGCGAAAAGTCAGGAAAATCTGCGCCGGAACGGATGCTCCCGGCCAGTGCGCCGTTGCCGGAATAATTAGATTTCCGACAAAAGTGCTCCCAAGAGAGAAAACCGTCCGCAGATTTCGCAGATTTTCGCAGATTGAGGAGAAGTGGGGGGACAGCCTGTCTCCTTTTCTCTCCCATCTGCGGAAATCTGCGGAATCTGCGGACACTTTCCGACTTTTGTCGGAAGTCCATTGGTCTCACCCGGCGCTTGTACGAGCAGCCGTGATCCCGGTGTCACGCGGATCGCCAAAGATCAGCGAAGTTCCTGTCCGGCGGGCATTGTGCTTGCATTTGCCGCCGCCGCTTGGTTCGCTCCGCCCATGCTCACCTTGGCTTTCAGTTTCTTTTCCACGCTGTCGCCAGCGATGATCACCGGACGCGAACTCATCGAGGCGATCCCGATCATCATCTCGCTGGTCATCATCGAGGGGCTGCTTTCGGTGGACAACGCCCTGGCCATTGCGTCGATGGCCACGCACCTGCCCAAATCGCAGCAGGTAAATGCCCTGCGCTTCGGCATCCTGGGCGCCTACCTTTTTCGCGGGTTGTCGCTCGCCCTCACGGCGTGGATCATTGCCAATCAGTGGATCAAATGGATCGGCGCCGCTTACCTGATCTACCTGATGTGTTCCCACCTCTCGCAGGACGAGGAAGAGGGTGGGGAAACCTCGCTGCTGCGCAAGCCGAATTTCTGGCTGACCGTGCTCCAGATCGAGATCATGGACCTGAGCCTGTCCATTGACAACGTGGTGGCTGCCGTCGCGCTGAGCCCGAAGTTGTGGATCGTTATCACGGGCGTTTTTATCGGCATCCTGGCGTTGCGCTTGCTCGCCGGCGTGTGCATCAAACTGATCGAAAAATTTCCCATCCTGGGCAAGACCGCGTTTTTGCTCGTGGGTTACGTGGGGGTGCTGCTGGTCGTCGAACTCCTCTCGCACGAACTGGGTCACCCGATCTACGTGGGTTCCGTCGGCAAGTTCGTCGGCATCTGCATCATCGTGGCGCTCACGCTGATCTACGATGCCAGCCCCGGTCTCAAACGGGCGCTCACTCCGCTGATCAACGCGACGTTGGTGGTCATGCGGGCCTTCGCGGCTATCTTCGAGGTGATCTTGTGGTTGCCGAAACAGGTGTTCCGCATCGGTCACGATCTGGTTGCCCGCAAGCAGCCTGCTCCCACGGACAGCGAGGTGATCCGCGAAGCCGCGCCGCCCGAAGACGGCACCCCCCGCGCTTGAGGCTCGGCTGAAAGTATCCCGGTCTTGAGGGCGTTGTCGACGCACTTTCCTCTAGCGCGCTGAACTTCAAGCCGCTGGCGTCGCCGCCGGGGACGGAACATCCGCCGGGGTCGAAACCGGCGTCGGCATTGGGGTGGCCGGTGGGGTCGAAGGGGGAATGGATTCAGCGGCTGGCGTGGCCGTGGGCGCCGGAGGGATGCTCGGTGCGGGCGACACCACGGGCGCAGGCACCGGCTCGGGTGTGGTCGCCGCCGTCGGCGCTGCCGTTGGGCTGGTGGCGGGCGTCGGCAGTGGCACTGCGGCTTCCGGGGTGGGGGCGGGTGTCGCCGGAACCGGCGTGGCCACGGGCG
>CAHJWO010000262.1 GCA_903642295.1 PVC group bacterium | reverse complement strand
GCCGGCGACTACACGGCCTCCAAGCTCGAAAAGGAGATCAAGGCGGGCCACGGCAAGACGATGCTCAAAACCGTCAACGGCGAAAAACTCACCGTAATGACGGACAAGGACGGCAAGAGCTTCGATGTCAAGGACAAGAAGGGCGACGTGGCGATGGTCACCATCGGCGACGTGCGCCAGTCCAATGGCGTGATCCACGTCATCAACAAGGTCTTGATGCCCTGAGTTCAGACCGCGTGGTACACTGATCCTATCCTGGATGGGCGCGCACGAAGGTGCCGCCCAGCCTACCTCCTCCCGGTGTGTAGGGTTCCGGCTTCCTGGAAGTCCCGCAACCTGGCCGCCGGGAGGATTTTTTTATGCTTGCCAGCTTCCGGCCCATCAATGGTATGAAAGGCATCTCGCGGCGCGGCTGGAGCGCCGCCGGGTTGCGGTTCGGAGCCTTTCGGGCCATCGTACCCGCCGCCCCGTTGCGCCGCGCAAGCTTTCGATCCGCCTGTTCCCCCATGATTGAGGAATCCGCCCAGCAAGCCTCCGACCGCCTGCTGCTGGCTGGCGTCGCGCGCGGGGAGCAGGCCGCCTTTGCCGAGTTGTACGACCGGCTGAGCGGGCCTCTTTTTTCGCTCTGCCTGCGGATGACCGGAGAGGCGCAGGAGGCGGAAGATATTCTTCAGGAGGCGTGCATGGTGATCTGGCGCCGCGCCGATAGTTACGACGCCGAGCGTTCCAGCGTTTTCAGTTGGGCGGTCCATTTGACTCGCTGCAAGGCCATCGATCATCTGCGCGCGCGTGGACGGCGATTGCGGGTCCTGCTGCCGCCGGATGCCAATGGCGGCATCACCCAGGACGAAAGCGGTGGGATGTACCGGACTTTGGAGGCGGCCCAGACGGGCGCATCCACTGCGGCGGACGCCCTCGACCAGTCCGAACAGGCGGCCCGGGTGCGCCGGGTGCTGAGCGCGCTACCCGCCGAGCAGAGCCAGGCCATCGAGATGGCGTTCTTCGGCGATCTGAGCCATTACGAAATTTCCTCCCGGCTGGCCGAACCGTTGGGCACGATCAAGGCCCGCATCCGACGCGGCCTGCTCAAATTGCGTGACGATTTGAAAGGAGGCATGCCTTGATTTCCGAGTCCCAACAGGAACACGCAGCACTCCACGCGCTCGGACTACTGGACGCCGACGAGGCCACCGCGTTCGAACGCGAGTTGGCCGCCGACCCAGCGTTGCGCGCCGCCGTCCGGGAATTGCGCGAAACCGCGGCCGCCCTCGCGCTGGCCAGGGCCGAACCCGGCGTTGCTCCGTCCCCCAGCCTGCGGGATCGGATTTTGAATCATGTGACGGACGGTCATCGTGGAGCGTCGGAATCGGGGGCTCACGTGCCACCCCTCGTCGCCGCGAAAGATGCGATGATCCGTCCGCGCTTTGGTTGGATTCCCTGGACCATCGCGGCGGTGTTACTGGGTTGCACCGTCTTGTTAGCCATAGAGCGGGCAGCGCTGACCCGGCAGATCGCCAAGGCCCAGAGGAAGAGCGCCGTCGCGGAAACCGCGCCGCCTGACGCGCTGTCGCGGGTGGCATTCTGCGAACTGGAGCCGACTCCGGATGCACCGGTCAGGCCCCGCGTTGCCGTCCTGTGGGACGCCGCCCAGCACAAGGGCGCGTTGCGCATCAACCAGCTCGCCACTCCCGCCAGTGGCAAGGATTATCAACTCTGGGCGGTCGAAACGGCGCGCAAGGAGCCCGTCAATGCCGGAGTGGTTCATCTGGATGCGGATGGTCACGCGGACGTGACCTTTCAGCCGGACGCCATCCCGGGCGACAACAAGGTGGTCGCCCTTGCGCTCAGCCTGGAAAGGGCGGGCGGGTCGCCGACGAACCAGGGGCCGATCCTTTTCCTGGGCAAACTGTGAAGCCGTTTGCGCCCGGCGCCGCCGCGGAAGGATGATGGCGGAAGCACCCACTTTGGCCGAGCAACTTTCGCGCCGGTGACAGGTTCAACGTCTATAGACCCACGCCCCGCGGGTCCGAAGTTCGACTTTCCCATGAGGCGACTCCCCTCCTCTGCTCGCTACCGACTTGCTCTCGTCGCGCTCGCGTTGCTGACGATCTTACCTGTTCTCCGCGCCGCGCAGGATCAGCCCGCCCCGCCGACGGAGTCCCCGGCCACGACGCCTGCGGTTGCCCTGTCCAAGGTCGCAGGCAAACCCGGTTTCTGTTCAGCTCGCACCGTGCTCTGGGCCGGTCGGACCGCCGTCATCCCACTGCGGACCGATCAGGCCGCCGACACCGACCAGACGTACACCCTGAGCACCAGCGAGATCGGGGTGCTCGAAATTTTACGTCAGCCGACCGTCCTGAGCGGCGAGACCCAGGGATACGTGCGCGTCCGCGCGTTGCGCGCCGGACGGACCCGCCTCGGCTTGCGCGGGGACGAAGCCACGCTCGACGTGGAGGTACGCCCCGATCCCGTGGGAGCCGCGTTCGCGCAGGTCAACCCCGAATCGCCCCGCCCGCTGATCGTTTCGCCGGTACCCGACGCCGTGGTTTGGGGGCAGTTCGCCGTCGGCGTGGACGTGTTCGACAGCAGTGGCGCCAGCGGCGAGCCCAAGGTCCAGCTTCGTCTGCCCGGTGGTCGGTTCCTCGACCCGGTAGCCCACACCACTGCGGAAACCGGTCCCGCGCGGCATTACCAGTTCGAGGTCCTGGCGGACGATTTGCCGGTCGGCCCGGCGAAGCTCATCGCCATTTCCTCACCCGCCGGATTCACCGACGTGGACCGTCTCGCCAGGATGCCGGGATCGCTGCTGGAAAGCGAACCACTGGTGCTCCGCGTTCAACGTCCGCATGGCGATGCCCTCCAGGCCGGAGACTGCGCCGATCCCGCCATTTTGGGCACCACGAAGGAGTTGTACGCCCCCGCGCGTCCCCCGCGCTTCGGCACCCGGGTGCCTGCTATTGTCGATGACCCGCTGGCTACCGGCGGGAAGATGGTTGCCTCACCCAGCAGCGATCCGGCGTGGTGTTTGCCCTACAACGCCAGGGTTCAAGGTGAATATCAGTTGATCATCCGGGCGCGCGGCGACCTGGGCGGCGCGGCTTTTCCGACCGTCGGCATTTACATCGACAATTCCGAAGCGCCGGTGAGCACGGGGCGGTTGACCGGCACGAAGTACCACCGCACACCCGTCGGCAAACCGTTTCACCTCGACGCGGGTTGGCAGGTGCTCACGGTGAGGTTCACCAACGATTTCGCGGTGGCAAAAGAGGACCGGAATTTTTATCTCGATGACTACGAGATTGCACGGGTCGGCGACCTGCCGTTCGCAGCGGCGGCTGACACCGCCGCCCCCATCGGCGCGCCCGCGCCGGTCCACCTTGCCGCCGCCGTGGCGACCGCGACGGCCAGGGCGGCGGGCGCGTCACCCGGACCGGCCACCTTCCAGTCGGCACCCGAGTTCCGCCCGGGAATCCTGTACCCGGCCAACGGTGCCAACGCTTTCGGCGTGGATGCGGTCGTCGCGCGAGTGGTCGGCGGAGATGGTCTGATTCCGCCCGCCTGGGTGGACGTGCTGCTCGACGGACAGCCGCAGGGCCTGCGGGCCGCCAACCCCGAAAATACCGCCGCCATCCTTTGTCCGCTCTTGCTGCGCCAGGTCGTGCCGGGTCCGCATCGGCTGTCGATTCGCGTGGCCGACGTGGCCGGTCACACGATGGATTCACCCGTGCAAATGCTCAACGTCCTGGCGGCCGCTCCTCCGGCGAGGGGTCCTTACGAGCGGGCCGTCTTCCTGCTGGACCGGCTCGCCTTCGGCCCTGATCCGAAGGAGATGGCCGCAGTGCTGACGCTCGGCGAGACCGTGTGGCTGAACAACCGGCTCAACAGCGGATTTGAAACACCGGCGGAGCAGGCCCTGCTGCGGATTGCCTGCACGAAGTACCCGCACCTCGACGATGAAAACCAGGGCGTCGCGCGGGCGCTGACGCAGTGGATCGCCACCGAGAACCCCGTGCGGGCGCGGTTCACGGCCTGGACGGAGAACCATTTCTCCACCTGGATCAACAAAACCAAGGCGGCCCCGAAATGGCACGAGCACCTGGATTTTTGCCGCCTCGGCGTGGCACCCTTCGCCGATCTGCTCAACGTCTCCGCGCACAGCCCGGCGATGCTCGTTTACCTCGACCAGGAGAAAAGTTTCGCCGGAAAAATCAACGAGAACTACGCCCGCGAGATCATGGAATTACACACGCTCGGCGTGCATGGCGGGTATGCGCAAAGCGACGTGACGGCCCTGGCCAGCGTGCTCAACGGCTGGACGCTGGCGAGCGAGGCGACCCTGCCGCAGATCGACGCCCCCCTGGCCCTCACGTATTACACCAACAATGAATACGGCATGACGAACGACTTCCGGTTCGTGCCCTCGCTCAACGACGGCAAGGAGCGCCGGGTCTTCGGCCTGGATTTCCCCGCCGTCGAACCTGCCGCTCGCTATGACCGGATTCGTCTCGCGCTGGAGATGCTTGCCTCGCACCCCGGCACCGCCGAACACGTTTGCCGCAAACTGGCGGAGCATTACGTCGGCGTTCCCGCGCCGGACGCGCTCGTACATTCTCTCAGCCAGTCGTATCTGGAGAGCGGCGGAGACATGCGGGTCGTCATGCGGGTGATGGCCTCCAGCAACGCGTTCTGGAACGCCCCGCCCCGTATGGCCACGCCGTTCGATTACGGCATGCGCATCGCGCGCCTCTGCCGCGCCGCCGTCCTCGAACTCGGGGCGAACCCCGATCAGGCATTCAAATCCGACCAGATCGGCGGCTTTCTGAAGAAGAGCGGCATGGGATTATTCGACCGGGTGACGCCCGATGGATACCCCGAAAACAGCACCGCCTACATCGACTCCAATGCCCTGCTCCAAAGGTGGCACTTCATGGAGGCAAACCTAGATCAACTCAACCGGCTCGTCCCCAACGGATGGCGCAAGCCGGCGACCCCCGCGCTGACACCCGCCGCCAACGAAAGCGGCCCCGGTGCTCCCCCACCGGTGGAAGACGGCGCGCAAAGATTCGTGGACCTCGTGTCCATCCGGTTGACCGGGCGCTTGCTGGGTCCAACCTCGAACCAGGCCGCCCGCGAAATTCTGGCGGAGGGCACGGCCGACCAGATGAAACAGACCATTTTGTTTGTCAGCCTGTTACCCGAAACGAGCCTGCGGTAATCGTTCCGTCATTTCCGACTTCTTTCCGCCGCCTTCGTCCGCTATCCTTCCCCTTCTTCCCATGAACGTCACCCGCCGATTCTTTTTGAAGTCCTCCGCCGCCCTGGCCGCCACCTACTGCGGCGTCAATCCCTCCAGCCTGCTGGCGGAGGTCGGCCTGGATGCCAACAACCTCTTGAGCGTGCGCAAAAGCAAGACGCTCGTCGCTATCTTCCTGCGTGGCGGGATGGACGGGCTCAATTTTGTCGTCCCGTTCAAGGACCCCGGCTACTACAAGCTGCGCAAGGGCATTGCCCTGGCCGAACCCGGCAAGCCAAACGGGGTCGTGGACCTCGACGGGTTCTTCGGTTTGCATCCCCATGCCGCCGCGCTTGCACCGCTGTTCAAAAAGGGGCAGGCCGTCGCGCTGCAGGCGGTCGGGTATGACCGCAATACCCGCTCGCACTTCGAAGAGCAGGACACCTGGGAAACCGGCGTCAGCGGCAACACGCTTTCCTCCGATGGCTGGCTCAACCGCCATCTGCTGACCAGCCAGGGACACGGACCGATCCGGGCAGTCAGCATCGGCGACGTGCTGCCGCGCATCCTGCGCGGCAAGGCACCGGCGTTCGCCGTGCGCGGCATCACGGATTTGGGCCTCTTTCCGCAAGACCACAAGGCCATCAAGGCGGCGGACCAGAGCCGCATCGCCGCCGCGCTGGAACACGCGTACTGCACCGACCCGCGCATCACTGCCGCCGCGCAGGCGGCGGGCATTCCTTCGCCGACGCTCAGCGACGAAGAATCGGCGCGCGACCTCCTCGCCCACACCGCGCAGACCACCTTCGACGGGATCCATGAACTCAAGGCGGTGACAAGCAAGCCCTACGTGCCTGCCGCGAAATATCCCGACACCGACCTGGGCCGCAAGCTCGAACAGGTGGCGCGGCTCATCAAGGCGGACCTCGGCCTGGAGGTTGCCGAGGTGGATTACGGCAGTTGGGATACCCATCAGAACCAGGGCGGCTCGGGCGACGGCGGCAATTACGGCAACCTCGTGGGGGGCTTGGCCAATGCGTTGGCCGCTTTCGCCGCCGACCTGGAAAACCGGCTCGACGACGTGCTCGTCGTCACTTTGAGCGACTTCGGACGCACCGCCGCCGAGAACGGCACGGGCGGCACGGACCACGGCTGGGCGAACTGCATGTTTGCGATGGGGGGCCCGGTCCTCGCGGCGAGCCCGAACGGTCCCCGCAACGTGATCGGACGCTGGCCGGGGCTGTTGCCCGAGCAACTGCACGACAAGCGCGATCTGCTGCACACCACGGATTTCCGCGA
>CAHJWO010000261.1 GCA_903642295.1 PVC group bacterium | reverse complement strand
CGGGAACGACCACGCTGAATCCATCCCGACAAAATGACCGGTTGCCCACGCAGTCCGGGCAAATGACGAGGCAGCCGAGCGCCATCGCTTCCAGGGCGGGCAGGTAAAAACCTTCGGTTGCACGCGGCAACAGCACCACCCGTCGCGCCATCGCCAACGCCGCCAGGAACTCCGGGCGAGGCAGCAGTTTGGTCAAGGTCTCGACCCGTCCCCATCCCCCCGCCGTTTCGAGTCGTTTTCCCAAACGCCTCGCCGTGGCGGATGCACCTTCCTTCAACCCGCAAATCAGCCAGTCGGTCGGACGATTCCCCACGGCTGGCAGAGCACCAAAGTCGATCCCGTTCGGGATGACCAACGCAGGCCCGTTAACCTGACCCGTCGCCTCAATCGCCTCCCGCACCTCCGCGCTCACGCAAATCCGCACGGCCCGGTGACTCAAAAACTCGGACAACGGATGCGCCGGGTCCGCGTGGTGAACGTGCTGGATGAGGTTGATGATCGGTCTGGAATAATGATCCCGTTCTGCAGGCGGCAGCATCCGCCAATCATGCCCGCCCAGGAAAAGCGCAGCCGCTTTCTCCGGCTCCCATCGCTGCGAAATCCCGGCCAGCCGGGGAAACCAGGGGTTGTGCTCATCCCAGTTGGACTCGTTTGAAAAATGGACCGTTGCGTGCCAGCCGGTTGCCGCCTCGACATGGTTGAAATAGTTCCAGACCTTGAGGTGCCCGCCGGTAAACCCTCGAAAGTGCCGGTGAAAGAGCACCGTCCGCATGTCGCCTCTCGCCCTACTCCACGAACTCCAGACTCACCGGCGCGGGAATGAGCCCGGCCTCGCTCGCCGCCGCCAGGAACTCGTGGATGGCCCGGCGGCCCACATCGCCGTAGTCGCGCGTGTACTCGTTGACGTACATGCCGATGAACTTGTCCGCCAGCGGCACGTCCAGCCCGCGCGCCAGCGGCATCGAATGGGCCACGGCGTCCGCCCGGTGCGCCAGCCCGTATTCGATGCTCGCGCGCATGATGTCGGAAAGCTCCTTGCGCACCTCGCGGTCCAGATCCTTGCGCACAATGTTGCCGCCCAGGGGCAGCGGCAGGCCAGTCTTGTTTTTCCACCACTCGCCCAGGTCCACGATTTTGACGAAACCCTCCTTTTCGTAGGTGAGCTGCCCCTCATGGATGATGAGCCCAGCGTCGGCGCGTCCGCTGCGGACGGCGTCGAAAATCTCGTCAAAAGGCACCACGTCGTAGTTCACTTCCAGCGCGTAAAGACGCAGGGCGAGGAACGCGCTGGTCTTCAGGCCGGGGATGGCGACTTTGTGCTGCTTGAGCCACGCGCCGACAGCTCCCTGTTCGCCGGCTTTCACGTCGTCGGGCAGATCCGTCTCCGCCTTGGCGATCACCATCGGGCCATAGCCGTCGCCCATGCTCGCGCCGTTGGGCAGGAGCGCGTATTTGTCCAGCACGGAGCCCACCGCACCGATGGACACCGCCGAGATATGCAACTCCCCGCGTTCGGCGCGCTGATTGAGTGTCTCGATATCCTGGAGGATGTGCTCGAACTTGTAGCCGTGCGTGTCGATCTTGTTCGCCGCCAGCGCGTAGAACATGAATGCGTCGTCGGGATCGGGCGAGTGACCCAAGGTGAAGACTTCGGGAAGATCGGCTGCCATGAGGGAAGATACGCTCATTCCGGAAGAAACCAAGGCGCCAAGGAACCAAGGAGCCCAATGAATTCTCTCATTCCAAGGCGACCGCCGCTAACGTCCTGTCATCCTGAGCGGAGCGAGGCACGAGCGTAGTCGAAGGATGACGGAGTTTTAGGGGGCGTTCGCCCTCTTCCTTGAACCTTGGAACTTGAACCTTCCTTGAATTCTTGGTTCCTTGGATTCTTGGTTCCTTCCCCCCCCAAGTGACCGCCGATCCCTCCCCCACCCTGCGTCGCCTCTTGCAACCCGCCGTGCTCGTCGGCGCGCTGGGTTACTTCGTGGACATCTACGATCTGGTGCTGTTCAGCATCGTGCGGGTACCGAGCCTCAAGGCCCTCGGCGTCCCGGCCGCCGAATTGGCCAATCAGGGTCTGCGGCTGCTCAACTGGCAGATGGCCGGGATGCTGCTGGGCGGCGTCCTCTGGGGCGTGCTGGGCGACCTCAAAGGGCGGCGCATCCTGCTGTTCGGCTCCATCGCGCTCTATTCCGCCGCCACCCTCGCCAACGGCTTCGTCCATTCGCTGGATGCCTACCTCTTCTGGCGCGTGCTCGCCGGGATCGGTCTGGCGGGCGAACTGGGCGGCAGCATGGCGCTGGTCTCCGAGACCCTGCCCAGGGAACTGCGCGGCTACGGCACCATGATCGTCGCCACGGTCGGCGTCTTCGGTGCGGTGGTGGCGAGCCTGGTCGCCGACGCGCTCGACTGGCGCAACGCCTACGTCATCGGCGGCGCGCTCGGTTTTTTGCTGCTCCTCCTGCGCATCGGGGTGATGGAGTCAGGTCTGTTCGAGACGGTCCGGCAAAAGGCCGACGTTCGGCGCGGCAATTTCCTGAGCCTGTTCACGAATGGAGACCGTCTGAAACGCTACCTGTGCTGCGTGTTCATCGGCGCGCCGCTCTGGTATGCGGTGGGGATCGTGGTGACGCTTTGCCCGGAATTTGCCCGGGCGTTGCACATCCGGGGCACCGTCACCGGCAGCCGGGGCATCCTGTGGGTGTATTTCGGGCTGACGGTCGGCGATTGTCTGAGCGGTACTTTGAGCCAATTCCTGCGGAGCCGCAAAAAGGTGATCTACGGCGCGCTGCTCTGGACGACGGTCTTCCTGGGCCTCTATTTTTCGGCCTATAACCGCCCCGCCGGAGTGTTCTACGCGATTATTTTCGGCCTTGGCATCGGGATCGGCTACTGGGCGGTGTTCGCCACCGTCGCCGCCGAGCAATTCGGGACCAATCTGCGCGCCACCACCGCCACCACGATTCCCAACTTCGCCCGTGGCGCGCTCATTCCGATCACGTGGCTGTTCAAGTCGTTGACGCCGGGTGGCCCCAACCAGGTGGGGGGCTATCTCACGGGGGCGATTTGCATCGTGGTGGCGCTGGTGGCTTTGTTGAATCTGCGCGAGACATACGGCGTCGATCTGGACTACCTTGAAAAACCCTGAACCCATGAACATCCTCGTCCTCGCCGCCGGCTACGCCACGCGCCTTTACCCGCTGACCCTCAACAAAGCCAAGCCGCTGCTCGACGTAGCGGGCAAGCCGATGGTCGAATGGGTGTTGGATAACCTCGCGCCCATCCCCGACCTCGGCACGGTATACATCGTCACGAACAACAAGTTCGCCGCCGATTTCCAGGCGTGGGCGGACGGCTATAACCAGCGCCACGCCAAGGTGGCCTTCAAGATCGTCAACGACGGGTCCACCAGCGATCAGGATAAGCTCGGGGCCATCGGCGACATCAATCTGGTCGTGAAACGGGAAGGGCTGGACCGGGACGACCTCATCGTCGTGGCAGGCGACAACCTGTTCAGCGAATCGTTGGAAGAGTTCGCGCGGTTCGCCAAGGGCAAGGACGCCGTCCTGGCGACCTACGACGTGAACGATCTGGAAGCCATCAAGAAGTACAACACGCTGACGCTGGACGAGGAGGGACGCATCACAGCCTTCGAGGAGAAGTCGCAAAATCCCACCGGCACGATTACCGGCATCGCGCTGTACTACTTCGCGGCTTCGACGGTGAAGCTGTTCGAGACCTACATCGCCGAGGGCAATAACCCCGACCAGCCGGGCCGCTTCATCCAGTGGCTCTATCCGCGCCTGGGCGTCCACACCCACCCGATTGCCGGGACGTGGTTCGACATCGGCAGCAAGGAAACCTTGGAGGAGGCGAACGAGATTTTCGCCAAGTTTCGCCGGTGACGGCATGAGGCTCGAAGCGCCCATCCCTGTGCTGCGTGTTTTTGACCACGTGCTGGCCCGACGTTTCTACGTGGACTGGCTGGGGTTCCGCGTCGATTGGGAACACCAGCTTTCGGAGGACGCGCCGGTTTATTTACAGGTGTCGCGTGATGCCGCCGTGCTGCATCTTTCCGAGCATTACGGCGACGCCTCGCCCGGCGCGAGGATCAGGGTTGGCGTGGATGATGTGGAAGCATACCACCGGGAATTGCACTCCCGGCCCAATCCGAACATGAACCCCGGCATCGAAACGACGCCGTGGGGGACGCGGGAGATGGGAATCGTTGATCCGTTCGGCAACCGGATCGTTTTCAGCGAGCCAGTTTTGTAGGGGAGAATTTAGACTAATGGGGCGCAGGATCCACTCTGGGACTCGGTACCCCTTGCACGAAGCCGGTAATCAACAGCACAGGGAGCGCAACCGTCACCCCTTCGTCGTCAGCCACAATGACGCGTTTTGCTCCTGGGGGCAGGTAAACATGGTCGATGCTGGGCACCGGGTATTCACGGCCACCCGCTGTCCGCAACGCAAAAGGCTGGAAAGGAGTGACCTTCAAATGTTCAATGATATCGGTAATGATCATGAAGGTTGTATCCTAATCCAGGGGATCAGGCGGAGCAAGGTCAGGGTAGGGTTGCCATGCGAAGGATGACGACCGGAGCAGTCACCCTACCGGTCCAGAAAACAAAAAGCGCGATGGTTGCCCATCGCGCTTTGCAAAAGCTGGTTGGTGAGAACGATTAACGCTTGGAGAACTGGAAGCGCTTGCGGGCACCGGGCTGGCCGCTCTTTTTCCGCTCCTTCATCCGCGGGTCGCGGGTGAGCAACCCTTCGATCTTCAAGGTCGGACGAAGGGTCGCGTCGGCGAGGATCAGGGCGCGGCTGACGGCCAAGCGCACCGCCCCGGCTTGGCCGTGCGAGCCGCCGCCGCTGGCGTTGACCGCCAAGTCGTAGGTCTTGCCGACGTTCGCGGTCTGAAACGGCTTGAGGACCGTGTTCTGCAAGGGGGCGGTCGGGAAATATTCCTCGAACGTACGGCCGTTAATCTTGATCTGGCCGGTGCCGGGGGTCATGCGGACCCGGGCGACGGCCGTTTTGCGACGGCCCGTGGCGACGTAGGTGGTCTCTTGGCTCATGGAAAGGTGGTCGAAAACTTAGATCGTGGTGGCGGCGGGAGCCTGGGCAACGTGGGGATGCTCCCCGCCCTTGTAAACCTTGAGCTTGGTGTAACTCGCCCGGCCCAAGCGGTTATGCGGGATCATGCCACGCACGGCGAGTTCCACGAGCTTCTCGGGATGGCGGGCGCGGCGGGACTTGACGTTCTCGCTCTTGTGGCCGCCGACGAAGCCGGAGAAGCTGGTGTACACCTTGTCCTCTTCCTTCTTGCCGCCGAGGGTCACCTTCTCCGCGTTGATGACGACGACGAAATCCCCGGTGTCCACGTGGGGGGTAAAGATGGCCTTGTGCTTGCCGCGCAGCAGGACGGCGGCCTTGGCAGCAACGCGGCCAAGGGGCTGATTCTGGGCGTCGATCAGCCACCACTTGCGCTCTACTTCGTTGGCTTTGGCGGAAAAAGTCTTGCTGTTCATCGGTCGGGGCAAAGATGCGAGGGCGGCAACGTAGGAGGTTGCCAAGCGGGTGTCAACCGGCTTTTGCAATTTTTCGCGGCTGGAATGATAGACGGAAAATGTGCAATTTACGGTCGGGACAGCGGTCCCTCGCTGTCCCATTTGTCCCTGGCCGGGAACCCCGAGGAAATCACGGACGGCGAGGGACCGCCATTCCTACCTTGTGCTTGACCTGTCCGAAGCACAAACGGAAGGTGGGCGGCACGTGAAGCTCAAAACGGAAAAGCCCCCACCCCCCGCCAACGGCAGGGACGGCCGTTTTGACCCGTTGCCATCCGACCCGGCTTGGTCGGAGGTGCTCGACGACGAGGGCCAGCCGCGCCCGAGCTACGGCCCCCTGCTCCACCGTCTGGATACCTTGCCCAGGGGCGAGCTGCGCCAGTTGGACCAGCGCATGGAGGCGGCGATGCGGGAACTGGGCGTCACCTTCGGGCTGGCCAAGGGACAGGCGTTCGGCCAGAAGCCGTGGAGTTGCGACCTGTTGCCCCACGTCTTCACCGGCGAGGAATGGTCGCTCGTCACGCGCGGGCTGCGCCAGCGGATGCGCGCGATGGAGTTTTTCCTGAGCGACGTTTACGGGCGGCAGGAGATCCTGCGGCACGGGATGATCCCGATTCCGCCCGTGCTCGGCAGCCCGCATTTCCTGCGGCCCGCCGTCCACCTGGAACCGACGCGCGCTCGCTACCTGCACCTGGGCGGAGTGTGTCTCAAGCGGTCGCCGGACGGCGCGATCCTCGTTTCCTCCCAGCACTTCGGGCACGCCACGGGTGTTTCTTACATGGTGCAGAACCGCCGCGTGCTGGCCCGGGTCGCGCCGGAGACGTTCTCGGATCTGTCGGTGGCGTCCATCGCGGAGACGCCGACGGCGATCCTCGAAACCCTGCGCGAGACGGCGGATTTGTCGTTCGGCGAGCCGCTGATCGTGATGCTCTCGCCGGGGCCAGGCAACGTGTTTTACACG
>CAHJWO010000260.1 GCA_903642295.1 PVC group bacterium | reverse complement strand
GCCATGAGTTCGTCGGTGGCCGCTGCGTCGCCCTCGTGCCACGCGGCCAGGAGCCGGGTGACCCGGTGGGTGGAAGGGGATGTTGTGTCCGGGTTCATCGGTCGCGGCCCGGCGGATTCTAGCGGAAAACGCCTGGACGAAAACATTTTTTGCACAGGGTTGCCCGAACGGACCGCCTTTTTCCGCATGTGTTGCTGAACGCGGATTGATCCCAACCGAGCCACCCACCCTTATTGAATGGGCTGCCGTGGGTTTCTTTCTGGCGACTGTCCGCCACCTGAACAGAGTGGCATGACAGCCTGGAATGATTCAATCGCCACAACCGCCATCCATCAAATCGGAACCACGATGAAAACACACACGCTTGCCCTCGTCACTCTGCTTGCCAGCGGCACGGCCTCTCCGGGCCACAGCCGCGCCGGCACTTTCACTGATAATTTCTCAGGTGGTCTCTGCCCCTACTTCAACGTGACCCAAGGCTGGTGACCCTCCATCGCCGCCGCTTGCGGGCGTGAGCCAGACTCCGATCAATTCAACAACCCGATGAACGGTCACTTCGCATTCTTACCCTGCCGGCAAGCTGGCGTGCTTCTTCTCGCTTGCGCGTTGATGGTAGGCTTGACCACTGTCCAGGCGAGCGCGGCGGATTCATCCGCCCTTAGGGAACCGCTGATTAAAGCGGCGATGGTTAGCGAGTCGTGGAGGGTGGCTGGTTTCAGAAGGTTTAGTTTCCAGCTACCCGGTTTAAGCCCACCGTCTTTAGACGGTCCGCTTTGAGCGCGTGGGGAGGGGCGTTATGGTGCGAGGATGTCCAGTTGGACGAAGAACACAACCACTCAGGCCGAAGTCGAGATGTTCATCTTGGACAGGCTCTTTACCTTACTCCCGCGGCCTCCATACACCGACGAGGATGCCACTTCTCTCGGACAACGTATTTATCGATTAGTGTGGCAGCAGAGCGAAAACGAGCAATCGATGGCTGCGTGAGAACCCGATCCAAGCGTTATAAAAACACTTGGGCACTGGTGTAAAGCCTTCCACCACTTCGTTCGGACGTTTCGGACGGCATTTTGCCACTCCTTGCTCAGAAACATCGAAGCTCCCGGCTGACAACGATCGCCATACCATTTTGTGGGGGCACTCGGTGGACTCTGCCGAGGCTATTTGTTCACTTGGAAAGCCCGGAGGTTCCGCTTCGCGGCGGCTCCGTCCTTTGGGAGTGACCACCCTTCGGACGTTTCGGACGGCATTTTGCCACTTCTCGTAAGAAAACACCGGGGAAACGGCTGAGCAATCACCCAAGGGCATCGTGCCCGAATGTTGTATATTGTCGGATGGCCAAGAAACAGCGACGCCGTAGCTCCCATGCCGAGTTTTCAACTGACAGGCCAATCACCTCATCGCGCGCGGATCGTTTAGGAAGGAAATCCTTTGCCCAAGGGTTGGCGCAACGTATCCGAGCTTGGAATGGACGAGACTCTCTGGTCATCGCTTTGTGCGGTGAGTGGGGGTGCGGGAAAACGTCGCTCAAGAACCTTATTCTAGAGGAGCTAAACCGTGGTGCTGGACGAAAAATCGATCTCGTAGAATTCAATCCATGGGAGATTTCGGGACATGCATCTGTCTCAGAAGCCCTTTTTCGAGAGCTTTTTGTCGTCTTGAACGAGAACGAGCATGACCCCGCCGCCACCGAAAAACGCGTCAACAAACTGCGCGCTTACGCCAAGCTCGCGGCACTTGGAGGGAGTGCAGCGAAATGGCTTGGTAAGGCGTTGAATGTTGGCGGCCATGAATTTGGCCCAGCCATTGAGATGGCAGGCAGTGCTGCTGAAATCGCAGGTACAGCCATGGAGGGCACCGGCGAGACTGTGGAGCAGTCTGCCGATGCATACGAAGCGCGAGGGAAAAACAAGGAACAATCGCTGAGCGAATTGAAACGCTCATTGGCGATGGACATGGCGGATTTGGAACAACCGGTGTTGATCGTGATTGACGATATCGATCGACTCACCACCGACGAAATCAGGGAGGTATTTCAACTCGTCAAAGCCAATGGCGATTTTCCGAACCTCATCTACCTGCTGATGTTTGACCGGGACATCGTGAGTGGTGCGCTCGACACGGTTTCAGGGGGACGAGGGATGGAGTTTCTCGACAAAATCGTCCAGGTGCTTTTCCACGTTCCGCAGCCGCCCCTTTCCGACGTGCGGCAGGTGCTTTTTGATGGACTAAACGTCTTCTTAGCTGAAGCTGCGGTGGCGGAGCGGTGGGAGTCAGACCGCTGGAACCGAATTTGGTGGGACGGATTGGTGGCTTATTTCACGAATTTGCGTAGCGTATACCGATTCCTGGGTTCGTTTGGGTTTCAGGTCTCCCAGATGCAGAATGAGCGAGCCTTTGAGCTCAACCCGATTGACTTGGTAGCACTGGAAACGCTGCGTCTTTTCGAATCTAAGTTCTACGAAAGTATCCCCGGCAACCGGTCGCTTTTCATAGGAGGACACGTCAGCCTATTTACGCAAGACGATCCAGCCGCCAAGCAAACGCGAGTCGATGAGCTTGAGCGATTGCTAACCAGCACCGTTCCAGAATCTAGGCGTGCAAGGGTTCGAGAATTGTTGACGCACCTATTCCCGGCCTTGTTTGGTCACCGGCATTCTGACGATGAATCCATGTTGAGGGGATTACGGGTAGGGCAGGAAACCATTTTCCAGCGTTATTTCACATTGAGAATTCCCAAGGATGACATCGCGCAAGGGGATTTGGATACGCTACGCCGCAATTTGGCCGACCCACGAAATTTTACCCAAGCATGCTTAGCCCTGAAAAAGCGTGGTCTGCTCGACGCTGCGTTTGAGAGGTTGGACGCTTACAAGGAACATTTGCCGACGACTCTGTTCCCCGGAATGATCACAGCACTGTCCGATGTGGGAGACTTCCTGCCAAAGTCTGATCAGGCAGAGTTCGCCAAGTTCGACGCTTTAACACATGCTTGGCGATTGATCTACTTCTGCCTGCGGCGAGTTGAGGATGGCTCGCAACGGTTTGAATGGCTTCAATCGGGCTTTTCGGCGTCACAAGGCGTGCGCTTGCTCGTTCTGGTCGCGAGTCGGCAGGAACGCAGGCCCGATGGTGACGCTCACAGTTACCTGATCGATGAAGTGCAGGCTCTAGAGCTGACGAGACTCGCCACCGAACGGTTACGGCTGGCGGCAGAAGACGGCCGATTGCGTGCATTGCCGGGGCTGAAATACGTTTTGTATCGTTGGTCGGAATGGACTACCCCGGAAGAGGTTCGTTCTTGGATTATGAGCGGACTCAATGGGCCTACAGATGCTCTATGGGTACTTCGTACATTTCTCAGCGTCATGCGCTCGGAGAGCCACAAAGTGCAGTTTACACGGTACATTGTTCTCAGCGCACTCGAACCATTCGTGGACCTTGGAGCCTTGGAGCCTTGGAGCGGCAGACTGCTTCGCTTGACATCGACACGTTGCCATTGAGCGATCAGCGTGCACTGCGGGCGTTTCGACAAGCACTTATTTGGAAAGCGGAAGGCAAACCTGATTCGTATGCGCAAGACGGCATGATACGCAACAACCCCCTGACTGAAGATTCCTGAGCTTGAATTGCCCGAAAAGTTACGGTGCAATTTGGTAAGAACTCGAAGATACCCGTCCGAAACGTCCGAGAACACCGTCTCCAGATGGAGATGGCGGAATACCGAGAGTTGCGCGGTCTGCCATTCGAAGCCGCCCGGCGACATCTTGGGCGAGCAATGACAAGCCTGACAAAAATAACTTGTTGTAGATTCTGTTGTAAATAAGCACCAAAATATTCCGTAAGTCACTGAAAATGAATAGAGCGGAAGAGGTGGGATTCGAACCCACGGTGAGTTTAACCCCACGTTCGATTTCGAGTCGAGTGCCTTAAACCAAGCTCAGCCACTCTTCCTGTTCATCTTGAGGTACTTACAGATAGAGCTTTGAACCTCGTTTGACTTTTATACGGTCAGGGTAGCAAAAGGGTGAAAACTTATGTGTGCTGGACATAGACAAACCGGCGGCATGGACGCCAACCAAAGTCCAGTTCCTCTACAGGCACCGGAACAGTCGTTACTATGTTCGCACTTTCGCCGGTGGCAAGGAAAAATGGACCAGCCTGAAAACCAGCTTGCTCTCGGTGGTCAAGAACCGGATGAAGGAACATCTGGACGCCGCCGAGCGGCAGAAGAGTACCGGTGAATCGGTGCCCGCGATGGGCAAACTGACCTTCGGCGAGGTGACGAAAACCTACCGGCGGCAACTCCAGGCGTCGGAGGTGAGGCCAAACACGAAGGCGTACCGGGACGCCGGGATCAAGCTCGTGTTCAAATCCTGGGACGGAATCGCCGATCTCAACGTCCGACGGATCACCTCGAAGACCGTGGAGGATTGGCTGCGTCGGTTCGAGGCAAACGCCAAGCCGCATGTGCCCCGCGGAGTGACTGCTGCTGCGCGCAACTCCACCGGCGCGAGCGCGACAACTATCAAGTGCGCTCTGGATGCCGTCCGGCAGATCCTCGACATCGCCGTGGTTTCCGGTCATCTCTACGCCAATCCCGCCCGGAATGTCACCGTAGGCGAGGCAGCGCGGCGGATGCTCAAGACCGTTCGCCGCGAACGAGCGGAACGAGGAACCGTCCGGCTACCGACCCGTCCCGAGTTCTTGCAGCTGGTTGAAGCCATCCGCGAAGCCGGGGTGGCCGATTGCCGGGCGGCAGCCGATTACGTGCAGTTCGTGGCGTTCTGCGGTGCCCGTAAGAATGAGGCCGCGCATGTGCATTGGTCTGACGTGGACAAGGTACGCGGCACGATCCGGTTGCGTGTGACCAAGAACGGGGAAGAGCGAACGGTTCCGATGACTGGCGAGATGCGCCAGCTTGTTGCCCGGATGAAAGCGGAGCAAGACAATGCAGGACCGACCCAAGGTCTTTTAATATGATGTATGCTCTGGTAGAAGCAGAGGCATGGCTACGAGTCACACCGCTGCACGCCACCCTTTGGTTTTGCGCGGCGTGGCTTGGCGGGCGCGCTCCACCACGCCGAGCAAACCCGGCGCAAGGCGTGCAAGCTCGACGGTCGGGCCGAGGCGCACCTGGTGGCGCTGACCTGCTCGGCCCCGCCGGACGAGCGCAAACGCTGGAGCTTGCACCTGCTGGGTCGCCAACTCGTGGCCGCCGAGGTCGTGGACTCGATCAGCCACGAAACCGTGCGCCAGACGCTCAAAAAAATAAGCTCAAGCCGTGGCTGAAGAAAGGCTGGTGTATCCCGCCCAAGGTCAACGCGGAGTTCGTCGCCGCCATGGAAGACGTGCTGGAAGTCTACGGCCGGCCCCATGACCCCGCCCGCCCGCAGGTCAGGAGCGTGCCACGGAAGTCGAGGTGCCCGGCGTCAAGATCGAAGGCGATCCGGCCACGGTCTACGTCAACCGCCAGTACCTGCAAAAGGCCCTGGGGCTTCGGTCTGCGCCAGATCGGCGTGCAGGAGCCCTTGCGGCCCCTGCGGTTTAGCGACGGTGGCAGCCGTCAGATGATCGTCATGCCCGTACGTGTCGATGCAGCCCCGGCCACTGCGCCGGTCCGCCCTGTCGCCCCGGCTGCCGCGTCTATCCATGCCGCGCCGGATCAACCCATAACTACCAACCCTACCCCCAACCAACAACCAGAAAGGAACGTCACCAACATGCAGATCCGCGCGGTGCGCGGCACCCTCAAGGCGTTGCAGACCGTGCGCCTGTAGTCACAGCAAACAACCAACCACTCACCCGAACGAGCCGCAGGGCCGGATGCCTCCCATGGAGGTGTCCGGCTCTTCGGCGTTCCCACCGCAGAAACCACCAGACAGAAAGGAAGAAAGTATGAGCCACAACCTGATGATCGAAAACGGCGCGGCCAGCATGATGTATGCGGGCGGTGCCCCCTGGCACGGCCTCGGCACCCGGCTGGACCGCCCTGCCACCGCCGAGGAAGCCATCCAGGCCGCCCGGCTGGACTGGAACGTGACAGAAACTGCCCCCTGTACGCCAGCGATGGCCCGGAGAGCCTCCTGCGCCTGCCGGTGCCGGACAAGTACGCCGTGGCCCGCGAGAATAGCCTCGACGTGCTCGGCGTGGTGGGCAGCAGCTACACGCCCGTGCAGAACCGCGAAGCCTTCGCCTTCTTCGACCCCGTGGTCGGACGGCAGGCGGCGGTCTACCACACCGCCGGTGCCTTGGGCAAAGGGGAAAGGGTGTGGATCCTGGCCAAGCTGCCGGATAGCAGCCTTTATGCTGCCTTCCCACCCGCCGAGGCGCGCCGCCTGACCGAGCGGCTGGAGATCCACCACTCGCCCAAGCATGGTAGCTGGCTGAACATGGCCGAAATCGAACGCTCCGCGCTCGCCCGCCAATGCTTGGCCGAACGGATGGACAACCAGGAGCGCCTCGCGACGGAAGTCGCCGCTTGGCAACAAGCACGCAATGCCGCCGTCACCTGCATCGACTGGCGCTTTACCACCGCCGATGCCCGTATC
>CAHJWO010000259.1 GCA_903642295.1 PVC group bacterium | reverse complement strand
CGCCCAAGGGGGCCACAAACCTCGGTTGGCTCATCCAGCACTTTACACCGACTTACTTGCTCGCACATGCTTAGATCTCTGACGAAAGTGCTCCCAAAAGCCGGAAAGTGTCCGCAGATTCCGCAGATTTACGCAGATTGAGGAGAAGTGGAGGGACCGCCTGTCCCCTTTTCCCTCCCATCTGCGAAAATCTGCGGACACTTTCCGGCTTTTGTCGGAAGTCCACTCGCTCAGGATGGCAGCGTAAAGAGGCAGCACGCGGGTTTGATCCAAACGAAGCTGGCTCCTGTCCGGGTGATTACCGCCGGTGCAAGCTCCGCGCTCCGGAGGGGGGCAACCAAACCGAGCGGAGGGCCGGGCGGGTCGCCTCCTGGTGTCCGACTGTTCCTTGCCGCACCGCGGAAACCGACCCGTTGTCTACTGCCCACGCGGGTGGTCATTGACCACTTTCTGCGGCTGGGGCTGGATGACGGTGTGCGCGGTCAACATCTCGCGCATGACGTGGCCGTCGCCGGGCAGCGGCAAATGGGGAACGTTCGGCTCGTCGAGCCCCGCCAGGGCCGGGATGGCAACCGGCGCAGGCGCGTCCGCCGGACCCGGCGCGACGCTGGACGCGGGCCGTTCGGCCGCCGGTCCATTGACCGGCGCGGAAACCGGGATGACCCCGCCGGGCGCGGGCAGGGTGGGGAGACCATCGACATCGACGCGCGGGGCCGGGGCAGCGGAGCTGGGCGCGGCGGGCACGGTCGTCGTGGTCGTCGCGGTCGCATTCGTGCCCTCGCGGGACGCCTTTTCACGGGCCTCCTGGCGCGCGGCGAGCCGGTCGAGCGGCCCGAGCCGCTGCACGCTCACGATCACGTACCAGCAGACCACCCCCATCGCCAACGCCGCCAAGCCGACCGCCGTGCCGATCAACTGCCGGCGTTTCGGACGATGCGAGCGGCTGCTGCGGCGGTACGGGATGCGGTACATCCCGACGGGCGTCTCGCTCAAATATTGGTAGTCGTCCAACCCGAACGTGTTCGCGTCCGCGAATGCCTCCACGTGCGGGCGCATGTCCACCTTCAGGTACTTGCCGTAGTTCACCAGAAAACTGCGCGCGTAGGCGAGGTTGGCAAAATTGGAATAGTCGTCCGCTTCGAGGTCCACGAGTTGATTTTCGCGGATCTTCGTGGCGCGGGCCGCGTCTTCGAGACTCAGTTGTCGCATCTGACGCGCGCGACGGAGCTTGTTGCCTGCCGTTTCAACCATGATCGGACGAGATATTTCCCGGGAGCAATGTTGTAGCCTAAAAAGTCCCTTTCACCAGAGGAATTTTCAGAATTCTTCACATTTTTTAGCCACTTATTCACATAGAGTCCAAATCCACGAGAATTTCCCGCCCTTTGGCCCCGTTTTCCGGCCCCAGCACCCCGCGATTCTCCAGAATATCGACGATCCGCGCCGCCCGGGTGTAACCCAGCCGGAGTCGGCGCTGCAACATGCTGGTGCTCGCCTTCTTTTCCTGTCGAATGATCTCCAGGCACTTCTCGACCAGTTCCTCGTCCTCTTCGGTCACTTCCTCGTCATCCCCGCCGCTCTCGTCGGAAAGTTTGTCCGCGATGGCGCTCTCGAAAGTAGGCGCGGCCTGCTGCCCGGCGTATTCGACCAGCCGGTGGATCTCCTCGTCCGTCACGAGGACGCCCTGCGCCCGGACCAGCCGCGAGGTGCCCGGCGGCAGGTAAAGCATGTCGCCCTGGCCCAGCAGGCGGTCCGCGCCGTTCTCGTCGAGGATGACGCGGCTGTCCAGCTTGCTCGCCACTTGAAACGCGATGCGGCTCGGAATGTTCGCCTTGATGACGCCCGTGATCACATCCGCGCGGGGCGTCTGCGTGGCGACGATCATGTGGATGCCCGCCGCGCGGGCCATCTGGGTGATGCGCGCGATGGCGCTTTCCACGTCCGCCGGGGCGGTCTGCATCAGGTCGGCCAATTCGTCCACGATGACCACGATGTAGGGCAATTGGTCCGGGATGATCAGATCATGATCCCGGATGTTCTTGGGCGCGGGCCGGGCGTGGGTGTAGATCGGCTCGTCGTCCGCGTCGCCTTCCTCGGCCTCGTCGATGAGCGAGTTCATCTTGAACCCGCCCGGTTCCACCCCGACGCCGACCACTTCCGGCGCGGCGGCGTTGGCATTGGCGGCAGGGCGCGACCCCGGCAGCCCCTTCGCCTCGGCCTCGGCGTCGAGTTCCGCCTGGGTCTTGGGCTTGGGCCGCGCGTTAAATCCCGTGATGTTGCGCACCGCCGTCTTGGCGAACATCTTGTAACGCTTTTCCATCTCGTCGATCACCCAGCGCAAGGCGAGCAGGACCTTCTTCGGGTCCGTCACGACGGGCACGACCAGATGCGGCAGCGTATTGTAAATCTGCATTTCGACCACCTTCGGGTCGATCATCACGAACCGCAGCTGCTCCGGCGTGAACTTATACAGGATGCTCGAAATAATCGAGTTGATGCAGACGCTCTTGCCCGAACCCGTCGCGCCTGCCACGAGGCAATGCGGCATCTTCGCCAGGTCGGCGATGATCGTTTTGCCGTAAACATCCTTGCCCAACGCAATCGGGATCTTGGCGTCCGTCGTGGCCCATTCCTCGCCTTCCAGCAACTCGCGCAGCGTCACCTTGACCTTCTTGCTGTTGGCGATCTCGATGCCCACGGTGTCCTTGCCGGGGATCGGCGCGAGGATGTTGATCCGCTCGGCCCGCGTCGCCCGCGCGATGTCGCGTTCCAGGCTCACGATCTTGTCCACGCGCACGCCCTTGGCGGGATAGAGTTCGTAGCGCGTGATGGTCGGCCCCTTGGTGATGTCGCCCTTGGAAACCTTGATGCCGAACTGCTCCAGGGTTTCGATGATCTGATCCTGCACGCGCATCAGTTCGGAGGGATCGGCCGCCTGCCGGCTGGTCATGTCGGCGGTGTCGAGCAGGTCGAGGTCGGGCAGTTGATAGTTGGCGAATCGCACGTCCCCGCCGTCGTCCTCGTCGGTGGTTTCGCCTTCCGTTTCGGTGTCCCGGCGGCCTTTCCGGCTGGCGAAAAGCTCGGCCAGACTCGGCTTCTTCTTGGGCGGCAACGCCGGGGCCGGACTGAATACCGTGTTGTCCGTGATGGTCGGCGGCGGCAGGTGAGCGAACTCATCCGACTCCGGTGCCGCCGCGCCGCCGCCTCCCCGCCGCGGCATTGGAAAGGGATCGTTGCTTTCGTCGTCCGCCGTCCGTCCGCCGCCCGCGGGTGCGACCCCTTGCTTGCGAAGCTCCTTTTCCAGCCGCCGTTGTTCCTTCACCAGCCGGATGCGGTCCATCTCCAGGCGCTCCTGGGTGGAGGCGCGGGCGAGGCGGTTGGCGGCGCGGCGTTCCCGCCACGCGGCGAGGCCCGTGCGCGAGGCATGGATGGCGCGGGCAAGCTGATCAATCGGGTGCAGCCCCGTCATCAAAATCAGGGTGCAGACGTAAGCCAGCCCGAGCAAAATTCCCGCGCCCGCCGGACCCGCCACCGAACGCAGCAGCCCCGAGCGCCGCGAAGTGCCCACGAGCCACTGCCCGAACAAGCCGCCGGGGCCGTGCGCGTTGAAGTCCGCGTTCCAGTGCAAAAACCACGGCTGCACCTGTGCCAATCCCGCGCCGCATAGCACGAAGACAATCATCCAACCAATCCGCCGCTGCACGCGCAGGCTCGGCGCGAAAAGTTTCACCCCACCAAAGCCGATCAGCAGCGCAGCCACCAGGAAGCTCGCAGCACCGAAGAAAAAGAAGTGCGTCCCGGCGATGATCGCCCCCGCTCTGCCGAGAAAATTCTGCACCGGCGCGTCGGACGAGGCGTAGGGGCTGAACGGAATCCAGCTCGGCAGGTCCTTGGGGACGTAGGAGATTAGCGCGAGGTAGAGCAGCGCGCCCAGGCCGAGCATGAGCAAGGCAGGGATGTCGCTCCACGCCGTGGCGGGGGGGTGGGATCTGGTGAGGGGCCGGGCCATGAAGGGAAGGCGGAAGGCGGAAGGCGGAAGGCGGAAGGCGGAAGGCAGAAGGCGGAAGGCGGAAGGCAGAAGGCGGAAGGCGGAAGTTCAGAAGAAAGCGAAGAAAGGTCGCAAGAGGAGGTTCGAGTGAGGGTGTTCGCGGCATCGTATAGGGAAAACGGCGAAATTTAAAAGCGGAAACGCAGTAGGAGCAGAGCGGAACCCGAGAAAAATCTTGTCCGGTGGGCCGCGAACTTCGAAAAGCATCAGCCCTTGCCGCGCAGCGGCTCGTGCGTGCGAAGGCAGGGATGGCTGTCCCAGCCGTCCCCGACTGTCCGGCAGGCCGGTCCTGACGGGAGGCATCTACTCAAGCGGAATTCGCTCTAATGCCTCCTGCCTTTTCCGCCAAACTAAATTTTCCTTTGCCCCATCCCGCTTCCAGGGGACCGAAGGGGGAAAGGGTTAGACCATCGTTTGCCGGGCCGCGATCACCCGCAGCCCTTGCAAGGTCAACTCGGGGTCCACCGCGTCAAACTCCACGGTCCCGCTCCGCGCCAGGAACCGCGCGTCCCCGCCGGTTGCCACCACGCGCGCGGCGGCTCCCAACTCCGCGCGCAATGCCGTCACGATTTCCCGCACCATGCCCCGGTAGCCGATCAGCGCCCCGGCGCGCAGGGCTTCCCGCGTATTGCGCCCGATGGCTTTGGGAAATTTGCCCGTGAGGCGCACCGGCGGCAACTGCGCCGTCCGCGCGGGCAGATACTCCGTTGCCGCCGCCAGACCTGGCGCGATGATCCCGCCCAGAAACCTGCCCGCCGGGTCCAGCACGTTGAACGTCGCTGCCGTGCCGAAATCCACGACGATCAGCGGCCCCGGGCCATACAACACCAACGCACCCGCCGCGTTGGCGATGCGGTCTGCGCCCAGTGTTTTCGTGCCGGGATAACCCCGCAGGTCCACGCCGGTGTCCACCGTGGCGTTGACCGCCAATGCACCCGGCAGCGCCGCTGTCACCACGCGCGCCGCCGCCGGTACGACGGACGAAAACACCACGCGCCGGTACCGCCATCCTCTTAACGCTTTTCTCAAAACGGCATCTCCCCCCGCTGCGGCCAGTTCCGCTGTCGGCACGCGCCGACCTTTCCCCCGCAACCCCGCCCGCGTGGCAAGGCGCAACTTCGCCGCTGTGTTGCCGATGTCGATGAGCAGAAAGTCGGCGTCGTTCATCTCCACCCGCACGCTACCCGTGTGCCCGCCTCCGACGCAAGCGGAACGCAAATGAGTCGGGTGCTGATTTGGTGCTCGACGCGCTGCCCATCCACCCGGGCTGGGCGTCCGCAATGCACGAAAAATCAGGACGTGGCCCCAATCCACCGTCGCTTGCGGGACGTACCGGGAAAAGCGTATCTTGCGCGCTCCCGATGCCCCCTCCCTTCGACCTACATCTCGCGCGCCGTCCGCGTCGGCTGCGCGCCAACGCCGCCCTGCGCGAACTCGTCCGCGAGACGGTCGTCCGGGCGGCGGACCTGATCCTGCCACTGTTCGTCAGCGAGAAGATCACGGTGCGGCGTCCCATCACCTCCATGCCGGGCGTGGACCAACTCACCGTCGCGGAGTTGGTGCAGGAAGCCGCCTCTGCCTGGGAGGTTGGCGTGCGCGCGGTGTTACTCTTCGGAATTCCCACCGGAAAGGACGAACGCGGCAGCGGAGCTTACGCGGACGACGGCGTGGTGCAGCAGGCCGTTCGCGCGCTGAAAAAGGCTGTTCCCGATCTGCTGGTCATCACGGACGTTTGCTTGTGCGAATACACGAGTCACGGCCACTGCGGCGTCACCGAATGCGGCGAGGACGGCGATTTTCACGTCCTCAACGATCCCTCGGTGGAACTGCTCGCGCGCGTCGCGGTCTCCCATGCCGCCGCCGGAGCGGACCTCGTCGCGCCCAGCGACATGATGGACGGCCGGGTCCGCGCCATCCGCTCGGCTTTGGACGCGCGGGGATTCACGAATATTCCGATCATGTCCTACGCGTCCAAGTTCGCCAGCGGTTTCTACGGACCGTTCCGCGAGGCAGCGGAGGGAGCGCCGCAGTTCGGCGACCGCCGCACTTATCAGATGGACAGCGGCAACGCCCGCGAGGCCCTGCGCGAGGCCGCTACCGACGTGGAGGAATCCGCCGACATGCTCATCGTCAAACCGGGCCTGCCGTACCTCGACATTCTCTGGCGCGTGAAGGAAAAATTCGGCCTGCCGACGGCGGTGTACAATGTCAGCGGCGAGTACGCGATGATCAAGGCTGCCGCCGAAAAAGGCTGGCTGGACGAGCGCACCGCCGTCATGGAAATGATGACCAGTTTCAAGCGCGCGGGTGCGGATCTCATCATCACCTACTGGGCGCGGGACGTGGCCCGGTGGCTGACCGAACAATAAGAACGGCGACCACCCTCCGCAGAGACGATGGCCGAAAAAAAGAAAAAGCGCGAAGTGGCTCCCGTGGGCAACGACCGCATCGAAGACGCGCTCGCTCCAATTGTAGAGGCGGCCATGCTTGACGTCATGCTCGGGCTTAAGGAACCGTG
>CAHJWO010000258.1 GCA_903642295.1 PVC group bacterium | reverse complement strand
GTCTTTTCCGCCTTCGACCTTCAACCTCCATCCTTCCTCATTTTCCAATCCCCATGCTGACCGCTTTTGCCAATTCGTTGAAGGTCCCCGAACTTCGGGCGAGGATCCTCTTTACCCTGCTCGTGGTCATCGTCGTGCGCGTCGGCGCACAGATCACCACGCCGGGCGTGAACGCCCACGTGTTGCACGAGTGGTTCCTCAATCAGGTTGACAACCAGTCTACCGGCTCCGTTGCGGCATTGTTCAACATCTTCAGTGGCGGCGCGTTGGAGAATTGCGCCATCTTCTCGCTCGGCATCATGCCCTATATCAGCGCGTCGATCATGCTGCAGCTGATGGGCTCCATCATCCCGCAGTTGGCGAAGCTGCAAAAGGAAGACGGTGGACGGCAAAAGATCAGCCAGTACACGCGCTACGCCACGCTGATCCTGTGTATTTTCCAGGGCTACCTTTTCGCCAAATCGTTCGAGAATCCCCAGTCGAATCCATTTCTGCCGGGCATCATGCAGACCATCCAGCGCACGGGAGAAAATCTCGTGACGAATCCCGGCCTCGGGTTTGAGATCATCACGGTGATCAGTTTGTCGGCGGGCACCATGTTCATGATGTGGCTGGGCGATCAGATTACCGAGCGCGGCATCGGCAACGGCATCTCGCTGATCATCACCATCGGCATCGTGGCCCGCCTGCCCGCCGCCTTGATCCAGGCGTGGCACACGTTCATCCCGACCACCGGCCAGGGTGCGCAGCCCGTGATCCTGGTCGTCATGATCGCGTTTTTCTTCATCGTGGTGGGTTCCATCATCGCGCTGACCCAGGCGCAACGAAAAATCACCGTCCAATACGCCCGGCGCATGGTGGGCCGCAAGGAGACCCGGGGTGGGACGCAGTCGCTCCCGCTCAAGCTCAATTACGCGGGTGTCATGCCGATCATCTTCGGGCAGGCAATCCTGTTGTTCCCGGCGACGATCATCAACACCCTATTCAGCAAGGGGCCGTACGCCCAGATGGCGGGCCAGCTCGCCGCCAACCTGACCAACGGCTGGATGCACTACACGCTGTACGCCATCCTGATCTTCTTCTTCAGCTACTTCTGGGTGGCGATGATGTTCCAGCCGGGGCAGATCGCCGAGGAACTCAAGAAAAACGGCGGCTACATCCCCGGGGTGCGACCCGGCAAGCCGACGGCGGATTTCCTGGATTACACGATGTCGCGGCTGACGTTCGCGGGGGCCATCTTCCTGGTGATCGTGGCGACGTTGCCGCAGTTGCTCTCCCGGGCGATGAACGTGCCGTACATCACGGCGAGCTTCTTCGGCGGCACGAGCTTGCTGATCATCGTCGGCGTGATGCTCGACACCATGCGCCAGATCGAGACGCATTTGATTCAGCGCCATTACGACGGGTTTCTGCGCAAGGGGAAAATCCGTGGCCGGTACGATGCGCTCAGCCCGATCAAACAGGGCGAACCGGCCAAGCAGACCACGGCGGTGATGCTGTGCGTCGGCGGCGCGGTGATTCTGATCTGCGGGCTGGCTTACTTTTTGAACCGTTGAGAAGAAGTCAGAAGTAAGAATGCAGAAATCAGAGGGGCGGAAATCTTTTGATCACGCCGACCCTGTTCCGCCGCTCTGATTTCTGCTCTCTGCCTTCTTCCTTCTAACTTTCCGTGAAGTCCCACCGTATCGTTCTGCTCGGGCCCCCGGCCTCGGGAAAGGGAACCCAGGGGAGGCTCATGGCGGAACACTGGGGCGCGGCGGTGGTTTCGGTGGGCGACGTGCTGCGGGCGGAGATCGCCGCCGGAACCGAATTGGGCCGGGAGGCCGCGCGGGAGATGGAGCACGGACGGCTGGTGCCGGACCGGGTGGCGATTGCCTCCGTGGAAAGCTGGCTGGACGCGCACCGCGAGGCGTTTGTTTTCGATGGTTTTCCGCGCACCGTCGGCCAGGCCGAGGCGTTGGACGAAGTGCTCGTTCGCCGGCGGTCGCCGCTGACCGCAGTGCTGTGGCTGGAACTGCCGGTGGCTTTGATCGAGGAGCGCGTGAGCCGCCGGGTCGTCTGCCAAAGCTGCGGGCGGAGTTTTCAGGTAGGACTGCACGTCGCCAGCCGGGAAGATGCGTGTCCGGTTTGCGGCGGGGTATTAACCGTGCGGAGCGACGATAACAGCGCGATGCTCACCAACCGGATGGAACAATACCGGGCACATACCCAACCGGTGATGGATTTTTACGAAGCCAAGGGGATGCTGAGGAAGATCGAAGCCAGCGGGACACCGGACGAGGTCTTTACGCAGATCGAAGCCGCGACCGGAATCAATTCCGCTCAGGAGACAGTGGGACGATGAGCCAAATCCACATCAAGAGCCCGCGCGAGATCGAGAAGATGCGCAAGGCGGGCAAGGCGGCGAGCGAGATCCTGGAGAAGCTGGGGGATTGCCTGCGCCCGGGGGTGTTGACACGTGACGTGGATCAGTACGCGGCCGACCTCATTGCCGAGGCCGGGTGTAAGAGCGCGTTTCTGGGTTACCGCAAGTTTCCCGGCCAGATTTGCATCTCCATCAACGAGCAGGTGGTCCACGGAATCGGCGGGGCGCGGACGGTGCAATACGGTGACATCGTCAAGATTGATGTCGGCGTGTTCAAGGACGGCTGGGTGGGAGACAACGCCCGGACGTTTCCCATCGGGATCATCCCGCCGGAGTGGCAGCGGCTTTTGCAGGTGACCGAAGAAGCGTTGGAAAAGGCCATCCCGTTCGCGCGGGAGGGGCGCCGTTTGTACGATGTCTCGGGCACGATTGAGAACCATGTCGTGACCAACGGCTACACCGTGGTGCGCGAGTTCGTCGGCCACGGGGTCGGGCGCAAGCTGCACGAGGAGCCGCAGGTGCCGAACTACAAGGCGGGGGACAATCCGAAGCTCAAGGCGGGGATGACGCTGGCCATCGAGCCGATGGTCAACATGGGCGCGGCAGACGTGAAAGTGTTGTCCGACAACTGGACAGTCGTGACGGCGGATGGTAAACCGTCGGCGCACTTTGAGCACACGGTACTCGTGACCCGGGGCGAACCCGAGATTCTGACATGGCGCGAAAGGACACTATCGAAGTAGAGGGCAAGGTCGTCGAACTGATGCCGAACACGATGTTTCGGGTGGAATTGCCCAACGGTAAACGCATCCTGGCCCATATTTCAGGAAAAATGCGTTTGCACTTCATTCGGATCTTGCCAGGGGATAAAGTTATGCTAGAGATGAGTCCCTACGATTTGACCAAGGGGCGGATTACCTTCCGTCATCGTTGAAGAACAGGCATGAGGCGAACCCTTCCCCGGTGGGACAGGGGAGCGCCTTTTTCACCATTTTTACCTATGAAAGTTCGAGCCAGCGTCAAGCGGTTGTGTGAACACTGCAAAATCGTCAAGCGTAAGAACGTAGTGCGGGTGATCTGCACCAACGCGCGCCACAAACAGCGCCAAGGTTAAGCCGAGCGCGCGTCAAAATCCGACCCCGAACCCAGTCCATTTTTTCCTTATGCCCCGTTTGCTAGGAGTAGATATCCCCGGTGACAAGCGCGTCGAAGCGTCGTTGCCTTACATTTACGGCATCGGCCCGAAGACCGCCAAGCGCGTGCTCGAACAGGCCAACGTTGACGTGAACATCCGCGCGAAGGACCTGACGCCCACGCAGATTGGCGACATCATCAGCGCGATCACGGCGAGCAAGCTACCCATCGAAGGTGATTTGCGCCGGGAAATCCAGGGCAACCTGAAGCGTCTCCAGGCGATCAACTGTTACCGGGGCATTCGTCACCGGCGCGGGTTGCCCGTCCGTGGGCAGCGGACCTCCACCAACGCCCGCACCCGGAAGGGGCCGCGCAAGACCGTCGGCGTACAGAGAGCCAAGGACAAGAAGTAGAAAAGATCCAAGTTTCGAGAACCAGGACCCAAGGAAGGTTCAAGGTTCAAGATCCGAGGATTCGCAGTTTTTAGAAAACATCACATCGTATGGCCGAAGAAGAAAACAAACCCACTGAAGAAGCGGCTGCTCCCGCGAGCGCCGCTCCTGCGACGGAGCCAACTGCCGTGTCCGCCCCGGACGCGACTGCCGCCGCCAGTCCTACTGCCTCTCCGGCAGCCCCCGCCGCGCCGAAAGCGCCGCGCGCCCCCAAGGCATCCAAGAAGGATGCCGCTCCCGAGGCTGAGAAGCCGAAGGAAAATCTGTCGCTCGATCCGAACGACGTGGAGAAACCCAAGATCGTCAAGGCCAAGGGTTCCAAGAACATCATGGTGGGGATCGCCCACATTTTCTCGACGTTCAATAATACGTCTGTGACCATCACCGACCTGAACGGCAACGTCATTGGGTGGTCCAGCGCGGGCAAGGTTGGGTTCAAGGGCTCACGCAAGAGCACCGCCTACGCCGCGCAGATGGCTGCACAGGACGCCAGCCGTCAGGCGATGGGCCACGGCTTGAAGGAAGTGGAAGTCCGCGTGAAGGGTCCGGGAGCCGGACGTGAATCGGCGGTGCGCGCCTTGCAGGCCATTGGCTTGGAAGTGACCGTCATCCGCGACGTAACCCCGGTGCCGCACAACGGCTGCCGTCCGCCCAAGCAGCGCCGCGTCTGACGCCTGCTTTTCGTTCTCACCAACCGCAATTTTTCTAGATTCAGTTATGGCAAGGTTTACTGGTCCCAAAACGAAAGTCAGCCGCCGCTACGGGGTGCCGCTCTTTGGCCCCTCGAAGGCGATGGAACGCAAGAACTACCCGCCCGGCATCCACGGGCCGAAGGGCTCGCGCCGCAAGCAATCGGAATACGCCATCGCCCTGGGCGAGAAGCAAAAACTCCGTTACATGTACGGTTTGATGGAGCGTCAATTCCGGCGGTACTACGAGATTGCGTTGCGCCGCCGTGGCGTGACGGGCGAGACGCTTTTGCAGTTGCTCGAAACCCGTTTGGACAACGTGGTGTTCCGCCTCGGATTTGCGAATACCCGTCGTGGTGCGCGCCAGTTGGTCGGCCACGGGCACGTGGCGGTGAACGGCCGCAAGGTGGACGTTTCCTCGTTCAACGTAAAGCCGGGTGATGCGATCACGGTGCGGGACAATCCCAAGTCGCGCCAGTTGGCGACCCGGAACCTGGACCTGACCCAGATCGTGCCAGTGCCGGATTGGTTGACGGTGAATCGTGACGCCTTGAGCGGGTCGATTGCCCGGGTGCCTTCCCGCGAAGAGATCGCGCCGATTGTCAACGAGCAGTTGATCGTCGAGTTGTACTCGCGTTAATCGGCGGGCAGTAATTTAGGAAGTGGTGTTCGCTGCGCAAGCGAGGACGGCTCAAAAGGCCGTCCTTTTTTGTGGCTGTCACCGTCGCGGTATTCTTTGAGGGCGGGTAGCGGTTGGAGAGATTTCCGCGAAGTTTACGGTATCCAGACAGTCAGGGACGGCTGGGACAGCCGTCAGGACCTTGTTGGGCACGAGCCGCTCTGCGGCAAAGGCTGATCCCAGCGAGAACGCCTCTAATTGGCAGACCGCTTTCGACCGAAAACGGAGGTATTGACCGGTGATTCGAAAATCTGCTCGTACTGGCGTGAACTCAGGTCACCGGAAACGGGACGGGTGCGGCGTACGGGTAGAGAACCATCCACGACGCCATCGGTTGAATTGGGCGCGGGCGGTTCGGAGAGGTCACCCGGTTCGACAGGCAAGGCTTTGCGCGTCGGCAAAAACTGCGACGCCGGGATGGCGGCCTGAACGGGACGTTCATCGTCGAAGACAGGGCGGCCGTAATCCAGGACCGGGCTTGCCACCCGCACTTCTGGAACCGGGTTGCGAATCGTTGCCGCCGGAAAGGTGGCGGTTACCGGTTGCGCGCGGCGCACCTCTTTCGCCGCACCCGCCGAGCCGTCGATGCCGATCACCCGACCGGTTTCCTTGTCCACGATATAGTGGCTGTCGGGGTCGTTGAGCGGCGTGGTCAAGTCGGTGCTGTCGTCCGTGGTGTCGCTGACCAGTGACGATTGGGTGGCGACATCGGGCTTGGAAGACAGCACCGTGTTCACCTTGAGGCGCGCGTGCTGGCGACCCCCGTCGTAGGTCACGTCGATATAACGAGGTTTGTCGGAGAACTCCGCAAAATGCCACTCGGTGGACTCGGCGACGGTAGGGGTCGCAGGATGACGGTCGGCCATCTCTGCCGACGGAGCGGGCGTCGGCTCTAATCGAGTCGCCGCATCGGTATCAAACACCGCTGTCTTCCCCTTACCGGGCAAGGTCTTGGAAACGCTGGCGCTGTTTCCCATCTGCCGATAGATAAAAATGGCGGCGCCGCCGACACCGATCAAACTGGCGGCCAGCACCATCGCCACGACCAGCGACACGCTCAACAAGGCGCGCCCAGCGCGGACGACGATGGGCGCAGGGTGGCGGGGAGGTTGTGCATCCACAACCGCTACATTCGTTCCAGATTGAAGCTTTGGCTGTTTGGTAGCGGGAAGGGGTCAAGGTCTTTCAATTTGCGGAGGATGTCGGGGAGCGCACGCGCCTCGCGTGCCCTCTTTGGCGCCTCGCCAAAGCGCGGGGGGCCGTT
>CAHJWO010000257.1 GCA_903642295.1 PVC group bacterium | reverse complement strand
GGTGCCGCTGTCCGCGCGCAGGATCACCTCGCGCGGACTGCCCCGGTAGGCGGCGAGCTGCTTGCTCAGTTCTTCGAGGGTCACCCGCTGGTCCTGGTAGAAGATGCGCAGGGGCGGGCCGGGTTGCAGCGTGATCTGCCGGGCGTTGACCTGCGGCGGCAGGTTAAAGGGGGAATAAGGCAGCCGGGTCACGAGCACGCCCGGCTGCAACACGAACGACGATCCCAGCAGGAAAAAGAATAACAGCAGCAGCACCACGTTGAGCAGCGATACCAGCCCCAACGGACCGGCCGCGAGCGGGGCGGAACGGGTGAGCTTCATCGGGAGAAGATCCAAGATTCAAGAACCAAGATCCAAGGAAGAATCAAGATCCAAATTCAAAAATGAGGACTTCGATGGCAACTTCTTGAACCTCGAATCTTGAGCCTTGTTTGGATCTTGGTTCTTGAATCTTGGATCTTCCCTTGCGGTCCTTCACGACCTGCGCCGCTTGGGGGCGGGGGCGTTCGCCACGCCGCCGAACTGGATGATGTCCGCCTCGGGGCGGTGGTCGATGAGCAGATTGACGATCTCGATCCCGGCGCGCTCCATGTCGTGCAGCAGGCCGTTGACCCGCGTCGAAAGATACGAATGCGCGACGAAGGACGGGATGCCGACCACCAGGCCGCCCGCCGTCGTCAGCAAGCTCTGGTAGATGCCGTTGGAAAGCGTGTTCGCCGTGACGTAGCCCCCGGCGGAGGAAACGATCACAAAAGCGTGGATCATCCCGGTCACGGTGCCGAGCAGGCCGATCAGGGGGCAGACCTGGGCGATAATCGCCAGCAGAGGCAGGTGCGTTTCGAGGTTGGGAACCTCCAGTTGACCGGCTTCCTGCACGATTTCCTTGAGGTCGGTCCGGGGCAGATCGTGCCGGAGAATCGCGGCGTACACGACGCGGGGAACCGGGCCGGGCGTGGATTTGCATTCGATCTGCGCCTCCGTGTAGTTCCCCCGGCGGATGAGGTTGGACAGGCCGCGCAGGAAGTCGCCCACCGGGATCGACACCCGCCGCAGGTAAGTCAGCCGCTCGAAGAACACCCCCACCGCCACCACGCTGGCCAACAACAACAGCCACATCAGCGGTCCACCCTTTTGGATAAAATCAATCATGCCATGCAGGAACCCGTACCGGCGGTAGTGCCTCTACCCGGGAAGGATCATCCGGCAGTCTGAACAGGCTGTCGAGAAAAAGTTTGCGCCGGGGTGGGAGGGCCGACCGGCAATCCGCCCGGCCTCACAACCTGTCGCGGCGCACGCGGTACAGACGCGCCCCGGAGGCCTCGGCCAGCGGGGCGTCCAGCAGCGGCAGCGGTTCCAGCCAGTCGGGCGGATTCGGGTGCACCGGGTTCGACAGCCGGTAAACGAGGGACCGGGGCAGCGCGGCCCGGTCCACCTGACCCCGGGCGAGCCACTCCGTTTGGAGGACGCTCACCGGATCAGCCATCACGACGACGTAATCCAGCCCGCACGCGCGCGCGATCCGGCGGGCCTCCGGCTCGCCCGGCTGGTCGTCGGCGAGGAATTGGCCCTGGGTCCGGACGCCTTCCAGATTCTCCCAGTAAAGCGAGCCGAGCGTGTGGGTCCCGCCGTAATACCGCAGCGCCGTGCTCGCGCCGATCGGCGCGATGACCCGTGCCGGTGGCGATTGCGCTCCCTGGTAGAGGCGCAGATTCCAGCCGATCTCCGCCGTCATCGGTACCCAGCGGAACACTTTTTCCGCCTGTGCCGCCGGGTCCAGCGTGGCTTGCTGCGCGCAAAACAGGAGCGCGCCGGGCATCGTCAACGCCAGCAATCCCCAGGGCCAGCCTCGCGCCCCCCGGCGCATCCTGCCGCCGGGACAGGCCACCACTGCCAGCACGGCCAGTGCCGCGCCCGCGTAGCCCAGCCAGCGCGATTGGAGAAAAACCCACCCGCAGAACGTGCCCGCCACCGCCACCGCCACGCCGAGGCCCATCGCACGCCAGGGCGGTAGTTTCCCACGCCGGAACACGAGCAAAGCGGCCCCGACCGGCAACGCGGCCCAGAGTGAACCGATCTGGAACCCCGCGTGAGCCACCGCCGCCAGCGTCCAATGCGGGATCAGCGGCTGACCTTCGCTCACCAGGCTCATTACCCGCTGCAGGAGCGCGTCACGGAGCACGTACCAGGTCGTGGGACCCGCCAGTACCGCCAGCGGCAGGCCCCCGAGCGCGGCCAGACCCAATCCAACCCGCCAAAGCCAGGCCCGCTCCGGCCACCGCCGGGTTTGCGCCCACTCGCCTGCCGCGCAGATCAACTCGCCTCCGCCCCACCACGCCAGCGCGTAGAGCGGATGGTTGACCTCCAGACGGACGGTCAGATGAGCCGGGAAATATTCGAGCAGATAGAACCCGAGACTGGTCAGCGCGCCGGACCGCGCCCAGAGCCGCCAGAGCGTCGGCTCGAACCTCGCGCCGGTTTGCGCCGATTCCCCGGGCCGCACCCAGGCGAGCGCCCCGAGGGCCGCCCCCGCGCCCACCATCCCGAGGCCGAACATCTGCTGCGTCGCCCCGATCCAGAGGCCCATCCCACCGAAAAATCCCGACCACAGGAACCCCCGTCGCGCGTCCCGCCAGGCCCGTGGCCGAACCAACGATTCGCCGTCCGTGTCGGGTTCGGCCGGGTTGGTCCGCACCCAACCCAGACCCGCGCCGAGCGCGTTCAAGAGCATTCCCAGGAACGCGATCAGATGGAGGCCGTGGTGGTCAGGCCGCGCATAGCCAAAATCCCATTCCACCCCCCAGAGCGTCGCCAGGGTGAGCAGCAACACGCCCGCCGTCCACCCACCGGTGCGCCGCCAGAGCCACCGCGCGAGCGCGGCCAGCGTCAGCGCGAACAGGATCGGATTGGCCGGGGCCGCGACGCCCGCAATGGCCTCCGGCCAGGGGACGTTGCCGAGGAAATGCACCGGCGCGGCGAGCAACAGCAGCCACCACGCGAACGACGCGCTCCAGTGGCTTTCCCGGCCGGCGGGCACCGCGTCGGCGGATTGGTGGCGGTTGCGCAGGTCGCCGGCCTCGGCCTGACGCTGCACCAGGTTGATCCAGCAAAAGGAGTCGGCGTCCAGCATCGCGGGCGGCGCGTCTTTCGCCAGTTCCGAGCAAACGCCCTTGCCGGGGGCGTCAGTGGGCTGCGTCAGCCGGTCGAGTTGCTCCAGCCGCAGACCGACCCGGACGACCGCAGCCGTATTCAGGCTGAAGACGAGCACGGCGGCCAGGGCCAACAGCCCGCCACCGGATAAAATCCAGAAGCCGCCCCGCTGGTGATCGACGACCCGCCCGACCGGGGGCGAGGAGTCTTCGACAACGGCCGTTTTCATCCGGGGAGGCGTTCCGAAAAAGGTCGCTCAATCTGGCGCGATCCGGTCGGTTTCGGGGAGCGCCCGCGCGGCGCGTGCGCTCGCCTGATCCCTGCAAAAAGCCGCCCTCTCCCCACTTTCCCTCAACGGCCTTCCATCATCGCCGAGGCGGCGATGTCGGAGGCGTCGAAGTGGAAGAAGTTTTCCTGGGGCTTATCGCGCATGGCACGGAGCAATGCCGCGAGGTTCTGGCAGGCGCTCGTCGAATAATAGCGGACCAGGCCCACGGTGGTTTCCTTGCCGAAGACCGTGATCATGATCGTGTCGTCATCGACCGAGTTCATGAAAATGTGGCTGCCGTTGCCCTGGTGATAGAGCGCGTTGAACTCCACCTCACCGATGCGGCGGGCCAGTTCCTTGGTCGCCGCGAAACTTCCGGCGGCCAGCGCGGCGATGATGGTCACATCCATCACCTCGTGGTCGCCAAACTGCGAGATCACATTGCCGCCTTTGTCGATGATGACCGCCAGGTCACTCTCCGATTTTTGGAGGTAGTCCTGCAAGACGGCGTCGATGTTCGCCACGTCTTCGATGGTCAGAATGGGAATGGAATCCATAAGGGCTAGCGCCTGGGTACTCTGATAAGCACGACCGAGATAAGAAAGGAAGAAAGCGGTTGGAGGGACAAAATCGGGTATCCGCCTGATCAACGGGCGGCCTGCGCGGCGGGGGCGCCGGCGGCGCGGGTGGGTTCGCTCTCCTTGTTGAACTTGTGGAGCAGCAATTGCGAAACCGCGTTCAGGGCGGCGAACACGTTTTGTCCCGTGCTCGAAACCACCTCGTAGCTGCCGACGCGCTTCTTGCGATTGTTGAGCAGGAACTCCAGGTAGTTGGTCGGCGCGATGTTGGGCAGGTCACGCTTGTTGTACTGGAGAACGTAGGGAATATCGTCCATGTTGATATTCTGCTTGGCGAGGTTTTCTTCGAGGTTTTTGAAACTCTCGACGTTCTCCTCCATCTTGTCCCACTGCGAATCCGCCACGTAAACCAGGCCGTCCACGCTGCGCAACACGAGCTGGCGCGTGGCGTTGTAGATCACCTGTCCGGGCACTGTGTAAAGCTGGAATTTGGTCTTGAAACCCTTGATCACCACCGCGTTGAGCGGCAGGAAGTCAAAGAACAGCGTGCGGTCCGCCGCCGTGGCCAGCGAGACGAGGTCGCCCCGGTTGTCCGGATTGATGCGGGAATGGATGTAAGCCAGATTCGTCGTCTTGCCGCAGAGTGCGGGACCGTAGTAAACGATCTTGAACTGAATCTCCTTGCTGGCGTAATTGATGATCGACATAGGACGGAGTGGAAGGTGGGAACGGGAAGGCGGGGGTGAGAGCCGGAGCGTGGGCGGGTCGGTTGGCCGGGTTTACAGGACGTGGTCGCCGGGAGGTTCGGCGGGTTTCTCCGTGGCGTACATCCGGGCCAGTTCGCGGGTGACGATCTCCAGTTTTTCGCGCACGCCGGGCAGGAATCCCCGCCCCGTGTGGCTGACGCTCAGGCAGATGTCCTGGTGCATGAAAAAGGAAAGCAACTCTTTGTCCGTGTAGAGCGTGATCGCCTGGAGCGCGCCGAGTTCCGCCTCGATGACGAAATTGCTCGTGCGCTTGAAGAAGGGGGGGGCCATCGCGCTGAACCCCTCGGTGTCGCCGGCGGGGAAGTTTCCTGCCAGACGCAGGCCGTCGGCGAACATCACCGCGCAGCCGGTGATGCCCGGAAGCTGGCAGACGTGCCGGACCACTCCCTTGGCATCGAGTTCCTCTTCGGTCATCAGGACCGTCTGGAGTTCGGTGTCTTGCGGTGCGATGGCGGTCACGGCCCGTGCGGCGGGCAGGGCGACCGGTTCCGGCGTCTCCGGCAGGGTTACTGCCTCGAAGGGGGCCGGGGCGGGAGCTTCCGTCGGTGCGGGGGCTTTCTTCTTCTTGGAAACAGGCTTCCCGACCGCGGCGGGCTTCTCTTCCGGTGTTCCGTCCTCGCCGGGTGCGGTCGATTCCAACACGGCCAGGGCTTCCTCCACGGGCGTCGGATCGGCGGCCATGGGTGGTTCCACGACGGCCCCCGACGGGGGGGCGTCCGCGAGCGGTTCTACCTCGCCGGATTCGGCCCGGGCGGCAACGGGCTCCTCGCGGGGGATTTCGGTCACCGGCGCTTCGCCGAGGTCGAGCGGGATGTCGTGGGCGGGTTCGTCGGTCCGGGGCGCTTCGTCTTCGGCGGCGGTTTCGTGGTCGGCGGCAGGCGATGGCTCGTCGGACAACGCCGGCGTGGAATCGGTCGGAGCTTCTTCCTCCACCGCCGGGGCGAGCGTGTCCTCGGCGGTCGCTGCCGGAGCGGCCTCGACGGGGGCGGCAGCTTCCGCTTCCACGGCAGGCTCCGGGACGGCGGGGGTGGGCGGGGCGACGGGGGCCACCGCGCCAAGACGCTCGGCATCTTCTTGCGCCTTCTGGCGGAAGGGGGTCGGAAAGGCGTCGGTGATCTCCTCGATCACCTGATCCTGCCGCATCGTCAGCGCGTTGCCCGGCAGGTTCTGGAACACCTCCTGCAACGGAATCTGGACCTCCGTCAGGCCATCGTCTTCGGCGAGGACGTGGCGATGGGATTCCGGCAGCGCATCCAGGAAGGTCTGGCGCGGCACCGACACGCGGCCCGTGCTCAGTTGTCTTTCGATGGGGCCAAAGGGCAGGCGGAAGCGCACGTCGTCGGACACGTCCTCCGGCTCCACGGCCAGCGCGGACGCCGGTTGACCGCGCAACACGGCGGCGAGGCCCAGTTCAATCTGGCGGCCATCCGTGGTGGCGGGGGCGGGCGGCGGGACCGAGATCCCCGTCGGTGGTCCGCCCGCGCCGGCGCCGGGCGGCACGGCGGGGGAGGCAGGGGGCGGAAAGCTCGGCCGCGCCGGGGCGAAGGAAGGCGGCGGCAACTTGACCGAAGGCGGTGGGGGCGGGGAGGCCCGGAAGGACACCGGCGGCTCCCCCCCGGCGGTCGGGTGGATGCTCACCGGACTCGCCTGCACCGCGATGGACGGCAGCGGCACGGTGCCCGGCGGGCGGGGGGCGCTGCCCGTGGTGCCCGGCGGCTTCAGGCTGATCGGTGGAATCTGGATGCGCGCGGTCTTCTTGGTGACCTGATGCGACGGGCTGGCCGACGGCGCGGTCGGCGGCCGGGGCACCTCGATCCGCTGGGTCGTGCTGTTGGCGGCGACCGGCGGCCGGGCGGCGGGCG
>CAHJWO010000256.1 GCA_903642295.1 PVC group bacterium | reverse complement strand
TTCAGCGCATCAGGCAGGACTTTCTTGCCGTCCACGATGGCAAAGATTTCCTCGCCCTTGGCCTCGACTTCGGATTGGTCAACGGTCATAACAATTGCGCTAGGGGGGAGGCGTTGCTTTTGAACTGCGAACTCAAAGGGTGCGCGGGATAATTCATTGTAGACAGATCGTGGCCGATCTGCGGCGTCCCGGTCACCGGTTCGTCAATATACACCACCTGCGATTTCGACGCTGATTTTTTAGCCCAGCGCTTGATGCTTTTAATGGATTGGAACACCGGGCCCTGTGGCTTGTACCTCCCCCACGCTACTACCACAAAACCCGCTTTTTTCGGAATTTTCTCTTTGTATTTACAGCCTCCGTTACACCACTTCGCGTAGGCGGCTTTAAAGTCTGCGTCCACTGCGTAGTAGCAATTCAAAATCCCAATGTAATCATCTTGCCCGGGAGTCGGCTGTTTGGCCCCCCTCGCGGCGACCACTTTCACGTACAAGTCGTGGACAGCCCGGAGAGTCTGGTCCGATTTGATTGCTCCCCAAGGGATCGGATGACTCGGCCTTGCCGCACTCCCGGGATTGCACATCCAAATGACCCCGACGCACCTCCCGGCCTGCTGCAACGACGACGTAAAAGTCTGGGGATGGTAATAAATTCGGGTATCCTTCCTGATGATACATGAAGGTGAGCCGCAGACATCGAACTCGGCGAAAAAATGGCTCATCCCTCATGTTAGCATACCCTTGCAGCAGACGCAGGAGGCAGACACAATCACCTTTTCACCTCGAATGATGCACGCCGTCACCTTCGCCGACATCCAGGCCGCCCGCGAGCGCATCGCCGGGGCGGTGTACGTCTCCCCCTGCCCGGAGTCCATCCCCCTCTCGGAGGTCACCGGGATGCGTCTTTTCTGCAAGCTGGAGAACCTCCAACGCACCGGCTCCTTCAAGGAACGCGGCGCGCGCAACGCCCTCCTCCTGCTCGACGCGGGCCAGCGGGAACGGGGCGTCATCGCGGCCTCGGCGGGCAACCATGCCCTCGGCCTCGCCTACCACGGGCGGCTCCTGAACATCCCCGTCACGGTGGTCATGCCCCGGTTTGCGCCGCTGGTAAAGTACAACACCTGCCAGCGCCTCGGCGCAAACGTCCTCCTCCACGGCGCGAGCTTTCTCGAAGCCAAGGACCACGCCGGCACCCTCGCCGCCGAGCGCGGCCTCACGTACATCCACGGCTACGACGACCCCGCCATCATTGCGGGCCAGGGCACGATGGGCCTGGAAATCCTCGAACAGGTGCCCGACGTGGAAGCCGTCGTCATCCCCGTGGGCGGGGCGGGCCTGCTCGCCGGGATCGCCCTGGCCATCAAGACGCTCCGTCCCGAGGTCCGGATCATCGCCGTCGAACCCGAAGGCGCGGCCAAGTTTGCGCTGGCGCTGGCACAGGGCCACCCGGTGACGATCCAGTGCAGTCCCACCCTCGCGGACGGCCTCGCCGTCCCCGACATTGGCGCAAACGCCTTCCCCATTGCCCGCGACCATTGCGACAAACTCGTGACCGTCAACGAGGACGAGATCGCCCTGGCCATCCTGCGCATCGTCGAACTCGAAAAAGCCATTGTCGAGGGCAGCGGCGCGAGCGGCCTGGCCGCCTGCCTCGCGGGCAAACTCCCCGAACTGGCGGGCAAGCGCGTCGTCCTGCCCTTCTGCGGCGGCAACATCGACCCCGCCATCCTCAGCCGCGTCATCGACAAAGGCCTCGTCGCCGATGGCCGCGTCTGCCGGTTTTCAGCCGTCATCAGCGACCGCCCCGGCGGCCTCGCTGGCCTGACCAAACTCATCGCCGACAGTGGCGCCAGCATCAAGGAAATCGTCCACGAGCGCGCTTTCGCCGGGAGCAGCGACATTTTCGCCGTCAGCGTCCTCTGCACCATCGAGACCCGTAATCGCGCGCATCTGGAGGAAATCTTCACGCTTCTGGAAGCTGAGCAAATCCCCCATTCCCGCGCTCGTTGAAGAAAATTCTACCGGCTGAATTGGAAGTCGAAACCCACGACCCGAAACGCGCCGACCTCGGACGCGATCCGTGGACTTCGGAACGGACTTTGCCCTGCGGACGGCTGACTTATGATTTCTTCACACGCCCAAAATCCCCTCGACCGGCGAATCTGTCTGGGCAACGGCTGAATTCCACACCCTTTAAGACCTAACTAGTATGAGCAACGGCGACTTTGACGAAGTGAAGCAAAAATTCAACGATTTCCACGCGCAGGGCGAGACCTTCGTGCGCGAAAATCCCTCGCAGGCGGTCCTCTCGGCGGTGGCTGCCGGATTTGTCCTGCGTCTGCTGCCCCTCGGCGGCATCATCAGCAGCTTGATCCGTCTCACTCTGTTTGCGTTGCGTCCCGCGATTTTCATCTACGGGGCGGTGGCGCTGTACAAGCACTTCCAGCAGCCCGCGCCGCAGGACCAGCAGTAAGCGGATCGCCCATTAACCGAGGCAAATTTCACCGAACCGGGATTATTTTCCGGTTCGGTTTTCTGCGTATCGGCGCCGCTGAAAGCCATCTTGTAGGTTGCTAAACGAACTTATTGCCTACTCGGAAACTCACGCGCCTTTTCTTACGCCCCTGCCGGGGGTTCGGGCGAATGGCGCTTTTCCCTGGGCTTACGCCCCGGGCTAAACTCTGCCGCCCCTGCCGGGGCTGGGAACCGGGTTTTTCGGATAGGCAGTTAACCTCGCGGCCACGTTGCCGGTCGCTGCCAGAACGCGTCTTCCCGTCCGCCGTAGTAACTTCGCAGCACGGTGTCCATCACGGCCGAGGTCCGGGCGGCGGATGCTCCGATGCTTGGACACACCGCACCCGGTAGGCCACGCAACTCGTCCACCATGCTCTGGATAAGCGGTTGCTGGATATGCGCCGGGTTGGGCCTGGGGAGATGCTCACGCCCGGCGGCGGTTTCCACTTCCAACGGCCCGTCACCGAACGTGGAGATCGTCAGGCGTCCCTGCGTGCCGGTGACCTGAATGACATCTTCGCGCAGATATCCGCAGAAGTTCCACGAGGCCAAGCCCAACGCACCACCCGCCACACGAAACTGCACGGCCACGGTGTCTTCCACGTCCCCACCACCGAGATTGCCGGCCCGACCCGCGACGGCTTCCAGCGGACCGAAGAGAAAGTCGAACAGGTCCAGGGTATGGCTGGCCAGGTCCAGAAACAAACCGCCGCCGGAGTGTTCCGCCGAGAGCCGCCAGGGAATCGCTTCATCCTGGGAGCGGGATTCGGAGCCGGGAGATGCATAACGGTAGTTCACCGCGGTCATGCGTCCCAGGCGTCCGGACGCGATCAAGGCTCGTGCTTCGACGAAGCGTGGCAAGGCGCGGCGATAGTAGGCGACGAACAGTGGTAAATCGCGGGCGGCGAAGGCGTCCACCATCCGCCGGCATTCGGAATGGTTGCGCGCCATCGGCTTCTCAATATAAGCCGGTTTGCCGGCAGCGCAGACGGCCAGGGCGTATTCCAGGTGGTTGCCGGGAGGGGTGGCGACGTAAACGGCATCCACGTTCGGATCGGCGATGAGGTCTTCGGCCTGGCTGTACCAGGTGCCCACCCCGTGGCGGCGGGCATAATCCTTTGCCTTGGCAGCGTCACGGCGCATGACTGCCACCAACTCGCTGCCGGTCGCTTTTTGCAGGGCGGGGCCGCTTTTCACTTCGGTGACATCACCGCAGCCGATGATTCCCCAACGAATCGTCTTGTTCATGGTGCCAGGGATGAAACTGTCAGACCCCTCACCCGCGCTGATAATCCGATGGCATCCATCGTGCAAGCGATTCGGTGCCCTTTGTGGTCGCGGGTGGCCCGGACGCAATCTCCCTTGCGGACAAAATCAGCGACACCTTGGATCGCCTCCGGACGGACCGGCAGTCCCAATCCTCCCAAGCGGCGCGCTGGCCTGCCCGCAGCGGAAGCAATCGCGCCACCATGGCCTTTGACAATGTCGGCAAGTTCGAGAACGATCCTCTGCGAGAGCGACGCATCGCCACGTGCCGCGCTCGCAAGACTGATCTCATCAATCCGCGCCGCTTTCCAACCAGGCGGCGCATCAATTCGAGTCGGAATGCTAACCCCCCCATCCTATGATTAAATCGGACGACCTCAGCCTTTCCTCCCTCCTGAAAGTATTTGTCCTTTTGATGGTCGCAGGCCACACGGCGCGATGCGCCGCGAACGAGAGCGGAGAATCCGCACCGTTCAAGGCCCCGTCGCCCGACATGGTGGATGTCAGCCAGGGGCCCGGTATCCCATTCGGCGGGATTGGCACCGGTTTCTCGGTTTTCGGGAAATACGGGTTTGTGGATGTTTACTTTGACGGCCGGCATCTGGACAGCGGCGATTGGCCAATCGACCGGGCTCCCAAGGAAAAGCCTTCCTTCGCTTTTCAACTCACCGAAGGAGGCAAGAGCACGGTGCTGCAGGAAACTGCGGTGGATTGGCTGGGGAATGCGCAGCCGGTCGATCAGGTGAAAGCTTACGCCGACCTGCCCAAGGGGCATTTCACCTTCGAGAAAGCGGGCGCGAACCTCGGCATCGTCATGACCGGATTTTCTCCCCTGGCTCCGCACGATCTGGCCAACTCCGCCATCCCGGTGCAGGTCTTTGAGATCACGGTGGAGAACAAGGCCAGCGCTCCCCGCGCGCTTGATCTGGCGCTCGTGCATCGTGACCCCCTGACCGTGCGCAGCGGCAAGGCCGTCCTCACCGCGCCGGGCGGCGAAACCGCTTTTGCTGCCGATGGCGGCGTCCCCAGCGTTCACGGCGTCAACGCTCCCCTGAAGCTCGCGCCCGGGCAACGTCAGACCGTCCGTTTCTACGTCGCGTGGAACTATCCCAGCGTCACCACCACTTCCTCCGCGGCGCGCCAGCCCTACAAGCGCTACTACACGAAGCGATTTCACAACGCGGAACAGGTGATCGACCTTGCCATGACATCCGCCAAGGGCTGGTCGGCGATCATCGACGTTTGGCACGCCGCCTTCGACGTTCCGCCCGCGTTCAAGCGGCTCTGGTTCTCGGCGTTGAGTTCCGTGAGCACCTCCACCATCCTTACCGATAACCCCTACTTTTTCGAGCAGGAAGTTCCCCACGGTTGGATCAACACGATGGACGTGAGCGTTTACCATAATTGGCTCTACATGATCAACTGGCCGGAGATCGAGCGGATGGACATGGACCAATTTTACCAATCCATCCCGAAAAGCGGCAAGGATGCCGGCCTGGTCTGGCACTCCCTGTGGGACGACAGTTCGGATTACGCCGAAGAGCCTACTTTCATCGGCCGCGTTTATCGTGATTCTCTCTGGTTCAACGATGCGGCGTGGACGGCCAAAGGCTTCCCGCTGGCCACCCTGGCCGCCAACCACGTCTATCACGCGGACAATTACAATTACCTGCTCCACAACCCGGTGGGCAACCAATCCTACGACATCTGGAAGATGCCCGGTGTGAATGCCTACGTCAGCGTGATGTGGGTCTATGGGCTCTACAGCCTGGACCGAATGTCGCAAACGCTGCGGCAGCCCAGCGTGATCGACCACGTACCCGCCGGGGAAATGTTTGCCAAGGCGCGGACGAGCCTGGACAAATCACTCTGGAATGCGGAAGGGCATTATTGGAACGCGTTTTTCGTGCCGACGGACCGCTCGGAAAGCGCCGACGCGCTCGCGCGCAAGGATGGGCAGGATACCTTTTCCGACCAGCTTTTCGGCAAATGGCTCGCGCTGATCGATCCGCAGTCCGAGAGCGTGCTGCCCCAGGAAAAAGTCCGCGCCGCGCTTTCGGCGATCTACACGAACAACCTGGTGGATGACCCGGCAAAAGGGTTTCGCGGTTGGGCCAACGGGATGCGGCCCGGGCATCAGCCGGAAATGCAAGCCGGATATCACTCCCGCACCTGCTGGTTTGGCCCCCAGGAAGAACTGGCTTCGCTACTGGCGGACGTGGGCGAGGAATCGAAGTCGCTGGACGTTTTCAACTCGTTGGAAGCCAGCTTGCACAACAACCATCTGGCTGTGGGTGAGTGGAACAAGTCAGTCGGTCCCGATGGCCTGAGCCGCACCCTGCCGGAGGAACCCGCCAAGGACACGCCCCGTTTTCCGCCGTACCCGCGTTACAAGTCCGGGTGGGAATATCTCATGTGCATCCTGGGGTTGAAGATGGACGCGCAGAATTTTTACCTGAAGCCGTTCAAGACGATTGCCTTTTCGCTGCGCGACGTGGAACTGGCGGGGACGCGTTTCACCGTCACCGTGCAACCCGGCTGGACGCGGTTTTTGATCGACGGCCGGCCGCAGGCTGGCCCGGTGCAATTTCCGCGCGGCCGGAGCACGGTAAAACTGGATTTCGTGAAGTAACCCGAGTGGACGACTCCCCCCCTTCTATGCAGCTAACTACTACCGTTGGGAGATTGCTGGCGGTCGCTTTCTTGTCGATCGTCTCCTCCACCTTCGCGGAACCGCGCCCCGTTGATTACGTCAACCCGCTGATCGGGACTGCCCCGCTGACCGACAAAGAATACCTGGGCGGCAACCCCGTTCCGGGCGAGGAACTTTACACCGGGACCGTGAACCC
>CAHJWO010000255.1 GCA_903642295.1 PVC group bacterium | reverse complement strand
CGCGCGTCCCAGTTCCACCTCGCGCGAGCGCGGGTTGAGCACCTAGACGGCCGCGGCCCACCCGCCCCGCTTTTTCCAGCGCCGCCAGGGGTCGGCCACCGTGCTCCCACCCGCAAAGTCGCGGGACAAGACGCGCCAGCGGCCGCCCTCGCGCAGGCGGTACCAACAGGCTTCGACCACGCGCCGCCTGGAGTGCTTTTCGCGCGCTCCACGCGGGTCGGGCCGCGCGAAGAACCGCGCGAGCAAGCGCCGCTGTGCGTCGCGCGAGTCGCTGGGATAACTCATGGCCCCAACTTGCCCGATGCGTGGTCAACGACGCAAACCTTTTAACCGCACAGGTTCTAACCAGACAGATTCTAAGCAAGAAACCGCAAAATGCTTAGAAAAAGGGCGGAATTTACCGCCAATTGCAGCCGACGGGGGTCGAACCCATAACCTTTGGCTTCGGAGGCCAACGCTCTATCCAATTGAGCTACGGCTGCGCGGGGGTTGCCTGAAACGGAGCGGCAGTGTAGAGGAACTGCCGTCCGGTTGCAACTATCATCTCGCCTCCTTGCCCGCCCGCTCCCACCGTTTTCACCTTCCGCGATGTTCGTTTCTGCGTCACGTCTGGTCATCAAGTTGGGGACCGGCCTGCTTACCACCCCGCGCGGCAACGCGCTGGACATGGCGCAGTTCCGGCGTCTCACCGCCGAGATCGCCGCCCTGGTACAGGCCGGGCACGAGTGTCTGGTGGTCTCCAGCGGTGCGGTCGGGGCGGGCATGGTCACCCTCAAGCTCAAGGAACGCTCCCGCGACCTGCCTTCCATCCAGGCGTGCGCCGCGGTCGGCCAATCGCGCCTGATGCGTGTCTATGAGACCCAGTTTGGCCGTCACGGTCTGGCCGTTGCGCAGGTGCTGCTCACTCATCAGGACCTCGACAGCCGGATTTGCTACGCCAACGCCCAGAATACGCTCAATTGCCTGCTCGAACACCGGCGGGTGGTGCCGATCATCAATGAGAATGACGTGGTGGCCGTCGAGGAACTGCGCTTTGGTGACAATGATCGGCTGTCCGCCGAAGTGGCCATCCTGGCCCGGGCAAACCTTCTCATCGTGTTGACGAACGCCGAGGGTCTCACTCTCGAACCCGATGGGCGCGGACTGCCGATCCCGCTCGTTGAGAACGTCAGTCAGGTGGCGCATCTCGCCAGCGGTTCCAAGGGCCGGCTTTCGACCGGCGGCATGGCCACCAAGCTTCAGGCCGTCCGGATCGCCGTGGAGGCGGGCGTGGAGGCCGTGATTGCCAACGGGCGCAAACCGGGCTTGCTGGAACGCATCGTCCGGGGCGAAATGATCGGCACCCGGTTCGTGGTTCCCATCGGCAAAAGCGCCGATGCGCGCTCTGCGAGCGTTGCGACGCCTGCGACGTAATCCACGAATTAAAACCCATTTCCCGCCATAAATCCGGTGGACCTTGCTTCAGAAATCCTTGACCTCGGGCGGCGTGCCCGGGCGGCGGCGCGCGTGCTGGCGCGGCTCTCCACCGAGCAGAAGAACACCGGTCTGCGGGCGATGGCTGACTCGCTGGACCAGCAACGGTCCACGATTCTGACGGCGAACGCTTCGGACATGGAAGTCGGACGCGCGAACGGTCTCCCGGACGCCATGTTGGACCGCCTGCACCTCGACGACAGGCGCTTGGCCATCATGGCCGATGGCGTTCGCGCCGTCGCCGCGCTGCCCGATCCCGTCGGCGAAACCCTCCGCGCCTGGACCCGCCCCAACGGCATCGAGATAACGAAACGCCGCGTGCCCATCGGCGTCGTGGGCATCATCTACGAGTCCCGCCCCAACGTCACCAGCGACGCCGCCGTCCTTTGCACGAAAACGGGCAACGCCGCCATCCTGCGCGGCGGCAGCGAGGCCATCCATTCCAACCTCGCCATCGCCGACGCCCTGCGCGACGGCGCGGCCCGGGCCGGTCTGCCCGCCGACAGCATCCTGCTCGTCCCGCGAACCGACCGCGAGGCCGTCCGCCACCTCGCGGAGATGGACAAATACGTCGATCTGCTCGTGCCGCGCGGCGGCCAGTCGCTCATCGAGGCGGTGGTCAAACACGCGCGGATGCCCGTGATCAAGCATTACCACGGCGTCTGCATCCTCTACGTGGACCGCGCCGCCGACCTGGACATGGCAGTCAGCCTCGCCATCAACACGAAGACCCAGCGCCCCGGCGTCTGCAACGCGGTCGAAACGCTCCTCGTCCACCGCGACATCGCCGCCACCTTCCTGCCCCGCGCCGCCGACGCCCTCTGGTCGCGCGGCGTCGAACTGCGCGGCGACCCTGCCGTGCGCGTGATCCTCGGCGAACGCATCGTCCCCGCGACCGACGCCGATTGGACCACCGAATTTCTCGACCTGCGCCTCGCGGTGAAGGTCATCGGCGATCTGGACGAGGCCGTCGAACACATCGAAACCCACGGTTCGCACCACAGCGACGCCATCGTGACCGCCGACGCCGCCCGCGCCGAGCGTTTCCTCAACGAGGTGGATTCAGCAACGGTGTACTGGAACGCCAGCACGCGATTCACGGACGGTGCGGAGTTCGGGTTTGGCGCGGAAATCGGCATCAGCACGGACAAACTCCACGCGCGCGGCCCGATGGCGCTGGAGGAACTGACGACCTACAAATACGTTATTCGCGGTAACGGGCAGGTACGGGAGTAAGTTTCGGGTGGTCGGAGCACTCCGGCGACGCTGCCAGCACGTTATTCCGATCGGCGTGCATCCAGCCATCGCTGCAACGAGCGCTGGCTTTCGCCGGAGGGGCGTCCTGCCACGATCCCCTCCACGCTGATGTCTTCATCGAGTTCGGGCCAGTGGATGCCTTCGCCCCCAGCGATGAATTGGAAATGCTCGCGGTCCTTGGTCGTCCCGTGAAATAGACGCGGATACCAGCCCAACGGTGCGGAGATGGAGCGCCCGTCGGCAAGTTCTACGACGAGCGCATCCTCGGTGATCCGAACGGCGGTCGCGCGAAGGGCGGCGGAATCAAGGATCAAAGTAGTCATGCCAGTGATGCAAAAGTAGTGCGTGGTTTTGTTCGATCAAACGATAAAGAGCGTTGAGGTCAGCGCGCGAAAACCCGTTGCTCGATTGCAGGGAAATCGGCTCAAGCCAGAACTTGGCTTTGGCTGCGTCCCGTTCGACATGGACATGGGTTGGCTCGTGTCGGTCGCCCGCGTAAAAGAAAAAGCGGTATGGACCTGAGCGCAAACGGTCGGCATGGAGCGTTAAGTTGCCAGTTGTAATGCCTCTGACCAAAACCAATTAATTCCCGCAAATCAGAAGCGTCTTGGCGGCGGCGCGGGCGGCCTGGGCGGCGGTGCGGCCCGCACGGGTGGCGTTGAAATCGCCCACGGCGGTGGACAACGCGGCGGCGTCGGCGGCGAGGCTGGCGGAGGTGATCTGGGTGATGCCCAGCGGCGTGGCGTAAGTGGTCAGGCCCGCCGCGCATTTCCCGGCGAGAACGAGCAACGCACCGGTGGGTTTCGGGAGAGGATTTTGCGCCATAAAGGGTCGGGATGGAGAGTGTTCCCCCGGTTTAACCCAAATGGGTATGGCAAACCAAGCCTTTTCCGCCGCGCCGGGCGTCGAAACCGGCAAAAACGACCCCCCGCCACGCTGCGGCGACCCGATTGACGCCGAATCGCCACCCCGCCACGCTGCGGCGACCCGATTCACGCTGAATCGGAGGCCCGCAGCGTGGCGGCGGGCCAAACGATGGTAAATCACAGCCCCGCAGCGTTGCAGCGACCCGATTCACGCCGAATCGCAGACCCGCAGCGTGGCGGAGGGTTGATGCACGATGAATCAAGAGTCCGCTACGTTGCGGCGAGTCGATTTATGCTGAATGGATGATCTGCTGTAGCCACGGCACTCCGTTGCCGTGTGCGGGGAAGCAGACACGGCAACGGAGTGCCGTGGCTACAGCGAAGCGGCGTCACAGGCGAGTGATCTCGCCCTGATAAGGCCAATCTTCCGGCGCGCGGCAAAGCCCCGCGCGAACCGGGTTCATCCGTATGTAATCCCATTTTTGCGATTCGCTTTCCGCGCTTCGCAACAGGTGATCGAAAAAGCCCTCCTGCCAATGCGGTTTATCCACGTTCAGCGTAAGCAGCGTTTTGCCCAACACGGCTTTCAGACTTTTCACCCAACCGCCCAAGGTCACGTTGCCCACCTCCGGCAGCGCGACAAATAGGTGGATGTGATCGGGCATCAAGACGTACCGGCCCACGGCGATGTTTAGACCTTCGGCGCGCCGGCAGAACTCCACGAAGGTCGCGTGGATCGGTTTACGGGCGAGAAGGTGTGCGCGGCGATGGGTGTTGAAAGTCACGAAGTACAGCGGCGGGAGTTCGGCGAACACCCGGTCCAAGCGCGTCGGACGCCGGGGATGGGGAGAACCGGGCGGATTCATGGTCGTGGTTGTTTGTTGTCTTTCGCTTTCTGTAGCCACGGCACTCCGTTGCCGTGTCTTTTCCTTCAGACCAGACACGGTAACGGAGTGCCGTGGCTACAGCGGAGCAGGTCAATCGAAGCGGATGGTGGCGGAGCGGCCGTGGGCGTCGAGGCCTTCGAGGGCGCTGAAGGCCTGGATCGTCGAAACGGATTGGCGCAGGCTGTTTTCGTCGAAACGGATCAGGCTCGTGCGCCGTTGGAATTGATCGACGGTTAGACCGGCGAAGCCTTTGCCCGCGCCGCCCGTCGGCAGCGTGTGGCTGGGGCCCGCGAGGAAGTCGCCCCCGGCCACCGGCGACCAGCCGCCCAGGAAAATCGCCCCCGCCGTGTGGACGCGCGCCGCCACGGCGTCGGGGTCGGCGGTGCAGACGGACAGGTGCTCGGGCGCGAAGTCGTTGGCCAGCGCGATGGCCGCGTCGAGGTTTTCCACCAGGCAGAAAAACGTGTCCTTTTCCAACACGGGGCCGAGTTGGGCCTGGCGGTGGAGTTGCGCGAGTTGGGCGTCGAGCGCGGCGCGGACGGCGTCGAGCAGCGGGGCGTGGTCGGTGACGAGGCCGATGACGCTGTTCGCGCCGTGTTCGGCCTGGGCGAGCAGGTCGGCGGCGATCCATTCGGGGCGGCCCGTCTTGTCGGCGAGGACGAGGATTTCGCTCGGGCCGGGGAGTTGGTCGATGGACACGGGGCCGAACACCTGGCGTTTCGCCTCGATGACGTAGGCGTTGCCGGGGCCGAAGATTTTGACGACGGGCGCGATGGATTCCGTGCCGTAGGCGAGGGCGGCGATGGCCTGCGCGCCGCCGACCTTGTAGACCTCGGTGGCCCCGGCGAGTTCGAGCGCGCAGAGGAGCGCGGGGGCGACGTGGCCGTGGGCGTCGGCGGGGGTGGTGACGACGATCTCGGGGACACGCGCGGCGGCGGCGAGGGTGACGGTCATCAACGCCGTGGAAACGAGCGGCGCGGTGCCGCCGGGGACGTAGACGCCGACACGCGGGAAGGGATCGAAACGTTCGCCGACCTGGACGCCCTGGCGGTTGTGCAGGTGCCAGTCGTGGCGCAGGCCCTTGAGGGCGAAGGCGCGGATATTTTCGTGCGAGGCGGCCATGGCGTGCTGGGTGCGGGCGTCGATGGCGCGGGCGGCGGCGGTGAATTCGTCGGCGGTGACACGCAGGGACGCGCCGGGGGAATGGGCAGGGCCGCCGAAGCGTTCGTTGAGTGCCCAGAGGGCGGCGTCGCCGGTGGCGCGGACCTCGGCGATGATCGCGGCGACGGCCTCGGCGACGTGCGGGGCGGGGGTGGCGCGGCGGTTGAGGGACTGGAGGGCGGCAGCGAAGCCGGGGTCGTCGTGGCGGAAGGTGCGCATGGGGTAGGTGAGAGGCGGAGTTTCTTATTCTGCCTTCCTTGTTTCAAAGTTGCACTTGGAAACGAGCGCTGGCTTGCTGGCATGAGCGGCGGACGTAATCTCATCGCCATGAGCGAGATCATCTTTGAAGTCATCGAGGACGATAGCGACGGGGGGTTCACCGCCAGCGCGCTCGGATACGCCATCATCACCGAGGCGGATACCTGGGAACTGCTCCGGGCCAACGTGCGTGAGGCGGTCCTTTGCCACTTTGACGAAGGCAAAGCGCCCGCCCTCATCCGGCTGTACCGGGTGATGGATGAACTGATCGCCGTGGCATGACGCTGCTGCGCGGGAGTGTTCTGCTTGGAAAATCCACCGCTTCAGCTAAAATGTTTTTTCATGAGCACCATGCACGAAATTGAAGCAGCGATCCCACAGTTGCCCCGTGCCGAGGTGGAGAAGCTACGCCAGTGGCTCGACGACTACCTCGAAGATCAGGCCGAGTTGACCGACGAAGTGAAAGCTGCACTCGACCAGTCCCGACGCGAGATCGCCGAAGGGAACTTCACTGTCCGCCAACCTTGAGCCATCGATCGATGGAGGCGGCACTTCAAATCTGGTCGGCGACGTATGCACGCGCTTTCGATGCATTGCCGATGTCGGTGCAGACGGCCGTGCAGAGCAAGGTGGATGAGATGGGCGCACGGCTCGGATCATTCCCTCACCAGCGGTTGCAAGGACGAGGCGAGCACAAGCTGCGTGTTGGCGATCACCGCGTGTTGTACGAGTTCGACGCGGGCCGAGGCCAAATCTGGCTGCATTACGTGGGCAATCGCCGCGAGATTTATAAGCAGAGCTA
>CAHJWO010000254.1 GCA_903642295.1 PVC group bacterium | reverse complement strand
AACCAGCTGGAGCAGGAGGAAGGTTTTCAGGTCGTCGCCGATGATCGGCAGGACGAGGGCGACCTCGATAAAGCCGCCGAGGACGCGAGCATCATCCGGTTCGTGAACCAGATTCTGGGCGATGCGCTGACCCAGCGGACCTCGGACATTCACGTCGAGCCGTTTGAGCACGAGCTGCGCATCCGCTACCGGATCGACGGCCTGTTGCAGGAGGTTTCGGTGCCCGCGCAAATCAAACGGTTCCAACCGGCCATCGTTTCGCGCATCAAGATTCTGTCCAACCTGAACATCGCCGAGAAGCGATTGCCACAGGACGGACGCATCAAGATTCGCGTCAAGAATAACGACGTGGACATCCGTGTCTCGGTTATCCCAATGCTGCACGGCGAGGCGGTCGTGATGCGCTTGTTGCGGCAAGGCGGAGGAGTCGTGGGCTTGTCGGGTTTGGGGATGGCGGAACGTGAATACAAGCTCTTTGAACACGTGCTCAACATGCCGCACGGCATCGCGCTCGTGACCGGGCCGACCGGCAGCGGCAAGACGACCACCTTGTATAGTGCGCTCAACCAGATCAACGATTCGGAGCGCAAGATCATCACCATTGAGGACCCGGTGGAGTATCAGCTAAAAGGGGTCAACCAGATTCAGGTGGCCGAGAAGGCGGGACTGACGTTTGCCAAGGGATTGCGGGCGGTGCTCCGGCACGACCCGGACGTGGTTCTCATCGGTGAAATTCGAGATCAGGAAACGGCGCAGATTGCCGTGCAGGCGTCGCTGACGGGTCACATGGTTTTTTCCACGCTGCACACCAACGACGCCCCCGGCGCGCTGACGCGGTTGGTGGACATGGGCGTGGAGCCGTACCTGGTGGCGTCGTCGCTGGAAGCGGTGATGGCCCAGCGGTTGGTGCGCGTGCTGTGTCCGGACTGCAAACGCGAGGATACCACCGTGCGCACGCGGGAGTTGCAGCAGAACGTTCCGGCGCTGGCGGGCGCGACGATTTTCGGCGCGGTAGGCTGCAAGGCGTGCCGCATGACCGGGTACGCGGGGCGGCAAGCCATTTTTGAGTTGATGACGATGAGCCCGGGCATCCGGCAGGTGCTTTTGCGCGGCGGGACCAGTTTGGATGTCAAAGAAATGGCCCGAAAAGAGGGGATGCACTCGCTCATCGAAGACGGCTGGCGGCAGGTCCGCCGGGGAATCACGACGCCCTCGGAGGTCATGCGGGTGTCGAAGGATGAGGATGGAATCGGAATGAGTCAGAAATGATGCGGCGTGCGCTTCGCGGCGACGCCACAGGTAGGGACGGCTCTCCGCAGCCGTCCCCGACTGTCTGGCTAAACGCTGGCGGACGCTCTCGACGTTTTTCGGAAATAAACGGAACGGCTGGGGCAGCCGACCCTTCCTTGCATGGCAACTTTTGAATACAAAGCCGCCGCTCCCGGCGGAGCGATCACCCAGGGCCGCTTGGAGGCCGGAGGTCGCGCCGACGCCATGGCAACCATCGAGAGCCGTGGCCTGACGCCGTTGCGGCTGGCGGAGGTGGGCGGCAGTGCGCCAACGCTGCGTTCCAATGGAAACGGCAACGGCACGGCGGCAAAGGCGACATCGCTCAAGGGTCAATTCTCGTCGCTGCAATCGAAGAAAGTGCCGTTCTCTGCCCTGGAAGATTTTACTCGGTCACTTTCCAGCCTGCTCACGGCGGGCGTACCGCTCTCCCGTGCGCTGACCATCCTCTACAAGGAAACCACCCAACCGGCAGCGGCAGTCAAGTGGCGCGAATTGCATGATGCCGTCATCGACGGCGCACCGCTGGCCAAGGCGATGGAACGCTCGCCCGACGTGTTCCCGAGCATCTATACGGCGATGGTGGAGTCCGGCGAGGCGGGCGGCTTCCTGGATGTCGTGCTCGCGCAGATCGCGGATTTTCAGGCGCGGGAAAAAGACCTGCGCGCCAAGGTCACCGCCGCGATGATGTACCCGGCGGTGCTGCTGACGCTGGCGACCGGCGTGGTGATCTTCCTGATGGTGTTTTTCATCCCGCGTTTCCAGACCATGTTCGACGGGTTCAACGCCACGCTGCCATTGCTGACGCGGGTCATCGTCGGGGTCAGCAACGTCATGCGGCATTACGGGATCTTTGTAGTGGCGGCGGTGGGTGCGGCGATCTGGTACGGGCGGGCGCGATTTGCCGACGACCGGACGCGGCGTTTGTGGGAGAAATTTTTGCTCGGCACCCCGGTCGTGGGTCCGTTGATGGCGCAGATTGCGATGGCGCGTTTTTGTCGGATGCTGGGCACGCTGCTGGGCGCGGGCGTGAACCTCGTCAACGGACTGAACGTGGCGCGCAAATCGCTGGGCTACCAGACGCTAATCGACCTCGTGGCGGACTCCACCGAGCGCGTCAAAAAGGGCGAGACGCTGGCGGCGAGCCTGGCGGACGCGCGCGCCATCTTCGGCGGATCGACGCTGGAAATGATCGGCGTCGCCGAGGAGAGCGGGCGGCTGGACCAGGAATTGGTCCGCCTCGCCGGGACCACGGAAATCACGCTGGACCGACAGTTGAAAACGGCCGTGTCGCTGGCCGAACCCCTCATGCTGTTTATCATCGCCGCCGTCATCGGCGTGATCTTCATCGGCATGGTCATTCCCATCTTTTCCATGCAGGATTACATCAAATAATGAAAACCACCCCATCGTTCCACTCCTCCCGGCTGCGCGGCGCGCGCGGCGGTTTTACGCTCGTCGAAATGTTGCTCGTGCTGATGATCATCGCCACGCTGGCCGCCATCGTCATTCCCAAGATGGTGGGGCGCGGCAAGCAGGCGAAAGTGACCGCCGCGCAGACCCAGATTTCCAACTTCGAACTGGCGCTGGATTCCTTCGAGGTGGATAACGGTTATTACCCAAAATCGGGCGGCCTGAACGATCTCGTGGAAGCCCCGGCCAACGCCACCGGTTGGAAGGGGCCGTATCTCAAGAACATCCCGGTTGACCCGTGGGGCAACGCCTACATCTACGAATATCCCGGCAAACACACGCAGAACGGGTACGACATTGTATCGGGAGGCGAGGATGGCCGCGTGGGCACCGACGACGACCTGACCAACTGGAATACCAAGAAATCTTGAAGGCAAAAGACAGAAGGCAGAAGGTAGAAGGAGGAGGCACGGAAAGGCGCAAGTTTTCCGCTGCCCCGGTTCCTTCGTGCCCGAAAGCTTTTGCCGAGACCGGTTTCACGCTGATCGAGTTGGTGCTGGTGATGGCGGTGATGGTCACCTTGTTGGCCATCGTCGCGCCGCGGGTCATGCGTTCCATACGCGACCACAATCTGGGGCAAGAGGCCGCACGGTTGCAGGCGTTGACCGAGTTTAGCCGCGACGAAGCGGCCAGCCTCGGCGTGCCGATGACCGTGTGGGTCGATCCCGACACGCGGCGCTACGGCGCGGGCGTGAAGGCCGGTTACACGGTGGATGTGGCACATCCAAAGGAATACACGCTGCCGAGCGATTTGAGTTTCGAGCCGATCCAAGGGGCGCAGGTATCCAAGACGGAGGGGCACGGATTCGACGTGGCTGAGTTTGCGCCGGACGGTACGCTGGACCCGGCGAGCGCGGCGGGCGTGCGAATCATTAATCGCGCGCAGAACACGGTGGTGAGCGTCAACCAGACGGCGGACGGGTATGGGTATGAAACCGTCAGGGGGGCTGGGAAGTGAGGAAGACAAGATCCAAGATCCAGGAACCAGGCTTCGAGGAAGGTTCTAGCTTCAAGACTCAAAAGTCGAAGACGGGGGGAACCGGGGGATTCACTTTCGTGGAAGTCCTCGTGGCCTTGTTGTTCCTGGCCGTGGTGGTGCCGACCATCGTGTCGGCGCTGAGCTTGTCCAACCGTGCCGGTGAGTTGGCCGAGCGCGGCGGGACAGCCGGACAATTGGCGGAGAACAAACTCAACGAAATGCTCGTCAACGATGCGTGGCAATCCGCCCAGGGGGCCAGCGGCGACTGCGGGACGGACTGGCCCGGCTACCGTTGGCAATTGACGCAGACCCCCTGGGCGACCGACAGCGCGAGCAATATGACCGAGCTGAAGGTAGAAGTATTTTTCAAGGTGCAGGGCACCGAGCGCAGCGTGGCGGTGAACACGCTGGTGAACACGCTGACCTCGTCCACTACCACCTCGACTACCGGAGGGACCGGACGGCAATGAAGACCCTCTCCGCAGTGGATTTTTTTAGGGCGGGAGACGCAGCTCGCGGCAGCCGGTGGCACCAAGGTAGGGAGGGCTCTCCGAGCCCTTCCCTGACTCGCTACCTCATCCGCCGCAGTTTGCGCCGACCTTCGTTATCGGAAAGTCAGGGAAGGGCTCGGAGAGCCCTCCCTACCTTGAACGAAGGTGGATTCACCTTGATTGAAATCCTGCTCGCCTCCGTGGCGGCGGCGATGATCATGATCATCGTCAACGGTCTCTTCGTGCGCGCCATTCACCTGCGCGACAGCGCCACCGAGCGCGTCCGCGGGCTGCGGCTGCGCGAGCGGGCGGAACATGCCATCCGCGATGATCTCCGGTGCGCGCTCGTCTCCGGTGGCGTGCTCGCTTCCACGCTCGACGGCGGCACGAACAGCACCAGCGGTCCCGGTGGCTCTACTTTTCCGGGTTACCTGAAACTGACCACCACCAACGGACGCAGCGCCAGCGGCACGGTCGCCAGCGACGTGCAGCAGGTGGAATATTATGTCGTGAAGGACCCGAACGCCACGGGCGAGGACGCGGCCAGCCGGGGGATGCTGGTGCGTGCCGTCACGCGCGACCTGCTCGCCAGTGTGCCAGCCGTGTCAAAGGAGGAAGCGATCCTCGGCGGCGTGCAATCGTTGCAGGTCCAATTCTACGACGGGACGAACTGGGTGGACACGTGGGAGTTCGACAGCGACACCGCCGCCGCGAGCGCCAGCACCGGCGGCACGACCATCACCACGGGCAACGCGAGCCTGCCCGAAGCCATCCGCGTGGACGTGCGGCAGTCACCGGTAAAAACCGGCGCGCCGACCCCGCCGCCGGTAGAAGTGTTAGTGCCGTGGACGACGCAACCTTTCGTCGGAGCGACACCCGCGCCGACGACACTTCGATGAACACGCGCGCCTCCATTTCTTCAAGACCTGAACACGGCAGCGTGCTCATCATCGTCCTGGTGATCTGCCTCGGGCTGGTGAGCCTGTCGCTGGTGTTCGGCCACAGCATGATGATGTCCTACCGGGGTGAAGACAACGACCTCGCGGGCCGCCAGGCCGACGCCGCCATCCGCGGCGCGGAGCAGTACGCGGAGACGATCATCGCCAATGCCACCGTGGGCAACACCCTGCCCGCGCGATCCACTTATCAGGCCAGCGCCGTGCCGCTGGGCGAGGCCTTCTTCTGGTTCATCGGCGTGCCGCTGGCGAACGATCCAACAGACAAGCCCACGTTTGCATTAGTGGACGAGGCGAGCAAGCTCAACCTCAATTCGGCGGGTGCCACGAGCCTCGCGCTGCTGCCGGACATGACGCCCGATTTCGCGCTGGCCATCCGCCAGTGGCGTACCACGACGGGCACGGACACCGGGGGCAGCATCGGTTTCAACACGGTAAAGGCCGCGCCCTACGAGTCGCCCGAAGAACTGGCGCTGGTCAACGGCGGCACGGACCCGAGTGTGCTCTACGGCGACGACGCGAACCTCAATCATGTTTTCGACCCGGAGGAAAGCAATAAAGCAACGAACGGCGGGAGCGCGGTCGCAATCGGCGGAACCAGCGCGACGCCCGCCAGTAGCAGCGGCACAGGGCAGTTCAACCCCGGGTTGCTGGAATACGTTACCGTGTTCAGCCGCGAACCGAACACGATGAGCGACGGCACAAAGCGCGGCAACGTACTCAACGGAGTCGGCCGTCTCCGCAACGTCCTGACCACGGCGTTGGGCAATGCGCGGGCGCAGGAAATCGTGCAGCGGTTGCAACGGGTCCGAAATTTCAGAAGCGTGGTGGATTTCTGTCAGCAAGCCACTCAACAGGCTAGCCTGACCACCGACGAATGGGACAAGATCACGCCCTACCTGACCATGAGCGACGGCACCTATCAGGTCGGGCTGGTCAATGCCAACACCGCCAGTGCGACGGTGCTCTCCTGCCTGTCGGGCATGACGACTGCCCTGGCCCAGCAGATGGTCGCGGCACGACCGCCGCCGGGCGACGCCGCCGCGAGCAATCTGGCGTGGATCGCGCCGATCCTAGGGTCGCAGGCGGGGAGCGTGGGACGCTATCTCACGACGCGAAGTTATCAGTTCAGCGTGGACGTGGCTGCCGTGGGGCGTCATGGTCGCGGCTACCGCCGCACCCTCTTTGTTTTGGACACCAGCACCGACCCCACCGGACCGCCCCAGATCGTGTACCAGCGCAACCTCTCCAATCTGGGTTGGGCGCTGGGCAGCGATGCGCGCACCGCCCTGCGGGACGCCGCGGCGAAAGGAGGCGTCCAGCCATGAAAACGCAACTGGCCAAACTCCGGCGGAACGTCGAGAGCAGCGCGAAACCGACCGTGGACCACGTGATGAAGCAAGTGCAGACGCGCTCGGTCCTCGCATTGACGCTGTCCGCCGTGCGCATCGACGTGGCGCGCGTGCGTGGTCCGGTGACGGGTCAACTCACGACGCGGCGTTTCGATCCGGTCAACGTGG
>CAHJWO010000253.1 GCA_903642295.1 PVC group bacterium | reverse complement strand
GACGATACTTTCATCATCGCCCACCTCCCGACGCTTCGGATCGTAACGGGCGGTGGCCACCTGCGAGAGAGTAGTGAGATGTTTTTTCATCTCGGGTGACGCATCGAGCTTGGCTACTTCGGCGTACAGCCGCACGTAATACTGCTTGAGAAACGCGCGTTTTTCGCGGTCCGTGCCTGCCGCCGTGGCCTGTTGGAGAAGGTCGGCCAACCCGGGGTCCCGCGTCATCACGACGGTCTTGGCACGTCGGAAGGCAACGCGCACCTGCAAGGGATCGGCGTCCGCCTGATCCACCGCGACATCGCGGCGTCGGCCTGAATTCCGCGCGCGTCCGAGCGCCCCGCCCCGTCCGCGCTGGCCCTGGCCGCGCCCGGCGACCTGGGTCGGATCGGGCGTCGCGGCAGGCTGGGCCGGGAACAGTTTGGCCGAACTGCCCGGTTCCCGCAGCGATTCAATGTCGGGATATCCGCTGTTCTGGGTCGCGGCGGGGGTGGGAGCGGGCTCCGCCGCGATGTCGGCCGGTTCCTGGGCCATCGCCGCCGCAACGCCGATGGCGAAAAACAGGCCGGTCAGCGAAAGGAAGGTCCTCGTGATTCGCATGGAATTCACCATCCAATACAAAGGGTTCCGCTCATGAGGCGAGCAAAATCGCCGCCCGGCCACGGACACCGGCTTACCGGTGCCTCGTAACGTTCAAGCCGCTGGCGATTGCTGCCGTTTCATGCGGGCGAATTTTTCCGCCAGCAATGCGCCCAGCTTCGGCGTGGCGTGGGCATCAGGCAATCGTTCGAGTACTTCGTTGAGGAACCCGTGGACGATCAATTCCTGCGCTGCCTTGTGGCTGATACCGCGCGAAAGCAGGTAAAAGAGTTCCTCGTCATCCACGTGGCCGCTGGTCGCACCGTGGGTGCAGCGCACCTCGTCCGCGAGAATTTCCAGACCGGGCATGGAGTTGGCCTCGGCATCATCGCTGAGCATGAGGTTGCGAACTTTCTGGTAAGCGTCCGTATGCTGCGCCTCGGGCTGCACCCGGATCAATCCCGCAAAGACCGTCTTCGCGGTGTCGGAGAGCGAGTTTTTGTAAAGCAGGTCGCTGGTGGTGTGCGGCTGGACGTGGTCTTGCAGGGTGCGCTGGTCAAACTCCTGGTCGCCCTGCGTCACGGTGGCCGCGAGCATGTCGCTGCGACCGCCCGCGCCGACGAGCCGGCTGAGGCTTTCCAGACGCGCGTAGGAAGCGCCGAGGTTCAGATGCAAACTCATCGCGGCGGCATCGCGCTCGACGGTGGTCGAGTTGATCTGGAAAGAGACCACTTTTTCGCCCCAATTCTGCGCGCAGACGTAGGTCAGCTTCGCGCCGGGGCCAATGATAAGGTCGTTCACCGCGCAGGCAAACCCGGTCTCCTCGGAACGGTCGGACTCGAAATAATCCACCAGCGTCACCTTGCTGCCCGCCTCCGCGATGATGAGCGTGTGCGGGAAGCTGGAGCCCGCCTCGCCGCTCAGCCAATGAAAAACCTCCAACGGCAGCGCGATTTCCACGTTCTTCGGAACGTACAGGAACGTGCCGGTGCGGACGTGCGCGCGGTGCAGGGCGGCAAACTTCTGCGAACCCAGCACGGCCTCCTGCACCATGAAATGTTTGCGAAAAAGGTCGGCGTGCTCGACGACCGCCGCCTCCAGCGGCTTCCAGATCACCCCCTGCGCCGCGAGCTCGGGCGAGAACAACCGCCGGTCGAGCAAGGCGTCGTTGGCAAAAACCATCTTGCCCGCCACGGTGGTGTTGCCGACCGAGCGTTCGATGAGTCGGTCGGCAACCTCTCCGGCCACCGGGAGCGGAGCGTGGTACGCCTGAAGTTTAATTTTGCCCAGCGAAGCAAAACGCCAGGCCTGCTCGGTCCGCGCAGGCATTTCCAGCGCTTCAAAGCTCTGCCAAGCTTGCGCGCGGGACGTGAGGAACCAGTCCGGCAGCCCTTGACCGGATGGTGCGTCCGGTGGGTTCAGCAGCCCCCTCGGCAATCCCACGTCGGTCGGCTCGTCCGCGATCCGGGTGGCGTCCCTGGCCTCTGCCGTGTCGGCGTAATCGGCAGTAAGAAGTGTATCCGTCTGTTCACTCATGAAGATTCCCCGATAAATACCGCGCTGAGGCTGGATCACGCCAGCGCCGCCACCCGGCTACGCTGGGCGCGGCGGTTCCGACGATGGTCCACACCCCGGCCAATCAACCCACCGATCCTTCCATCTCCAGGTCGATCAGACGCTTGAGTTCCACGCTGTATTCCATCGGGAACTGGCGCACCAGATCGTTGACGAAGCCGTTGACCGTCAGACTCATCGCCTGGCCTTCCGTCAGGCCGCGCTGCATCATGTAAAAAATCTGTTCCGCGCTGACCTTGCTCACGCTGGCCTCGTGCTGCATGGCGTTCTTTGCGCCGCGCACGGTGATGGCCGGGTAGGTGTCGGTACGGCTCGTCGGATTGATGAGCAGCGCGTCGCATTCCGTGTTGTTCTTGCAATTTTTGAGGTGCTTCGGAACGAGGACCTGCCCACGGTACGTGGCCCGGCCCGTGCCGACGCTGATGCTCTTGCTAATCACGTTGCTCGTCGTGTCATCGGCGGCGTGGATCATCTTGGCCCCGGTGTCCTGGTGTTGGCCATTGCCCGCCAGCGCGATGGAAATCACCTCGCCGCGAGCGCGCGGCCCCTTCATCACGACGCCCGGGTACTTCATCGTCAGGCGGCTGCCGATGTTGCAATCGATCCACTTGACCTCCGCATCCTCCATCGCCAGGCCGCGCTTGGTGACGAGGTTGAACACGTTGTTGCTCCAATTCTGAACGGTGACATACTGGATCTTGGCCCCTTTGAGCGCCACGAGTTCCACGACCGCGCTGTGGAGGGTCGCCGTCTCGAATTTCGGCGCGGTGCAGCCTTCCATGTACATGACCTCCGCGCCCTCGTCGGCGATGATGAGCGTGCGCTCGAACTGGCCGAAATTCTCCGAGTTGATGCGGAAGTACGCCTGGAGCGGATGCTTCACCTTGACGCCCGGCGGGACGTAGATGAACGAACCACCGCTGAACACGGCGGAGTTGAGCGCGCTGAACTTGTTGTCGCCGGTCGGGATGACCTTGCCGAACCATTTGCGAAAAATCTCCGGGTGCTCTTTCAAGCCCTCGGTGCTGCCGACGAAGATCACGCCCTGGTCGCCGACCGCCTTCTTGATATTGGAGTAGGCGGCCTCGCTGTCGAACTGGGCTTCGACGCCCGCGAGGAACTTGCGCTCCTGCTCGGGGATGCCGAGGCGCTCGAAGGTGCGCTTCATGTCTTCGGGCACATCATCCCACGACCGGCTGGGTTTCTGGCCCCGGCTCAGGTAGTAACGAATGTTGTTGAAGATGATGTTATCGAGGTCCTTGGTCGCCCAATGGGTGGGCATCGCCTTCTTGTTGAAGACTTCCAGGGCTTTCTGACGGAACTCCCGAATCCATTCGGGCTCATCCTTGACCTTGGAAATGTAATCGACGGTAGCGGCGGTCAGGCCGGTGCCCGCGTCGAAAGTGTGCGCCTCAGGATAGGAAAAATCCCCGGCGCTGCGGTCAATGTCGATGTCAGCTTTAGGTGCAGCCATGTTCGGAAAGTGGGAAGTCGGCAGTGCGAATGCGGAAGTGGAAGTGTGGCTAACTCACGCGGCAGCCAGTTCGGCGGGGGTGATCCAGTCGTAACCCTTTTCGTCGAGTTCGAGCGCCAGGGATTTGTCGCCGCTGTGGACGATCCGGCCATCCATCATGACGTGAACCTGGTCGGGCACGATGTAGTTGAGCAGGCGCTGGTAATGCGTGATGAGCAGGACGCCGAGGTTCGGCCCCTTGAGCGTGTTGACACCGTGGGCGACGATCTTGAGGGCGTCGATGTCCAGGCCGCTGTCGGTTTCGTCGAGAATAGCGTAGCTCGGTTCGAGCATGGCCATCTGGAGGATTTCATTGCGCTTTTTCTCGCCGCCGGAGAAACCCTCGTTCACCGAGCGGGCGGTGAAATCGCGGCGAATTTCGAGCATGTCCATTTTCTCGTAGAGGCGATGATAATAATCCACCGCTTCGAGTTCCTCGCCCTCGCCGAGGCGGGCCTGGAGGGCGGCGCGAATGAAGTTGGCATTGCTGACGCCGGGGATTTCGCTCGGGTACTGGAACGCCAGGAATAGACCCGCGCGGCTGCGGGCGTCTGCTTCCAGACCAAGGATGTCCTCACCGTCCAGCCGGACGGTGCCGCTCGTAATCGTGTAATCCGGGTGCCCGGCAATGGCCTTGGCCAGCGTGCTTTTGCCGGAGCCGTTCAGCCCCATGATGGCGTGGACCTCGCCCTTGGGCACTTCGAGGTTCAAACCCTTGACGATGGGTTTATCCCCGATGCTGACGTGAAGATCCTTGATGACGAGCGATTGGTTCATGGTGTGACGGAAGCGGGGTTGTCGGCGCAATGCGGGCAGAGACCCCGGAGACTGAATTCGTGATGGTTGACGACGTAGTCGTCCGGCAGACGCCAGAGACGCGAGAGTTCCGCCACGTCGGGGACTTCCACGTCGTGGACGCCGCCGCACTGGGTGCAGATGAAATGCCCGTGTTGATGCGTGTTCGGGCAGAAGCGTGAGGGGCCGCGGTCGAAGTTGACCTGCCGAACCAAGCCGCATTGCGTTAGGGTTTCCAGGCAGTTGTAAACCGTGGCCAGCGAGATCGTCGGCATCTTGCGCTGGGCGCGGTTGAAAACCTGCACGGCGCTGGGATGATCCCGCTGTTGCAGCAGCACCTCGTACACCTCGCGGCGCTGCTTCGTCAGCCGAAACCCGCCCGACGAGATCGACTCGTCGTAGGCGGGCGCATCGGAGGGAAGTTCGGCGGACATCGGGAGGAGTAATCTGCCTCACGATGCCTCCGTATCAAGAACAATTCTAAATAAAGTTCACACCAGCGCAGCCTGTTGGCGCTGGATCAGTTGCTCTACCCCCCGGCTGCCGAGGGCAACCAGGGCTTGGAATTCGTCCTGGGAGAACGTGGATTCTTCTCCGGCGCCTTGCACCTCGACGAAGCGGCCTTCGTCCGTGAGGACCACATTGAAGTCCACGGCGGCGTCCTTGTCCTCGATGTAGTCGAGATCGAGCACGGGGCGGCCTCCGACCATCCCGACGCTGACCGCCGCCACCATGCGCGCCAGCGGTGACCTGGCAACTTTGCCCGCGGCCACCAGCGCCTGGCAGGCGACCGCCGCCGCCACGCAGCCGCCGGTGATGGAGGCCGTGCGCGTGCCGCCATCGGCCTGGAGCACGTCGCAGTCGATCCAGAGGGTGCGGGGGCCGAGGAGTTCCAGGTCGATGGTCGTGCGCAGGGCGCGACCGATGAGACGCTGGATCTCGACGCCGCGCCCATCCTGTTTGCCCTTGGCGATGTCGCGCGGTTTGCGGCCCAGCGTCGAGTAGGGCAGCATCGAGTATTCGGCGGTGATCCAACCGCCCGTGACGCCCTGTTCCTTCATCCAACGGGGGACGCCTTCCTCGACCGAGGCTGCGCAGATGACCCGGGTGTTGCCACAGGCAATCAGGACGGAGCCGAGCGCGTGCGGGGCAATGCCGGGGGTGAAGGTCAGGGGGCGGAGTTGGTCGTCGGCGCGGCCGTCGTGTCGGGGCATGGGAGAAAAGGATGAAGGATGAAGGATGAAGGATGAAGGCGGACCACCGGGGCGGCGGGAGCTTGGACGGAGACGAGCGGCAGGTCAATGGAAGGCGGTTTGTACGCCGGTGTTCCTTGCGCCATGTTTCCGGCTTCCCATGCACGCCGTCACCGTCGAGGTTCCCGCCACCACTTCCAACCTCGGGCCGGGGTACGACTGCCTGGGCGTGGCGCTTTCCATTTATAATCGCGTCACGGTGGCACGGACTCTGGGCGAGACGCCGCCGGACATGGCGACCGAGGCGGCGACCGCGTTTTTTGCCAAAGCCGGACGGGAGACGTTTCCGTTCACTTGTTCGATTGAAGGCGAGGTGCCGATGTCGCGCGGCCTGGGCAGCAGCGTGACGCTGCGGCTGGGCGTGATTGCCGGGTTGAACTCGCTGGCGGGAAAGCCCCTGACACGAATGGAGATTTTCGAGATCGGGGCCAGCCTGGAAGGGCACCCGGACAACGCGGCTCCGGCGCAGTTCGGTGGGTTTACGGTGGCGGGCGGGGAGGCGCAGAGCGCACCGCCCTTGCGATTTGCCGTGTCCCCGGCCTTGTTCTTTGTCCTGCTCATCCCGGACTTCGAGGTGCGCACGGCGGATTCCCGGCGAATTCTACCGGAGGACGTAAACCGCAAGGCGGCGGTGGCCAGCAGCGCGCGGGCGTGCCGGATCACGGCGGCTTTTGCCGGGAAGCGATACGAGGCTTTGCGGGATGCGTTCGAGGACAGCGCGTTTCACCAGCCCCACCGGCTGCCGTTGGTGCCGTTCCTGCCGAAGGTGCTGGCGGCAGGGCGGGCCGCGGGGGCGCTCGGGGGGTTTCTGAGCGGGTCCGGTTCCACGGTGGCCTGTCTAACCCTGGAGGAACCGGAGGCGGTCGCGGCGGCGATGCTGGAGGCAGCGGGGCTGGAGGGAGCGCGGATCATCGTCACACGGGCGGATAATCGGGGAGCGCGGGTGTTGGCGGGGAGGTAATGCGTATCGTCGGACTCCCATGCTCGGGATGAGACGGAACCTTTT
>CAHJWO010000252.1 GCA_903642295.1 PVC group bacterium | reverse complement strand
GCGCCAGGTAAACTGTGAGATCCATTTGCAGGTGGATTGACGACTCGCGTCGGCGGCTTGCCTTGGCATGACTGACAGGAAGGTCGCCCGCCTTGTCGGTCTATGTGTCGTCAGCATCGCAGTGACAGCGGGGCTCGCATTTTTGTTTCGCACTTCGTGGGTCGCAAGATCCGAACCCCCGAACTCCTCTCAAGCGCGTGCCCCGCAACCGGGTGCAGATCTCGCTCCGGAATCGTCGCCGGGAAACGTTCACGGGGGTCTTGCCCGCCGGCCGAGATCATTGCGTGATAAGTTGAAGGGGAGAGAAAATAATTTTATCGGCGAGGTGCGCGATTGGGCCAGGAAAGACCCGGAAGCGGCCCTCGCTTGGGCTCAGCAACAGCCCGACAGCGATGATGCCCGGAAAGAAGCCCTGATCGACGCCTGCTTCCAGATTGCTCAAACCGACCCCGAGCGTGCCGTCACGTTGGCGGAGCATTTCAACCTTGACCGAGGCGTGGTGTTGACGAACTTGGCCCAGCAATGGGCAACGAAAGATTTGGCGGCCGCGTATGACTGGATCGCAAAGCAGTCTGATGATGACCAACGCAACGCCTTGGGAACCGGGCTGACGCTGGTGTGGTCGAAAACCGATCCAGCAGCAGCGGCCCAATTTGTCGTGCAACGGATGACGCCGGGATTGGCGCAGGACAGCGCGATCATCATGGTGGTTCATCAATGGGCCTTGATAGACCAATCCGGTGCGGCTGCCTGGGTCGGGGAGTTTCCAGAGGGGCCGTTGCGCGATACCGCTTTGAACGAGTTGGCAAACCTGGCTTCACAGTCGCAAGGAATCATCGGGACCAAATAAATTCCGGAGCGAGGAGAAATGGCGTTTCTAAAGCGCATTCCGATTGGATAAGCCTTGCAGTGAATCCTCCCCCAAAGTCTGTCATCCTGAGCGAGTGGAACGAGCCGAAGGACCTTCCACCGTCGAGGGCGCCTCAGGCTGACCCAAGAACGATGATCCCGAGGCTGACTCGAATGGGATTCGATCTGATACCCGTAGCAGGGTAACCGCATTAGCCCCCGAAAAAAACCCTCTGCACAAACCAGAAGATCCCGGCGGCGGCAATGAACCCTGAACAAGCGGGCAGCCACCATCTGGAAAAGGCGGGCTTTGTCCGCAGCCAGAGCAGGGTGGGGAATACCATCACAGCCACGCCGAGTTGGGTCATCTCCAAACCCAAACTGAAAAAAAACAAGGGCCGAAAAACGCCGCTTCCACCCGAGCCGACCCCCAATTCCTTGAGCGCTCCCGCGAAGCCCAGGCCGTGGACCAACCCGAAACTGAATGTCAGCACACCGCGCCAGGAGAGATCTGCCTTGGGACGAAAAATGTTCTCGATGCCGATGTAGGCGATGGAGGCGGCGATGGCTGGTTCGATGACCGTGCCGGGTGCTTTGATCAGGTCCAAGGTGACCAGAGTCAACGTCACGGAGTGGGCGATGGTGAAAAGCGTCAACATCTGGAACGCCTTGAGTAGGCTGCGGCAGACGATCAGCAAACCCGCCAGAAATAGCAGGTGATCGTAGCCGCCAAGCAGGTGGGTGGCGCCCAGGAAAAAGAACTGCCCGAAACGAATCCCGCTCGGCGGGGCCATCGCCGCTGTGGCACCATTCAGCCTTACGGGGAGATCCAGGCTCAACTGGTTTGCGCTCGCGCTCAGAAAACCTTCGCCCATCGGCTTGCCGTCGGCGTTGGAGAGTTCGATGAATTCACGATGCCCATGCGGCAGCCGTGGTACCAGGGGCGAAGTCACCATGAGTCTGCGCCCGGTCGCCACGGGCACAAAACGCAGGTGCATCTGTAAATTGTTGTTCTCGATCAGATTCACCTGTGGGTTTTGCGCCAACGCGAGCGGCGCCTCCGCGTCCACCGCGACGGTGACGGATTGACGCGCGAGTTGGTCGAGCCGATTCCGCGCCTGCGCGAACTCCGACGAATCCAGGCGGCCGTCATGGTTTACGTCGAGGTCCGGGTCCACGGCTTCGAGGTCGTAAAAATGGATGGTCAAAACCGCTTCCAGCCCCGTGGGAGCGGTCGTGAGACGAATCGAACTCAGCCCCGGGTCGTGAGCCAAGACGAGCGGAACCGTCGCCAGCCATAAAAACAGCCCGGCGGCGAATTGTTTTGCCCGAGGCCGACGAGACAGTGAGTGGGACATGGCAAGACTTTGGGCTGCCATTCAGCGCTCGGTGCGGCGTGCGTCGGGCACGGTCAGTTCGCCGAGTAAACGGCGCTCCGAAGGCAGCAGCATCTGTTTCAGGGTGTCCGCCCGTTGGAGGAACACCGGCCTGTTCGCAGCGTCGTTCGCCGCCGAGGCGATCACGGCGGCATGGAGAAAGAGCCGTCCATCCTGCGTTCCTTCGGCCAGGGCGCGTTTCATCGTCTGTTGTGCCGTCGTCACTTGACCGGAGGCAAATTGACTCCAGGCGAGCGCGTCCCAGGAGAAAACATCCTGCCGGTTTTCGAGTTCGGCTTCCGCTAACTGGAGCGCCGTGGCCGGATCTGTCCCCTGGCGGGTCGTGGCGAGGTAGAGGGCGAAGGTGCGCGGGTCGGCGCGACGGCCAGTCTGCCGCAAGGTTTGCTCGACGGGGACGGCTTCATCATGAAGGCCGTTCGCTTCGAGATGGTCCGCCAGTTGCCAGAGGTAATCCGGGAGTGGGTTGGACGTGGCGGCGGCGCGAAAATTCTCCAACGACTCATTTTCCTTCCCTTCGGCGGAGAGGATACGTCCCAGGGCAAGGTGCGCCGCCGCGTCGTTCGGTCTGGCTTGGATGGCCGCGTCGGCATGGTCCTTCGCGGCGGAGAGGTTACCCGCTTGCAACTCGTAGAGAGCCACGCGCTGCTCCGCCCATGCGAGCGTGGCGGCATCGTGTGGATCGACCATGCCCAGCGCCTTCGTCATCAATTCCCTGGCTCCGGCCAACTCGCCTTTCAGCCAGCGAAAATGGGCGGCGCGGACGTACGATTCGAACCCCGGTTTGAGGTCGAGCATGGTCTGGTACGCCTCCGAGGCTTCATCGAGACGCCCCTGCTCCATGAGGGCGTCACCGAGCAACCCGTAGGCGGAGGCCGAAGGCCGGGCAGCCACCAATTTGCGGGCGAGCACTTCGGTCTCCTGGAAGCGATGAAATTGATGCAGGACGTGTCCGCGCAGCAGCATCGCCTCGGGGGAACCGGGTTGTTCGGCCTCCATTTCGAGGGCGCATTGCTCCGCCAGTTTGTTGGAGCCTTCGTCGTAATCGGCGCGCGCCTTGGCGACGAAGAGCCAGCCGAGGGTATCGAGGGCCGCGATACGCGCGGCGGGCCGTCCGCCCGGTGGACGCAGATCGGATTGATAACGGGCAATCTGCTGGTCGAGTTCCGTGCGGGTTTGATCGGGCTGCGGCGTGAGGATCAACCGGAGCGGTGCCGGCGGAACAAACGGCCCGGAAACGATGGTCGAGGCAGGCGGCGGCGGAACAGGCGGCGGGTGGCCTGCCATTTTGCCGCGCCACACCCACGTTGCCAAACCAAGCGCGATGATCCCAAATAAACCGGCCAGGAGTCGCGGAAAATTCATGGGGCTTCGCCGATTTGCCTTTGGCTATCTTCGATTCGCAGACCCGGCTTACCCGTGCAGGCTAACAGAGGTAAAGCGCAATCCACGCCATCAATCCTACCGTGGCCCTCACGGTGTTTTTGCGTCGCTCGGTGCGGGCGTGGCGCTGCCGAGTTTTGCCAGCGTCGCCGCCGCGACCGGAGCCAGCAACAGGTTGAAGTGCGGATTGTAACTGAGCGCCTCTCCCAGATGTTTTTGTGCGGAAGGACGGTCATCCGCTGCCGCCGCGATCATCCCGGCGTGAAATTGCATCTCGGCCGACGCCGAGTTTTGACTCAGGGCCAGGATCATCGCTTGGATCGCATGGGGCTGATCGCCGCACTTGAAATACACCCAGGCCAGGATATCGGCTTCCAGCACGTTTTTTGTCTCCTTGCGTTTTTCCGCCAGCCGCAGTGCTTCGGCGAGATTGCGGTCGTGGTCGGCATAAAACTTTGCCGCCGGCAGCGGGTCCTCGGGATCGTTGGCCGCGTCCGCTTGGTAGAGAGCTTCGGCTTGGGCGTAGTATTTCTCGGCGGCTTCCTTGTCGCCCTGCACCGTGCTCAAATCGCCGAGGGAAGCCAGCGCCTCGGGGTTGGGACCGGCTTCCAGGACCTTCCGGTAATCCTGCGCGGCCGCCGCAAAATCCTTTCCGGCCGCCGCGATGGTTCCGGCCGCGAGCAGGATCTGCGGGTTGCGGGAACCGGCGGCAAGCGCCGGGGCGAGTACCTGCGTCGCGGGCACCAGAGCGCCGTCGTCAAAAAGCATCATCGCGTATTTTGCCCGGCACCAGGCGGTATTTTCCGCGAACGGCGCGCCCGCTTTGACGGCTCGTTCCATCAGCCAGAGCGCCTTGCTGCGACCACCCGTGATCCAAAGCAGGGTGGCCCCCCGGCTCCACGAGGAGAGGTCCGGCTTGGCGTCCATCATGTTCTGATAATTCTCCGTCGCCGTGTCATAATCGCCGAGCGCCAGCGCGGCATCGCCGATCAAGCCGGATGCGGCGGCATTCGTTGCGTCCAGCGCGAGCGCGCGTTTGGCCCATTCCACGCTGCGGGCAAAATCGTGCCGTCCGCCGGCGGCCCACGCCAGGCCGTCCATCGCGTCCACGCTTTGCGGCTTGAGCTTCAGCGCATACGCGTAGGCCGTCTCGGCGTACCCGTAATATTTCCGGTCGTCGGAATCCCGCAACACCTGCGCCAACTCGTCCCCCAGGGTCACCCACGCCACGGCGTCTCGCGGGTTCTGGCGCACCTTGCTCCGGGCTTCCGACACCGCCTTGCCGCTCAGAAAATTTCCGCTCGGCGCGGGGATGGACGCCAGAACTTCTTCCGGCGATGCGGTCATGGCTGGCGCCGGGGAACCGACGGGCGCGGGCGCAGCTTTCCCCGGCGACTCTTGGGCGGTCAACATTGGGAGCGCGGCCAGGGAAAACCAGAGGATCAACCCGCTGGTGCGAAGGCAGGAGCCGAGGGGATAACCCGGGGTTGCGAGGGAGAGAACTGCGTTCATGGGATTGCGACAAAAAAGCGCCGACGCATTGGAAAAATGCGTCGGCGCGAAGTGCGAATTGGAGCTTTTGCTTAGAAGCCGACGCCCTGAGCCAACAGCTTCTTCTTGTTCCCGTTAGTGACACCGACGTTGGCGCCGGAGTCCTTGCTGTTGTGCGTGCCGTTGTTCGGCGTCGCCGCGTAGGGGAAGGTATGGTTATAGACCTGATCGTTGGCCGCCGCGTTGTCGCCGAGCTTGGTGATCGTGGTAAAGGTCGGGCCGCTGGCAATCGCCGTGAGGGCGATGTCGACGACATCGTCGCCGAAGCGACGGCCGTTCGGCCAACCCGCCGGGATTGCTTGGCCCGCACCGTTATTGATGGTGTCTCCGCCGATGAAGCTCAGCCGGTTGAACGCCGCGTCGCCGGGCACGTTGGTCGCGCCGGTCGTGGTGTTCACACGGATCACGTCGGGGATGAAGATCGCCTGGAGATCGGTCCGGTTGGTCGTCTGGAACGTTGTGCCAAAGACCGCGTTGATCAGCACTGCCAGTTCGGGGTTCAGCGCGTACTTGGCGAAGCTCGCCGCGTCGCCCGTGGGCAGCGTGCGGTTGTAATTATCCTTGTCGGCCAACGCGACCAACGCCTCGTTGAAAAGCGGATTGGCTTCCCGATTCACCTGGATGAACGGCCCCGAGGCCGTGTCCGCCCCGGTGGTTTGACGCAGGGTGATGCGGGGGCGGCTCACCGATGCGTACACGCCGACGCCGGTGCTCGCCGGCTGGAGCGCGCCGGTGTAGGCGACGCTCGGCAGGGTGCTCACCGGAATGACGATGGCGAAATGCAGGACATTGAAGCCCTTGAAACCGTCGATCCCGGTACCGTCCTGGCCCAGGCCGTTGCCGTTGGCGTTGCTGACGATCCGTGGGTTGAGCAGGTCGAAGATACCAGGGATGTCGGAGTAGAAACCGTCCTCGCGCGGGCCGGCGAAGAACGTGTAGATCGTGCCGCCCGTCGTCACGTCATACGTGGCCTGGTTGGTGTAAGGATCCAACGCGGCCCGGGCGGTGGCACCAGAAATCGGCACTCCGGTATTCGGGTTGTTGTAAGAGGGGGTCACCCGGTTGCCCACGTTCGGCGGCGGGACGATCAGCGTGGTGCTCGGGTTGAGCAACGTGCCGGTGCCGTTGATCGTTCTGGTTACCGTATACGTCTGGACGAAATTCTGATTCGCATCGCCGATGTTCGCAATGGCTCCCGTGCTCGGGGCACCGTTGACATCGGCACCACGGCCGTACCGCAGGATGGTGTTGGTGTTCTTGTAGTTGCTGCCGTTCGGGGTCGTGGCGGAGAACTGGAAGTCGTAACGTTGGAGTTGCGCGCCGGTCACCGGGTCGGCGATGTGGATGCTATAGAGGGCGTCAGGCGAGAAAGCCTCGTATTCGCCGCCGTCACCGGGCTCCGAGAAGGGGCGCACGCTGACCTCGCACACGAGTACCTTTTCCCCGGTGGGTCGCAGCCGGATGAACGTGTAAACGTCCGTCAGGTTGGCCTGCGGATCGAGCTTGATGAGCGGCGCGTCGCTGTGGCTGGAGGCCTGGACGGTGGCTGCCGGACCGAACAAAGCCGCCGCTGCCAGCGCGGCACCGGCCGACAACTGGACGGTCTTCAAAAGAAACGGATGGCGGCGCGTGTCGCCGGGAGTCTGGGG
>CAHJWO010000251.1 GCA_903642295.1 PVC group bacterium | reverse complement strand
CGTAACGGTTGATCCGCCGTGCACAAGGGTTTGGCGCTCTACGCGGCTGGTCGGACATCCAGCTCGATATCTCCTAGGAGGCTCGCGACCAGCGCCAGCAATTCTTTCGGTCGAAAGGGCTTGAGCAGATAATCGTTCGCTCCGGCCTTCAACCCCCGCCGGACGGTGTCCGTCAGGTTGTTGGCGCTCAGGAGAATGATCGGTACCGTGGCCGTGGACGGATTCGCCCGCAGCCAACGGGTCAACTCGACGCCGTCTATCACCGGCATCACCACGTTGGAGAGCACCAAATCGGGCGGTTCGCGCCGCACGGCATCAATGGCCTGTGCGCCATCCAGAGCCACTGTTACTCGGTAGTGAGTGAGCAGAATCTCGTGGAGGAATTCACGGGTGGAAGGTTCGTCCTCCGCTAACAGTAAATGCGGTTTACCGTGAGCGGGTAAGCCGCCCGTGAAAGGAGCGGGCGAGCCGTTCATGTCGAGGAAGAGGGGAGGAAGAAAGAAATCTTGGCTTCCAAAAATGCGAGGCGATGTGCCTGCGGTTGGAGAAGATACCGGCAGAATCGCTGGTCGGAGGAGGCTCGGGCTTATAATTAGGGGGCAGGATCTTCCTTTCTCTCCCCCCTTTGGCGTTCTAAGCGGTTGGAAAAACAAAAATCCTCGCCACGTTGCTACAACGAATCAGGCGCTACCGATTGCTTCAGGAATCCTTCGCGAGTCCCTGCGCGGTCGGCGTCCATTTTAAGCGTTCCATTTATTGATGTCAGCCACTCGTTCCCTTCCTGCCTTGACACCCATTCCAGAACCGCTGCTGGCCTTAGCTCCCACGCATTTGCTCAACTATCGGCATCTGCGCTACGTGGGCGACGATTCCTGTGTTGCCCTGGAGGCATTGGCGGAGCGCGATCAGGTGCTGCTCCGCGATCTTTACCAAGAACTGACGGGCCTGCTTTACTCCATCGCGGACACCACGACCGACGATGCGCAGAAATGGCAGGCTATCGGGCGCTGGCAGGAACTCCACGATCTCGATGCGCTGATCGACCAGGTGCGTGAGATCGGGCTGGCCTCTCACGAGCAGGCTTCCAGCGAGGAGTTGTCCAAAGCCATGCACGATGTGCGCGGCGGAGCGTTGAGCGCGTTGCTGGGCCGGCTGCAACTCTTCGACCGCCTACCGCGCACGGAAGCCGGGCTCAAGCAGCTCTTCGTACTAACGCGTGACCATCTGAAAATCATGCGCAACGCCCTCACAGGCCTCGACGAGCCGCGCCGCAATGCGGACCGCGAACCCAAGGCCCATTCCACCCGCTTGATCCTGGAGAAGTGGCACGAGTCGGTCGTCGGCCCGCAGTGGGGAGAACGTTCGATCCGCATGGAGATCGATTGCCGCTACGAAGGGCCGCTGACGGCGTGTTGCCTGGAGAGTGCCGCCGTGGACCGCATCTTCTACAATCTGGCAGCCAACGCCTGCCGTTATGCCGCCGGCGACCGGCTGGAAATGGTGATTTTCCCGATGCCCGAGGAACCGCCGGGCGAAAACTTACGCTTCGTGCTCTCCAACGAAGTCAGTGCAGCGGACGCAGCGCATTTGCACGCGATGATCCCGCCGGGTGATCTTGCCCGCCCCAGCGGCGGGGAAGGTCAAGAGGTACCAAGTATTTTTGAGGCGGAGGTCTCCTCGACGGGTTCAGGCTTTGGGCTGACGGTGGTGGCCGATTTTGTGGTCGGGGCATTCGGACTGCGCGACCGCGCCGAAGCGTTGCGCGAACGCTACGTTGGAGCGGTTCTCGACGGCCAGACGTTCCGGATCTGGTTCCATTGGCCGATGATCCACGAAAAATTGCCGCAGAAACTGGATGACTATCACCGTCCCCGGCAAAGCTTGAGCGAACCGTGATCCGACCGGAGCCGGTCACCTGCGTAGCAAGAAGGTAGGATACCGCCACCGCCTGCTAAAGCCCTTCAATTCCACCAAACTCGGTGCCCTTTTGGAAGAGGCGACGTCCGACCTGCCGGTTGCGCGGTAATTCCTGTTGGTCACATCGCTGGTGCTCTCGTACTACCTTCCTGAAGGAGCAAGCAGCTACCATTCGGCGGGTATGTCTGCAGGGAATGACCTGAGGGACACCCATTGGGGTAAATTCCCCATCTTCAAGAAATACCAGTCCATCGGGCAGGAATCGGTCGCATTGGGTAAAGACTGGAGGAGTGAACGCGATGTTACTCTGTTCCTTATGTGTTTCTCCAGGTTGCTCGTCATTTCAGTGGCTGTTCCCCCCGGCGCTTTAGCCGGTGGCGTCGGCCTTTGCAAAAACGCGCTTCCCTTGAGGGTTGATCCAGGGGCCGTTGTGTCCTCTCCCCGATTTTTCCGAGTTGCGGGGGATCAGGCTTGTTAGCGGCCAACACCCGTCCGTCGTTTGACGGCTGGGCGCACTTCCATCACTCACCCGGACCACCAAGCAGTACCCCCAGAGGCCCCTTTCATGGAAACGACTCCGCAAAGCCACCCGCAGGGTGAGGGCAAAGGATGCAAGCGCTCCTTGCGGCTTCTCGTTGTCGAGGATCACCAGGGTTTGCGTTGGGTGTTGCAGGCGTTCTTTGCCATGCACGGCCATCAAGCGCTCTTCGTCGAAAACATGGAATCCGCTATTCGAGCCGCTGATGAGAAAGCTTACGATGTGCTGTTGTGTGACATCGACCTGCCTGATGGCAACGGCTGGGATTTACTGCGGCGGCTCGAAAGGGCAGGCCGCCGTCCGCCGTACGCCATCGCCATGAGCGTTTTCAACCTGGGCGAACACGTTGCCAAGAGCAAGGAGGCAGGCTACGCTCTGCATCTGTTTAAACCCTTCGCACCGATGGGTCTGGAGGCAGCCTTGGAGTTGGCTCCGGCATAAATGCGCCACACGTTGCGCTGCCACTGGGTGCATGTAGTCAACAACGGAGTGGGGCTGAGGTTCCTGAAGGGAGCATTTTGCTTGAGTGGCCGATTGCCCGAACCACCGACAAGCTTCACGACCTTCTCAAAGAACTACATCCGAGTTGGGTGGAATGGAAAGAAGGGGTTTGCCGTCCGATCCACCATGATCGCTCAGGGAAAACCCTGTTTTTGGGCGCGTTTACATATATAACCATCCACCGGGCTGCCAGTGGTCGCATCTTCCCGGCGGCATAGAGTGATGCAATGATTTTCAAGGCAGTTGGGTGGCGTGAAGAAGAGGCAAAGGGAGGGGCTCCGGGGGGAAGGCCCATCTTGCCTGAGCTTCGAGCGCCATCCAACTCCCCTGAAAATTGTCGCCGTCGCTTGCCCCCACTTTCCCGATGCGCTTTCTCTTGGCCGAAGATGACGAGGGTGTGCGCTTCGTCATCGAAGCGTTGATCCTAGTCGCCTTTCCGCTCGCTCACGTGCGCGGCTTTGCGAATGGTCGGCTCGCCCTGGATGACTTTGCACGCACGGGAGCAGACTTGGTCGTCTGTGACCACGACATGCCGGAGATGGACGGGGCAGATCTAACCCGCGCTTTACGAACTCTTCAGCCCGCATTGCCAATTTTGATGGTTTCAGGCAGTCCCGAGGCCCGAGAACTGGGAGTGTTCGCGGGCATCTCTGCCTTCCTGGACAAAGATCTGTTACGCGGTGGATTAATCAGGGAAATCGACAGTCTACTTCCAAGCTAATGGTGATCGCCTTCTCCCATTTCTTTTTTGGGTTTGTGAGCGTTGCCAAAAGGAAGCCGACGGGTGGAAGACACGCTGAATGAACACGACCATGTCATCTGAGGAACGTTGCACGCTCGAACAGCTGGCTGGGATGTTCGAGCGGAACCAAGAGGAAATCATCGCTGAGTGGCGCTTGCATGCAGACGAACTCCTGCGCGAGCGGAACCTCGACAAGCCCGCGATCACCAATAATCTACCCTTCCTCATCGCCGCGATCACCCGCGAACTCGCGGTCAACGGCGGCGGTGCCGTGCCCACCGCACGTGAGAATAACAACCCACCCCACCATGGTGTCATGCGGTTCCGCGAGGGTCTCGACGTGGGTGAGGTGGTTACAGAATACAACCTGCTGAGAACGGCTTTCAGCACCCTTGCAGAGCGTCAGGGCTTCTCCATCGCGGGTGAAGCGGCGCGCATCATCAACCACGGCATCGACGAGGCGGTGCGTAAAGCCGTCATGGCGTTTGCCGAACAGCAATCGCTTCTGCGCAAAGAGCAGGAGGAGGAGCATCTTGCCTTCATCGCCCACGATCTGCGCACGCCGCTCAACGCCGTTGCATTGCTGATCGATGAACTAAAGGAAAACATGCACCAGAGCGCCTGCGCGGACGCAAGCGAACTCTTCGAGATCCTGCAACGCAACTTGGGACGCGTCGAGACCCTGATCAAACGAGCGCTCGACACTAAGGTAGAGCCAGCGATGCCCGGCGGTCCGTTGCGGCCCGAGCGCCGTCCCTTTGAACTGTGGCCGCTGGTCCAGCGGCTACTGCACGATCTGCACGCGGTGTCTTCCAAGCACGCGATTGAAGTCGTCAACGAAATTCCCCCCTCTCTCACCGTGTTTGCAGATGCGGGCCTGATCGAACGGGTATTGCAGAACCTGCTTGGCAACGCGTTCAAGTACAGCACGCGCGGACGGGTGACCGTGAGCGCGAGCGACGAGGCTGGCACGGTGACATGCGTCGTGCGTGACAACGGAGCGGGCATCCCGCCGCAGATGCTATCCAAGGTCTTTGACAAGCGCGTGACCGATCCCGAGAAGGAAGGCACGGGTTTCGGACTGGCCATCGTCAAGCGCGTCGTCGAAGCGCATGGCGGTACGGTGAGGGTCGAGAGCAGCCACGGAGCGGGCGCGGCGTTCCAATTTACCCTCCCGAAGTCCCGGACAAGCTGAAGAAGTATCTGCGACGAACGGAAGGGCAGGTTTTGAACTGGCGCGTACCTGTTCCCCTGACGCGAAGCAGCTTAAAAGGTTAGGTGCCAGTGATTACTTGACCAAGCCGATTGCCGTTCAGAAGCTTCTGCGTGTAGTCGAAGAGCTACTCGAAAAGCGGAAAATAGTCCGAGTGATTCCGATTCGCCGGCATCGCCGATGGATGTACCATTCGTGATCCAGACCCTATGCAAATACCAGCAAAGGCTGGTGGAGACGCGCTCCCAATCACACGCGGTCCGGATGGTCGGGAAAGTGATCGAGAGACCAGTGGCATCGCAGCCGGGCGAGCAGCTCTTGTGGGCGGAAAGGTTTGAGGAGGAACTCGTTGATGCCGGCTTCCAGACCGAGCGCAGACAGCTCGCCCGCCTTGCTGGCGGTCATCAGGATGATCGGCACGCCCGCCGTATGAGGGTCTGCGCGTAGCTGCCGGGCGAGGCCGATGCCGTCGAGTAACGGCATGAGCACGTCCGAGAGAATCAGGTCCGGCCGCCGCCGTTGCACCGCTGCCAGTGCTTCCTCGCCGTTCATGGCAAATTTCACGTCGTATTCCGCCGAGAGCAGATCGCCGTAAAAGAACCATTCCACGGGCTGATCTTCTACCAGAAGGAGACAAGGCTTCCCATGCGACGACGGGTCGCTCGACAGATGTGCGCCAATGTCAATCACGCAAAGGAAGTTACAGAGCCAGGAGGGGGCGACGGTCAAAAAGACCGGTGGAACTACACCGCGTTCGCCTCACAAGCGGAACCTTAATCGCCCGTCACATGCCATTCAGACTGCAATCGTTCGAAAACAGCCCTGCGTTTCCCCCTGCCCCGGATCTAATTGGGATAAATCTTCAGTGCAGCGAGCACTGGAGTTCGAGGACCCATGGCGGCTCAAGGGCTGCCAGCACTTATCCCTCGCTCACTACTCTTTTCCTGGACTGCGTCGCGACGACTACTTGGCTCGCGTGGAATCATCCCGCAGCTTCTTGATGTCGTTGTGCGCGGCCAACACGGCGTCATGTTGCGTTTGCACTAGCGCCTTTGCCGTTGCGCCGAGGCTGTCATCCGCCAGAGCGAGCCGGTAGGATTTGACGGCACTGTCTTCGCCGCGCTCGCACTCGGCCAGGATGCCGTGGCGATCCTGGCTGGTCAGTACGTTCTTGAGGCCAATCCAGCCGCGATGCACGGCACTGGTCACACTGCCGCCGGTCTCGGGTTTGGCCTCTCCAAGCTCGAAGGCCGCCTTCTGGAGTTCTTTGGCGAACTCGTGCCGTTGCTCGGCGTAGCCGCCGAAAAGCGTCTTGAGGTCCGCGTCGTGCGTCGCATCGGCCACTTGCTGGTAGCCCTTCTCCCCGTCCTTGAGCGCTTCGATGAGGGTGTTGAGCGTGGAGATCGTTTTCTGTGGGTCAGGAGTTTCCATGATGGCACCTGATTCGACTCCGGAGGCGTCTTACGGTTATCAACATCTACATTTGCAGATGTTTTAACGACCTTCCGAAGGTGTAGCGTTCATTTGCGCACGACACCTCATCGAATCGGTCAGGTCCGCCTTTGGCAGGAAGGGAACTTCGACCACATCAAGCGGGGCTATCATTTCAACCACGCTGGCATCAACCCCACGCGCATCGTACCCTTTGCCTGATTAAGCAGCCGAGTTCTACGAATTTACAATAAGGACGCCATTCTACGTGCTAACACAGTAAACTGTTTACAATAAGGATTATTCTACAAGTTATTGATAGAGAGTAGTTTGTTTCATCGAAGATTGGGGGGGCAATTGTGAGCAGGCAAACTCGAACTCACGACTCACTGCTTCGATTATTCGCGGAGTCCGAAAGCGATGGGTGCTGCCACAAATCCTCGGTTTCGGAACGGGGAACCCCGAGTCAGCTTGGGTGATCTATGATGAGCACCTCCCGATTGTCCG
>CAHJWO010000250.1 GCA_903642295.1 PVC group bacterium | reverse complement strand
CTGGCCTACCGGGGAGTGAGCGGTCAGTGTGGGGTTTACAAGGCGCTGGGAGTTGACACGACAAAGTAGTTCTCGGCGAATGGGTGCAAGCGCGGGGCTTTCCCCTGGGTTGATCACGGTGAAACCGAAGGTTTGCTGAATCCGTTGCCACACGGGGCATTTCATCGTTAAGTGGCAGTGAGATGAGTGCCTTGCCACAACGCCGCTTCACACAGGAGGAATACCTGGCGCTCGAAATCAGCGCCCCCTATCGGAGTCAGTACGTGGCGGGTGAGATCTTTGCGATGGCTGGCGCGCAGCCGTGGCACATCGAAGTGGTTGACAATTTGACGCATGCCTTGCGCACGCAACTTCGGGATCGGCCTTGTCAGTCGTATTCCTCCGAGATGCGCGTCCGGGTAAAAGCGGGCGACCTGTGGACGTACCCCGACGTTTCAGTACTCTGCGGAGAGTCGCAGTTCGACACGTCTGCCGACCCGAACAGCCTGCTGAACCCACAGGTGATTTTCGAGGTGCTTTCCCCGAGCACCGAGGCGTTCGACCGGGGGGACAAATTTGCGAGGTACCGGCGTCTGGAGTCGCTGGCGGACTACGTGCTGGTGTCTTCGGAGCGGATGCGGGTGGAACATTACGTGCGGCAGGCGGGCGGCGTCTGGGCATTGACCGAATACGACCAGCCGGAACACGGCGTGCCCTTGGCGAGCGTCGGGTGTGAGCTGCCGCTGAAGGAAATCTACTACCGCGTGACTTTCCCCGAGGCCAAATAAGGCGGGAGGGATCGGTCGCCGGGGAAATCCCGCGCCCAGGCGGAGAGACCGCTCCGCCTTTCGCCCGTTTCGCTATTTCGAGGCGTGGGTTCGGCGGAAGCGGGTGGAATTTTCGCCGGGAGCGATTATGTTCCTCTCCCCGCAATCCGCATTCCATGAGCACTCCCGCCGCCATCACCGAAGACGCCGTCCGCGAACAACTCCGCCGCGTGAAGTACCCGGGGTTCAGCCGTGACATCGTCTCCTTTGGCGTCGTCAAGAGTGTGCGGATCTCCCCGAACGGGCGGGACTTGAGCGTGCTGCTCTCGGTCGCCACCAACCAGCCCAGCGTGGCGCAGTCGATCAACGAGGAGGCCCGGGCCGCTCTCCGCGCGCTGCCGGGTGTGGGCGAGGTCGATCTGCAATTCGACATTCAGAATCCGCCCGCCGCCCCGACCAACGCCGGGCCGAGCCGGATCGATGGGGTCAAGCACGTCGTCGCCGTGGCCAGCGGCAAGGGCGGCGTCGGCAAATCGACCGTGGCCAGCAACCTCGCCGTGGCTCTGCGGCGGACCGGGGCGCTGGTGGGTCTGTGCGACTGCGACCTGTACGGCCCCAGCATCGGCATGATGTTCGGCGCGCGCGAACCGGCCACCGCGACCGAGGACGAGCGCATCAACCCGGTGGAGGCCTACGGCATCAAGCTGATGTCGATGGCGTTCCTGCTGGGCAGCGACGATTCGCCCGCCATCCTGCGCGGACCGATGGTCACCAAGTACACCCAGCAATTCCTGCGGCGGGTGGCGTGGGACGAATTGGACTATCTCATCCTCGATCTGCCGCCGGGTACGGGCGACATCCAGTTGACCATCGTGCAGACCGTCGCGCTCTCGGGTGCGGTCATCGTGACCACGCCGCAGGAAGTGGCGCTCATCGACGCGCGCAAGGCGACGAGCATGTTCATCAAAACCAACGTCCCCGTGTTGGGCATCGTGGAAAACATGAGCTACTTCCTCTCCCCGAGCGACAACCAACGCTACAACATCTTCGGCGAGGGCGGCGGACGGCGGGAGGCGGCCCGCCAGCAGGTGCCGCTGCTGGGCGAAATTCCCATCGACATTGCCACCCGCGAGGCGGGCGACAAGGGCCGGCCCGTCACGGCGGCGGACCCGAGCGGCGCGGTTGGTCGGGCATTCATGGACATTGCAGAGCGTCTCACGCGCGCCTTGCCGGTTTGAGACCGTGGCAACCGGAGAGCGGTCACGGCGCGATTCTTTTTATTCCGGTCAGCGGATTGATCTTTTGGGGGTGTTGGTGAGGTTTTTGTTTGAATCGGCCGCAATTTTCCGGTTGATTGAACCAAACCTCGAAACGGCAAACGCCCGTGCAAGCGCTGGTCTCCCCGGGTTGGTGCGCTTGATGCTTGATCGTCGATGTATGAAAGCTTCCCCCTCCGAGAATCCGTCTGTCAGCGCCGCGCGTGACGCGGACCTGGTGACCAATTCGATCCTCTACAAGGAATTTCTGGCTGAGCGCGAAGAAATCCTGCGCCACAAGTGGATCGAAAGCGAAAAGGCCGGACACGACATCGGCTTCGAAAAGGCGCTGTTGGACTGGATCGTGCGTTTCCGCTCGTCCTGGCGCGAGAAGCGGCGCAGCGAGCATTTGCACGCGGCGACGTAAGTAAGTCGGAGGTGGGGAGGCGGAAGTGAGGAAGGGCCCTGCCCGGGGGAAATTTTTAACGATGGAAGCCAGGCCTTACGATGATGCTTCGGCGGGGACCGATGCGGGGCGCGTTCAGGTCATGGACGCCGCAGAGATCGGCCGGACGCTGCGGCGAATGGCCGACGAGATCCTCGAACGCAACGGAGCGCAGGGCGTAAAAAAGCTCGCGCTGGTGGGAATCCACACCCGGGGCGTCGAGGTGGCCCGGCGGTTGTGCGATCTGATCGAACAGACGGCGGGAATGCGACCCGCATTCGGCGTGCTGGACATTTCCATGCACCGCGACGACCTGCGGCGGCGGGCGCGGCTGACCTCCATCCAGCCGACCCGGTTGCCGGTGGATTTGGAATCGCGGACGGTGGTGCTGACCGACGACGTGTTTTTTACTGGTCGCACCGTCCGGGCGGCGCTGGACGCGTTGGGCGAATACGGACGCGCGCCGAGCATCCAGTTGGCCGCACTCGTGGACCGGGGCCACCGGGAGCTGCCCATCCGGCCGGATTACACCGGGCGGGAGGTAGAGACCTCGCCCGACGACCGCGTCCGGGTGGAGTTTACGCCGGAGGACGGCGACGCGGATGCCGTCTGGTTGAGCCGAGGGGACGCCAGGACCTGACCCTACCGGAAACCACGCTTTCCCGTTGCGCTCGCACCGGTTTCCTTCCAAGCTGCTGACGTTTTGAAGCCGGACGCCCCCCGCCCCATCCCCGTCACCTGGAGGCGCAAGGATTTGCTGGGCATCCAGGAGCTTTCGGCGGAGGAAATTACCCTGCTGCTCGACACCGCACGGCAGTTCAAGGAGGTCGGCGCGCGCGACGTGAAAAAAGTCCCTGCCCTGCGCGGCCGGACGCTGGTCAACTTCTTCGTCGAGCCCAGCACGCGCACGCGCACGTCGTTCGAGTTGGCCGCGATGCGCCTGAGCGCCGATGTGGTCAACATCTCCGCGAGCAGTTCGAGCCTCGTCAAAGGTGAAACCCTCAAGGACACCGCCCTGGTCCTGCAAGCAAACAACGTGGATATTATCGTCATCCGGCACGGCAGCGCCGGGGCGGCGCAGTTCCTCGCCGAGCGGCTGGATTCCAGCATCATCAACGCGGGTGACGGCGCGCACGAACACCCGACCCAGGCCCTCCTCGACCTGTTCACGATCCGCGAGAAACGCGGGAAGATCGCCGGGCTGCACGTCGCCATCGTGGGTGATATTTTGTTCAGCCGCGTGGCGCGCTCGAACATCTGGGGGCTGCTTAAATTAGGCGCGCGGGTCACGCTGGTTGGGCCGAGCACCCTGGTGCCGCGCGTGTTCGAGCGCATGGGCGTGCGGGTGGTCCGGCGCATCGACGAAATCCTGGAGGAGGTGGACGTGATCAACCTGCTGCGCATCCAGCACGAACGGCAGCGCCGGGCGTATTTTCCGGGATTGGGCGAATACGTGAGCCTGTTCGGTCTGACCAAGGAGCGCGCACATCGGCTGCGGTCCGACTGCCTCATCATGCACCCCGGACCCATCAACCGGGGCGTGGAAATCGACAGCGACGTGGCGGACGACCCGAAGCACAGCGTCATCCTGGATCAGGTCACGAACGGCCTCGCGGTGCGCATGGCGGCCCTTTACCTTTGCGACAGTCACCGGGGTGACCACGACGCCATCCAGACCAATCGGAGGGCAACGGCGTGAGCGACGTGACGGGAAAAAAGACCGTGATCCGGGGTGGACGGGTGATTGACCCCGCCAACGGTGTGGACGCGGTGCGCGACATTTGGGTGCGTGGCGGACGGATCGTTGCAGCCGACACCGCGAACTCGCCGGAAAACGAGGAACCCGAAATCATCGACGCCACGGGGTTGGTGGTCGCGCCGGGCCTGATCGACCTGCACGTCCATCTGCGCGAGCCGGGGCAGTCCGCCAAAGAGACCATCGAGACCGGCGCACGAGCGGCGGCGGCGGGTGGATTTACGTCGGTGGTGTGTATGCCGAACACCAACCCGTCGGCGGACAGCCCGGCGACGATCCTCTGGATCAAGGAGCGCGCCAAAAAGGCGTGCGTCAACGTGTTCCCGACCGGGGCCATCACAAAAGGGCTGGCCGGAGAAGAACTCGCGCCCATCGGCTCGATGGTCCAGGCAGGCATCGTGGCCATCACGGACGACGGGCATTGCGTCCAGAACCATGAGTTGATGCGGCGCGCGGTGGAATACGCGCGGATGTTCGATTTGCCGGTGTTTGACCACTGTCAGGACTACAGTCTCGTGGGCGACGGCGTGATGCACGAAGGCTACTGGAGCACCATGCTCGGATTACCCGGCTGGCCGGCCGCGGGCGAGGAACTGATCGTCCTGCGTAACATCCTGCTGGCGGAGTTGTGCGGCTCGCCGATCCACTGCCAGCACCTCAGTTGCGCGGGCAGCGTGCGCCACCTGCGCGACGCGCGGGCGCGCGGCGTCAAAATCAGCGGCGAGGTCTGCCCGCACCACCTCGCGCTGACCGACGAAGCCGTCTGCGGTTTCGACACCAATTTCAAGATGAACCCGCCGTTGCGCGCGCAGGCGGACATCGACGCGCTGATGGGCGGCATCGCGGACGGGACGGTCACGGTCCTGTCCAGCGACCACGCGCCGCACATGGCGGTCGAAAAGGAAGTGGAATTCGACCGTGCGCCGTTCGGGATTCTGGGGCTGGAGACGGAGTTCGGATTGTTTCATCACCTGCTCGTCGAGCGGCAGAAGGCGATTGACCTGCCCCGGTTGATCGAGCTGCTGACGGTCAATCCCGCGCGGCTGCTGCGGCTGGATCGGGGAACGCTGTCGGTTGGTGCGCCGGCGGACGTGACGCTGATTGATCCGGGGCTGGAGTGGACGGTGCGGCCCGGGGAGTTCGCCTCGCGCTCGCGCAACACGCCGTTCGGCGGGTGGCAACTCAAAGGCCGCGCGGTGCGGACGGTCGTCGCGGGCGAGACGGTGTGGAAGCTGTAAGGGAGGGAGGCCTCTCCGAGGCCTTCCCTGACTGCCCGCCAAACGCCTCCCATCACCAGCCCTACCCCCGATCCAGAAACAAATGGGAAGGCCTCGGAGAGGCCTCCCTACCTGGCTTGTTAACGCCGCGGGGTGGCTTCCGGCGTGGGCTGGGCGAGCGGGTGCGCCTTCAAATATTCCAACTGGTCGTGCTGCTGCTTGGCCGCGACCGCATCCGCCTGGGCGCGGACGGCGTCCGATGCGGCCTCGGCGGCGCGGGTCTTCTTGAGGATGGTGGCGGCCTCGTCGAGATCGTTCGTCAATTGGCTCTTTCGGATGTCGAACTGGGTGGTGCCATCGTTGACCGCGACCATGTCCCCGTTGTCCCGGACCAGTTTGACCGGGGTGCCCGCCGCCACTCCCATGATGCCGGCCTTCAGATGCACGCTGACATCGTCCGTCACATAATAGACCCCGTCCGGCGCGTAGTGATGGACCACGGGCGTCGGCGTGGGGACCGGGGTCGGCGTCGGGGTCGGCTTGGGCGTGGGGACCGGCGTGGCCTCGGGGGTCGGCGGGGGCGTCGGCTCGGGCGCGGGCGGCGGCTTGCTGCACGAGCAGGCCAGCGTCACGGCGGCCACGGCGGCCAAGGCACGCGTCGAGACAAAAAACCAGCGCAGACCAGAGGAGCGACCCGACATGGTGACACGGGGCGTTTCACTGCCGGAGACAGGGGAGAGATACTTCTGCATACGAGCCACCTAAACACGCCCGGCGCATTCGGCCAAGCGAAGAGTTCCTTCGTAGAGCGCCCGCCCGATGATTGTGCCGCTCAGCCTGGGGCGCGCGGCGAGTTGGCGCACATCGTCCGCCGTCGCCACGCCGCCGCTGGCGATCAGCGGGCATTCGAGGTCGGCCAGCAGTGCATCGAGTTCCGCGAAATTCGGGCCCGAGAGCATCCCGTCGGTGGCGATGTCGGTGTAGATGATGGCCCCCGCCCCGGCGGCCTGCGCTTCGCGGGCGAGGTCGATGGCCAGTCGTCCGGCGGATTCCGTCCAGCCCTTGACCGCGACGGTGCCCGCCCTGGCGTCGATCCCGACGACCACGCGCTCCGTGCCGAAGGTCCCCACCAGTTGGCGCACGAAATCCATGGACTCCGCCGCACGCGTGCCAATGACGACCCGCGCGATGCCGAGGTCCAGCGCCGCGCGCACGGTGGCCGCGTCACGAAGGCCGCCGCCGAGTTCGCAGGGGATCGTCACCGCGTCCAGGATCGCCCGGAGCGCCGCCTGATTGGCGGGACCGGACTGGCCGGAGAAGGCGGCGTCCAGATCGACGAGGTGCAGCACGTCGCCTCCCTCGTCCTGCCAGCGGCGCGCGAGGGCTGCCGGATCGGACGAATAAACGGTTTTCTGGTCGGCCTTGCCCTGCCGCAGGCGGACCACCTCGCC
>CAHJWO010000249.1 GCA_903642295.1 PVC group bacterium | reverse complement strand
GGGCGCCGCCGGTGCGGCCGGCGCGGGAGCCTTCGGCGCGGCGGATGCCGCCGATCCGGTGACAAAGTACGCGAACGGACTGCCGTAGCCGTAGCCGCCCTCGTCGTAGTATCCGTTCCCGACGACCGGGGCGCTCACCGGCCCCGCGGCCTGCTGCCGCTGCTCGGCCCTGGCCTGTTCCGCCGCCCGGGCCTCCGCAACCGCTTCCCGCTGTTCCTCCTTGCGATTTTCGAGGTCCTTGGCCGTGGCGTCGGCGGCTTCGCGCTCGAACTTGTCGTGGGCCTGCTGCTCGGCTTGCAGGTAAGCAGCGATCTGGGCTTGGCTGGCCTGATCCTTCTGCCGGACCAGGGCGGCGATGTCCCGGTCGTTGGTCAGCTTGGAAGGCGGCACTTCCACCTGCGCCCGCCCGTCGCTGACGACCAGCGTGTGCGTCGGGCGGTGCACCTCGACGAGATGCACTTCCTGGCCGGGTTCAAAACCTTCCACGCCTTTGTCGGTCTTCGCCGAGACGTAGTCGAGCAGGTAAAACGTATCGTGTGGAGCGAGGTGACGGGCTTTCGTATCCGTGTGCGCGATCTCGGCGGACATGGCCGGGTCCATTGCGGCTGATGCGCTCTGGGGCGGTTGAGCGGTCGGGGTGGCGGGCGCAACGTTCGGCGGGGCCTCCACCGTCTGCGCGGCGGCGCTGGCCACGAAGACGCCGCGTTGATCCGGGCCTCGGGATAACGCTCCGAGTCCGCATCCAGCCGCCAACACCAGGAAAAGTGCGCCGAAGCGCGAGGGAGGGTAGGTCATGCCTCGGATTCGGCTCTCTGCCGCCGCGAGGCCGTGTGGGTGGCGGGCGGCTTTCCCGTCGTCGGTGCTTTCACCCGCTTTTTACCATGCTGCACGATGGCGGTGGGTAGAAAGCCACGGCTGCGGAGGTCATCCGGCAACGAGGTTAATGCTTGCACCGCATGCCTTTCTACGGTGTACTTCCTCCAAACTATTCGCACCATGTCACAGGATTCATCACACCCCTGGGGAGTTTACGTCGGGCTTCCGGTCCAGGCTTCTTTCGATGCCGACGGCAGAACGATGCACCTGCTCGCCGATTTACAGTACACCGCGCCGACCGGTCAAAAATGGGTCGCGCCGAAAGGTCGGACGGTGGACGGCGCGTCCATCCCCCGTGCGTTCTGGACCATCATTGGCGGCCCGTTCGAGGGAAAATACCGCGACGCCTCCGTGCTGCACGACGTGGCGTGCGATGAGCGAACCCATCCCTGGAGCGACGTGGCGCGCATGTTTTACACGGCCATGCTTTGCAGCGGGGTCAACGTCGTCAAGGCGAAGACGATGTATTACGCCGTTTATAATTTTGGTCCGCACTGGCCGGACCCGGCTTCCGCGCCGAAAACGTTTGGGCTGGCGCCAGCGGTGCACAAAAACGCCGCGGCTTTCATGCCGGCCCAGCCGAGCGAAGACGAAGCGCTACGCATCAACGAGTGGATTGCCCAAAATAATCCGTCGCTCGCAGAAATCGAAAAACCAGCGGCAAAATAAGTTTAGAGCCGGGTTTCCCTCCAGGTCCTGAAGCCGCCGACGGCGGTTGCCTCCCTGGATCGGTTCCACGAGCAAACCCACGGGGGCAATGCTATCGTCGCCACATGGTTCCACTTCTCTCTCGTGCCCGGCCCCGGCGCCACCGTGCCACGCCACGGATTGCCGGGACGTTGCTGCTGCTCGCAACCGCGTTGGTTTGCCGGGTGGCGGGGTTGCACGCGCAGACCCCCACGCCGCTGCTGCAACCGGACAAGGTGCCCTTTGATTTCTACGAGCGTGGACTCTATCGCCCGGATGTGCCGCGCCCGGCGGCGTTGCTGGGGTACGAGCCGGGGGAGTTCCACACCACCTACGCAAATTACGAGCGGTTCCTGCGCGAACTGGCACCCAAGACCGACCGCCTGCGGATCACGACCCTCGGCGAAACCCCCGAGCACCGCCCGCTCTATCTGCTCGCCGTTTCGACCCCCGAAAACCTGGGCCGTCTCGACGCCATCAAGGCGGACGTGGCCCGGCTGGCCGATCCACGCGCGTGCAGCGAGGCGGACGCCGCCGCCATCGCCGCGAAGTCGCCGCTGATCGTCTGGCTGAGTTATTCCATCCACGGCGACGAATCCTCGGCCTTCGAGGCGGGGATGCAGGTGCTTTACCAACTGACGGCCAGCGACGACCCGAAGATCCTGGAGATGCTCAAGCAGTGCGTGGTCCTGATCAATCCGGCGCAGAACCCGGACGGGCACGAGCGGTTCACCGCATGGTACAATGCGGAGGGACTGGGTCGGCCCGAAGCGTTTGCGTTCGAACACCATCAGCCCTGGGGCATCTATGGCCGGTTCAACCACTACGGCTTCGACCTGAACCGCGACCTGCTGCCCGGCTCGCAGATCGAGAGCCGCGCGGCGATGGCGGCGTTCCTGGAGTGGCACCCACAGGTCAACGCCGACCACCACGGCGAGACCAAGAATTTCTTTTTCCCGCCGCCGTCCCTGCCGGTCAACGCGGCGCTGCCCCACGACCAGACCGAAAAGTGGCAGAGCCTGTTGGGCCAGGGCAACGCGGCGGCGTTCAACCGCTACCACTGGCTCTATTACAACCGCGACGTGTTTGACCTGTATTACCCCGGCTACTGGGATAGCTGGCCCTCCCTGCACGGCTCCACGGGGATGACCTACGAGAGCGACGGCGGCGGCAAACGCGGCTTCAACTGGCGGCGCGACGACGGCACCATCGAAACCCTCCGCGAGGCCATTGCCAAGCACTTCACCGCCAGCCTGGCCACGCTGGAAACCAGCGCCGCGCACCGCGAGGACCGGCTCAAGGATTATTACAAGTTCTTCGCCGACGCCATCGCCGAGGGCCAAGCTGGCAAGGACGGCCTGCGGCAGGTGGTCATCGCCCCTGGACCGGACCGGGGCAAGACGGCGGCGTTGGTCGCCAATCTGCTCCGCCACGGCGTTGAGGTCCACCAGATGCCGGAGAAGTTCACGGTCGCTCACGCCCACGACTACCTTTCGCCCGCCGCCCCGACGAGCCGCGAGTTTTCGTCCGGCAGCTACGTGGTCGATCTCGCCCAGCCCCAAGGCCGCGTCGCCCGGACGCTCCTCGCACCCGACGCTCCGCTGGACCCCGCCTTCGCCAAGCGCCAGGTGGATCGGCAGGCCCGCAACCTGCGGCGGGGTCGGCGCGAGTCGCTGGAAAAGCCCGAGTTTTACGACATCACTTCCTGGTGCCTGCCGCTCGCATTCGGGGTGGAAGCCGCCTACAGCGCCGACGCCCCGGCTCCCGTCGCCGGAGAACCCTTCGTCCGCGAGGCGGGCGTGACGGGCATCACCCTGTCGGACCGCCCCGGCCCGGGCGGCCACGAGTATCGTCCAGCGGCGGGCGCGGCGGAAGATTCTGCGGCCATTCAGGGCAAGGCTTTGACCCCGGCGGTTACCGCTTATCTCTGGACCCCCGAAACCGAGGGCGCTTACCGCCTCGCCTTCAAACTCCTGCAAGAAGGCTACCATCTCGCCGCGTCCACGGATCCGCTGCGCGCAGGGGGCAAGGACTACCCGCGCGGCACGTTGCTCGCCCGGGTGGAGCGCAACCCGAGTTCCCTGCACCAGCGCATCCGGTCTTTGGCCCGGGAGGATGGCGTGACGTTGGACAAGGCGGACACCGCGTTTGTCGATCAAGGCAACGTCGGCCCCGGTTCGGAAGAAGTGGTTTCGCTGAAGGTGCCGAAGGTGGCGCTCATCGCGGGCGACGCCGTGGCGCAAACGTCCTACGCCGAGATTTCCTACCTGCTGGGCAAGGACATGGGGGTGGAGTTCGTGCCCATGACGGTGGATGCCTTCCGCAAGACGCGCATGGCCGATTTCAACGTCCTGATCCTGCCGGACGGCAGCGCCAAGGATTACGCCGAAGCCTTCGAAAAAGAGGGCGTCAAGAAGCTCAAGGACTGGTGCTCGGACGGCGGCACGCTGATCTGCGTGGGCGGCGGGGCGGGATTCGCCGCCGACAAGAAGGTGGACCTCAGCGCGGCCCGGGTCGTGGGGGCGGCAATGCTCGCCAAACAGGACGAGGACGCGGACGACGACAAATCCAAGGACAAGGACAAGGATGAGGAATCCGCCGCCGGCAAATCTCCCGCCGACAAGGACCATGATCCCGAGGGGCGCAAGGCCAAACCCGTAGAGGACGCCGCCGGGCCGGACAAGAAAAAAGACGTGGAATCCGCCGACCAACCGGATGAACCAAAGAAGCCTGCCGACAAACCGGACGACGCCAAGAAACCAGCCGACAATGCCAACAAACCCGCCGAGCCGGAAGCGAAGCCCAAAAGGGGAGGTTTTGACCGCCGGGAGATCCCGCTGGCAGTGCCGGGCGCGGTTTACCGTGCCACGGTCAACCGGGAGCACTTTCTGACCTACGGTTACGAGCAAGAGACCATCCCGGTGTTGGTGGACACGGACCAGTTCTTCACTCTCACCAAGCGCGGCGGCAACGTGTTGACGTTCCCGGCCGCCGCCCCGGGCAAACCCAATCCGCCGTCGTTGCGCCTGGCGGGGTTCACCTGGCCGGACAACACGGACCGCCTCCTTCGCGGCACGGCGGCGGTGATCGAGGAACCGGTCGGCGACGGACACGTGATCCTGACGGCCAACGGCCCGAGTTTCCGGCTGTTGTGGCGTTCGACGACTCGCTTGTGGCTGAACGGGTTGCTCTATGCACCTGCCATCAGCGGGGCAGATGATTGAACGCTGGTGTGGAATCCAAGAGGGTTCCTTCTACAGCCCCGGCAGGGGCGCAAGACCTCAGCCCACGGCGTCAGCCGTGGGTTTCGCAGGCGACGGCCAAAGCCCCGGCGGGGCGCAAGAAAAGCGGCACGCCTTGGCGGGTCGGGCCAACGGACTTTCTTACGCCCTGCCGGGGCTATCCCGAGAGAATATCGGTTCCCACGGCTGACGCCGTGGGCTGAGTTCTGCCGCCCCTGCCGGGGCTGAGAAAGGTCCGCCCCCTCCCTTTGCGAGTCTCAGCGCCTTTGCGTCTTTGCGTTGAAATTCCGCTCTCCCACCGGTCGTCCATCGCTCCCTTCCGTCTTGCACACTCCGGCCATCCCGGCCATCCTTCCCGCCGGGAACCCGCCACCCCGCCACCGGCCATGACCAACTACCCCACCGCCTGGCAGCGCCGCGTCCTCTGGACCGTCGCCACCTATCTCGCCATCGCGGCGGGCGCGGCCGTTGCCGTCGAATTGCTCTCCCTCTTCGGCCAGGCGGTCGATTTCCTCCAGCCGGTCCTGATCCCCTTCTTTATCGCGGCGGTGCTCGCCTTTCTACTCGACCCCATCGTGCGCGTGCTCGATGCCCGCACCCGGCTCTCGCGCACCTGGGCGGTCATCGTCGTCTTCGCCATCGTCCTGCTGACGGCCACGCTCCTGGGCGCACTGGCGGTCCCGCGTCTCTACGATTCCACGGCGAGCATGATCCGGGGAATGCCGGCCTACCTGCAAAAAGCGCAGGAACGCCTCACGCACCTGCTCGACGTTTCCGAGGCCAAGCTCGACAAACTCAACAGCCTCTTCCCGAGTTCCACGCCCGCGCCGGACGCTGCCTCTGACGATCCTTCCAAGGCGCCGCCGGAGCAGCCCTACCGTTCCCCCGCCGCCTCCCCCGCACCGGCTGCCACTCCCGCCCTGACCCCGCCACCGGAAACCAGCCCGCCGACCGATCCCGAAATCCCGGAGGACGAGGGGGCCGCGGCGCAGGCCGGGTCCCAGATCGACGGGAGCGAGACCCCACCGCCCGGCAATGTGACCGACCCGGGACCGGCCCCGGCCAAATCCAGGGACAGCAAACCGTCCATCAACGAACTGCTCGCCCCACACGGCATCCGCAATTACATCCAGAAGCAGATCCCTTCCCTCGAAGCCCGGGTGCCCGCGCTGCTCGACAGCCTGCTTCACCTCGTGCTCAAGGGCTTCAGCGTGGCCGCGCTGCTCATCGACGCGATCATCATCCCGGTTTACCTTTATTTCTTGCTCGTCGAGGCGCACAACATCGCGCGCCACTGGAACGAATACCTACCCATCCGCGACTCGCCCTTCAAGAAGGAGGTCGTCAGCGTCCTGCTGGAAATCAACGGCTATCTGGTGGCGTTTTTCCGGGGGCAGCTCATCGTCAGCACCATCGACGGCATTATCATCGGCGGCAGCCTCGCGCTGTTCGTCCACCTGGATTTCTCCTTCTTCATCGGTCTGCTGGTGGTCGTGCTGACGTTCATTCCTTATCTCGGGTTCATCCTCTGCTACATCCCGGCGATCCTGGTGGCCATCGTCCAGTACGGCGACTGGTGGCACCCGGCGGAAGTGGTCGCCATCATGTTCATCGCACAGACCCTGGAGAGCACGATCATCTCGCCCCGGATCGTGGGCAACTCGGTGGGCCTGCACCCGGTGACGGTGATCCTCTCGGTGTTCGGCTGGTCGCTGCTGCTCAACGGTCCCATCGGCGCAATCCTGGCCGTGCCGCTTTCGGCGACGATCAAGGTGCTCCTGCGCCGGTACATCTGGGAAAAAAGCGGTCACGGGCGGCACCTCGTCCCGCTGACGCCAGCGGCCGCCGCCGCATTGAAGGACGAACACGAACGCACGGAGGAAGCGACCCAAGGCAAGACCGACGCCGACGGCCCGCGGGTGGCCGGTCCCACCGCCCTGACGCCGCCCGCCGATGCCGCCAACCCATCGCCAAAGGAACCGGGCGGCAACGGCATGGGTTCCTAAGGATGGACGAGAAGGTTTCCAGGTGGATGGCGATCTCCGAGCGCCAGGTTTTCGGGACCGCGCCGCGGTCGAA
>CAHJWO010000248.1 GCA_903642295.1 PVC group bacterium | reverse complement strand
AGCAGGTGGCGGCTCATTTTGGCTCCGGCGTGGAAGTTCTCCAGCGGAAAGTTCTCGTTGGGCGAATGGGCGCGGCAGTCCGGGAGCGCGAGGCCGAGCAGCAGAGTTTCCACACCGAGCACATCCTTGAAGGTTTGCACGATGGGGATGCTGCCGCCTTCGCGGATGAGGGCGACTTCCGCGCCGAAGGTTGCCTGCAAGGCACGCTGGGCGGCCTGACCGGCGGTCGAGTGCGGGTCGCAGAGGTAGGGCTCGCCGCTGTGGCCGCAGTGGACGGAGAGTTCCACGCCGGGCGGCAAGTGCTTGCGCAGGTGGTTCTCGGCACGTTCGAGGATGCGCTTGGGATTTTGATCGGGGACGAGGCGGAACGTCAGTTTTGCCATCGCCTTCGAGGGGATAATCGTCTTGCTCCCCTCCCCCTGATAGCCACTGCCGAAACCGTTGATCTCGGCAGTCGGACGGGCGGTGCGGCGCTCGGTGGAGGTATACCCTTCCTCGCCGTAGACGGCGGGAGAGCCGGAAAGGGAAAGGAGGTCGGCATCCGTCCCGGGGAGCTTGGCGGCAGCTTCGCGCTCCCACTCGGCGAGGTCGCGCACCTCGTCGTAAAAGCCTTCGATGGCGACGCGGCCCTGTTTGTCATGGAGGGTGGCGAGGAGTTGGGCCAACGCGGTGGCCGGGTTGGCGACCGCGCCGCCGTAGATGCCGCTGTGGAGATCCACGCTCGGGCCGGTGACGCGGAGTTCAGCGGCGGCGATGCCGCGCAGGCCGTAGGTGAACGTGGGATGCCCCTTGGCCACCATGCCGGTGTCCGAAATGGCGATGATGTCGCACTTGAGCGCGTCGCGGTTCGCCTCCAGAAACGCGCCGAGGTTGACGCTGCCGATTTCCTCCTCGCCCTCGATGAGGAAGATCAGGTTCACGGGCAGTTCGCCCTCGGCGAGGGCCTGTTGGACGCCATGAATGTGGGCCAGAATCTGGCCCTTGTTGTCGGTGCTGCCGCGCGCGTAGATCACGCCGTTTTCGATCCGCGGCTCGAAGGGCGGCGTCTGCCAGAGGTCGAGCGGATCGGCGGGCTGCACGTCATAGTGGCCGTAGATCATCACCGTCGGGAGACCGGCCTTGTGCTGGTTGCGAGCGACGACCACCGGGTGACCGGGCGTGGGGTGTTTCTCGGCGGCGAGGCCGATGCCCGTGAGCTTCGTCACCAGCCAGTCGGCACATTGATCAGTGTCCGCGTTGTGAGCGGGATCGGTCGAAACGCTGGGGAATTTGAGGAATTGGATCAGATCAGCGACGGCGTGATCCTCGGCGGTGGTGCTCTGCGCATAGCTCATGGCAAGCACGGTACGGAGAGAACGTGCCCACGCAACGGCGAAGGGTGAGAGCACGCTTGAAAATGGGTCGTGCCGTGATTTTCGGGCGGGTCGATGGCCGCCACCGGGCGCCATCGCGTGCAGGAGGAAAGTTGGACGCCGCCCCCCATCCCGGCGGTCGCAACGGTGCCCGGATGTCGCCATCCACCTTGGCAAAGCAACGCGCATTTTGCCGCTTCCCAGCAAATGGTTTATCCTCTTTACTCTGCGTTCCTAGTCGCTTCCTCCGTTCGTCATGTATCTACGCCGCCTCGAAATTTTGGGTTTCAAGTCGTTCGCCCAGAAGACCGAACTGAACTTTCCCCACGGGGTGGCGGCGGTGGTCGGGCCGAACGGCTGCGGCAAGAGCAACGTGCTGGACGCCATCCGCTGGTGTCTGGGCGAGCAGTCGGCCAAGGCACTGCGCGGCGGCGAGATGGCGGATGTCATTTTCAACGGGGCGGATACCCGCCAGCCGCTCGGCATGGCGGAGGTCACGATGACGTTCACCGACTGCGAGGAGCAACTCGGCACCGCTTATCACGAAGTCAGCATCTCGCGGCGGGTGTACCGGGACGGGCGCGGCGAATACCTGTTGAACCGGACGGTGTGCCGTTTGCGCGACATCCAGGAGCTTTTTATGGACACGGGCATCGGGCGGTCGGCCTATTCCATCATGGAACAGGGCAAAATCGACCTGATCCTGTCGTCGAGGCCGGAGGATCGGCGGGCAATTTTCGAGGAAGCGGCGGGGATTACCAAGTACAAATCGCAGCGCAAGGAAGCGACCCGCAAGCTGGAGCAAACCGAGACGAACCTGACGCGGCTGACGGACGTGGTCGGTGAGGTGAAACGGCAGGTGGGATCATTGCAACGGCAGGCGGCGAAGGCCCGGCGGCACCGGACCCTGAGCGGCGATCTGCGGTTGCTGGATTCGCACCTGGGGCACGAGCTTTACTCGCGGTTGGAACACGACGCGCGCGGGGCGCGGGAGGAATTGGAGCGGCTCCAGGCCGCGCACGCGCAGGCCGAGGCGGATCTGGCGACGGGCGAGGCCGCGCTGGCCGAGGCGCGAACCGCCACGGAGGACGCCTTCGCCCGGCTGCAAGCAGCGCGCGGGACGGCGCAGGAGTGCCGTGACCGGCTGCGGTCGGCCGAGAGCCGCCGGGAGTTCAACCGCGAACGGACGGCGGAAAGCCAGGGGCTGCTCGTGCGCTACGAGGCGGAACTTTCCGGCGCGGAGGAAAGGCTGGCCGCCCAGGAGGAGGAACTGCTGGCCGCCGAGGAAGAGGAACGGCAGATCGCCGGATTGTTGCAGGTGGGACAGGGGAATTTGCGCGAGCAGGAAGCGGCGGTGTGCGAAGCGCGAACGAGGCGCAGCGAGGCCGAGGCGGCCTTCGGATCGGCGGATCGGGCAGTGGCAGACGCCGAGCGGCGGCTGGCGGCGGGTCGGGCGGAACTGGCGCGGTTGACCCAATCGCAACAGGCAGGTGAGGTGCGGCGGGAGCTACTGGCGGATGAGGCGGCGCGGCTGGAACCGTTACGGACGGCGGCGGCGGAACGCGTCGCCGAGACCCGGATGCAGATCGCGGCGGCACAGGCGGCGCTGGAAGCGCGGCGGGCGGAGGTGAAGGCAGCGGAGGACGCACAGGGCGGCACCCAGAGGGCGCTGGCGACGGCGGAGGCCGCGCTGGCGACCGGCACGAAGACGCTGGCGGCCAGCACGTCGCGGCTGGAAGTGCTGCGCGGGCTCAACGAAGCGGGCGCGGGTTTTTCCAGCGGCGTGCAAGCGGTCTTGCGGGGATTGGACCGGCCCGAATTGTTCAAGGGCGCGATCATCGGCGTGCTGGGATCGTCGGTCGAGGTGGAAGCGCGGTTCATCCCGGCGGTGGAGGCGATCCTGGGGCAGCATTTGCAGACGGTGTTGCTGCGGGACGAGGAGGTCGCGGAGACCCTGCTGGACGCGTTGGCGGCGGGGAAGAAGGTGGGCCGCGCGACGGTGGTCGAAGTCGGAAGTCGGAAGTCGGAAGTCGGAAGTGTCAAGGCGAGCGCGAAAGCGTTGCCGGAGGGGGCCACGGCCTGGGCGCGCGACGTGGTGACGGCACCGGGGAGCATCGCGCCGTTGGTGGAGCGGTTGCTGGCGGATTGCCTGGTCGTCGAGACGCTGGCGGGGGCCTTCGAGACCCGGCGACGGCACCCGGAATGGAGCGTGGCCACCTTGAGAGGCGAGTTCCTGGATCGGGACGGATTCTGGCATGGCGGGCAGAGCAGTGGGGAATCCGCGCAACAAGGAGTGTTGCAGAGGCAGGGCCAGATTCGAAAATTCGAGGCCGAGGTTGCGGCGGGGAAACAGGCGGTAGAGGGCTTGAGCCGGGCGAAACAGGAAGCGGCGGGCGCGTTGCAGACGGCGGTGGCCGGCGTCGCCGAAGCACGGCAACATTTTCAGGCCGGGCAGGTGCAGACGGCCACCGCCCAGAGCCAACTGGCGCTGCTGGAACGCGAGGCGCGGGATCTGCACGGGCGGGCGGAAACCTTGCGCCGGGAGCAGGAGCAGGTCGTCAAGCAATGCGAGGCGGCAGGCGGACAGGTGGACGCATTGGCGCGCAAAAACGAGGAAATCGCCGGGGCGTTGGAGCGTTGCCAGGGCGAGCGCGCCGCCGCGCAAGAAAGGACGGGAACGCTGCGCACGCAGGAGGCGGCGTTGACAGACGGCTTGAACGAGCTGCGGCTGCGCGTGGCGACCGAGCAGCAACGGCACGAAGGCTTGCGCCGCCAGCGGCAGCCGATGGACGCGCGGCGGATCGAACTGTCCGAGTTGATCGGACGGCGGCGGCGGGAATTGGAAGAGCACCGGACCCGGCTGACGCGCTACGGCACCGAAGCGGGGGAGTTGGGGATCGAAATCGAGGCGGCACGGACGGATTTAGCGGCGGCGGAAACCGAGATCGAGACGTGTCGGGAACAGCACGCGGAAGCCAGCGCGGCGATGGAGTCGTCCGAGGGGGAACTGCGCGCGCAACGGCAGGCGTTGAGCGGGTTTCATGACCGGCGGTCGCGCGAGGAGGTCCGGGAAACGCAGCTCCGGCTCCGGCAGGAAAATCTGCACGCCCAGACGGCACAGCGGTACAGCATCGACCTGCCATTGTTCGTGCCGGAACCGGCGGCGTTTTTGAATCTGTACCAAAACTTGATTGAGCAGCCCGGAGCAGCGGTGGACTGGGGGCGAGTGGAGACCTTGGTGGCCGGGTTGCGCGAGAAGCTGGACGGAATCGGAACGGTCAACGTCGATGCCATCGCAGAGTACAACGCGCTGGAGGAACGGCACCAGTTCCTCGAATCGCAAAATGCCGATCTGACGGCAGCGAAGAAAGAGTTGCTTGCCATCATCGCCAAGATCAACGCGACGACGCGGGAACTGTTCACGGAGACGTTCGAGCGGGTGCGCGTGAATTTTCAGGAGATGTACGCGGAGCTTTTCGGCGGAGGGCGGGCCAATCTGCTGCTCGTCAACGAGGAAGATCCGCTGGAGTGCGGGATCGACATCATCGCGCGTCCGCCGGGCAAGCAGCTCCAGAGCGTGACGCTGCTTTCGGGCGGCGAGAAGACCATGACGGCGGTGGCGTTGCTGTTCGCCATCTACATGGTGAAGCCAAGCCCTTTTTGCGTATTGGACGAAATGGACGCGCCACTGGATGAATCGAACATCGCGCGGTTTTTGAAGATTCTGGACCGGTTCGTGAGCCAGAGTCAGTTTATTGTGATTACTCATAACAAGCGGACCATCGCGCGGGCCGACGTGCTGTATGGGATCACGATGGAGGAGGCAGGCGTGAGTAAACTGGTGGCGGTGCGATTGGAGAAGCGCGGACAGGGAGACGGGGGCGGCACCCGCTTAAGAGGGTCGGAAGCGGCGGACGATCCGCAAGAGACGCCGAGCATCGCCCGAAGCCTGGGCAAGCACGAACGGCTGCACAGCGAGGCGGGGGTGGGTTAAGCATCTGCGAAATGGAATCCCGGTGGATGGCGATCTGTAGTATCTACACAAGTTGGCCGAGGATAAACCGGGTCGTGGCACGCAGTTCGTCGATGGAGTAATCCTCTAGGACGTTGAGCACTCCGAGCAGCGACCAAAGGCCGGCGAACAGGGCAGCTTCGGTCACCGGTTTGGAACGTTTGGTTTGCCGGCCGCTCAGGCGCACCAGCCGCGCGGCCGCGGCCTGGGCGGGCGGGCTCTGGTCGCGGGCGAGTTGCCACACCAGCACACAGGCCATGCTGGCGACGAGCAGGCGCTTGAGCAGGGCCTCGGGCTGCCGCTGGCCCCACTCCTCCAGGTGCAAGCCAGCGCTTTTGAGCAATTTGAAGCAGCTTTCGATCTGCCAGCGCCACCCGTCCCAGTTCACCACCGTGGCCGCGTCCGCGCGGGCTTCCTCCACGTTGGTGAGCAGCCACCACTGGGCGAGCACCTCGCCGCTGGCCGGTTCACACAGGCGGCCCACCACCAGGCGCAACTCCAAAGGAGCACCCGCCACGCGCGTGCGTTTGACCTGGCCATCCTTTTGGCGGCGTTCCAGGTGGGCGGCCCGGGTGAAAAACACCCGCCGCTGGGCCACCTGGCGGATGCACGCTTTCCCTTGGTGGCGGCTCGCCAGCCCGCCACCGGCGTCCATCGCGGCCACCAAGGCCGCGCTGGAAGTCTCCTGAAGCACCCCGCCGGGGTCGCGCACCCTCACCAACCGGTCGTCGGCGCGCACCACAAAGCGGTGGTCGGCTTGCGCCCAGGCGCGGGAGTGCACCACCCGGTCGGCTTCCCGGTCGATGAGATGCACCACCGGGCGACCCAAGGGCAGGCCCTCAAGCAAGGCGAGGGGCGTGGCCAAGGCGTCCAGCCGCCAGCCCCCTTGCCTGGGGTCGGGCCGCCCGGGGCGCGAACGGTGCCAACCGTCGGCGGCGCGCCGTTCCTGGCAGAGCGGCCCCAAAGGCGCGCCGTCCCGATCGCTCAGCAGCAGGGCCGTGGCCAGTTCGTCGCCTTGCAGTTTGGCCTTGGCCACCTGCACGCGCCCGGCTTTGCGTCCGTGGGTATCGTAGTTGAGCACGCTCCAATCGTGCACCACCAGCGCAAAGGACTCGCCGCACCGTGCGCTGGCCGCGCAGGCTCCTGCCAGCAGAGGAGCCGCCAGTGCGGGCAGGCTCACCCGCTCGTTGGCGAGAAAGCGCCAGGCCGCCTGCGTGCAACTCAACGCCTGCGCGCCAGGAGCGGGCAAAGCCCGCAACCCGCTGGCCACGCTCTGCCAGGGACTCATGTGTTCATGCACCAAACGCTGGTAACGCCGCGCCAAACGCGGCTCCAAAGCAGGCAAAGGCACATACCAACAACCTGCCAGAGCTGTCAAACTTGTGTAGATACCTCAGATCGCCATCCACCGAGATTCTATTTCGCAGATGCTTACTGCCGATCCGGAAAACCCACGCGTTTTTTTTTACGCCCCTGCCGGGGCTTCGGGCGAATGGCGCTTTTCCCCGGGGCTTACGCCCCGGGCTAAACTCTGC
>CAHJWO010000247.1 GCA_903642295.1 PVC group bacterium | reverse complement strand
TTCTGGGCCGTGCAGGGACGGGCGCTGGCGGGAGCCGTGGTGTTGGGCACCGTGGCGCTGTGGGCAGTGGTTGGACATCTCAGTCAGTGGATGCTGAAGAGAAGGATGAAGGATGAAGGATGAAGGATGAAGGATGAAGTCGGAAGGCGGAAGTGGGAAAGCGGAAGTGGGCAGTGACAGTAAAGTCGGTTTCTTGAAAGCTTATATCCATGCCGTTTGAGGACACCATGCTTGCTTCTTTTCCCCTTTCATCCTTCATCCTTCATCCTTCATCCTTTCTGCTCTGGAGCGGGCTGACGATGGCGGTTTATGCGTTCTGCCGCTGGGTGTTCCGCCGGACGCGGCTGCCGGTGCTGCACCCAGGGTTCTCGTCCATCGTGGTGATGGTGGTCATCCTGGAATTGACGGGGCGAAAGTATGACGAGTTCAAGGCCTCGACGGCGTGGATCAACTGGCTGCTGGGTCCGGCGGTCGTCGCCATGGCGGTGCCGATTTATCAGTTGCGGAGGACGGTGAAAGAGAACGCCGGGACCCTGGGGACCGTCGTGGCGCTGGGGATGGTTTTTGCGGTGGCGAGCACGATGGGCCTGCTGGCGGCGTTCGGGCGGGCGCGGCCGGTGGTGGCGGCGGGGGCGTTGAAGTCCATCACCTCGCCGGTGGCGTACCGGCTGGCGGCGGATACCGGGGTGCCGGTGGACGCCACGCTGGCGGGCGTGCTGATCGCCGGAATGCTCGGCGCAACGCTGGGACCGAGCGCCTTGCGCTGGATGCGGGTGCGGGACGAGCGCGCCGTGGGACTGGCGCTGGGGGCCAGCGCGCACGGCATCGGCGTGGCGCGGGCGGTGGAGATCGGCCCGGCGGCGGGGGCGTTCGCATCCATCGCCATGAGCGGGACGGCGATGCTGGGGGCGCTGGTGCTGCCCTATTTGCTGCGCTGGGTGGTGGGCGGGGGTTGAAGGGGGTCGTACTGCCAGACCCAATCGCCTTGTTTGTCGTCCGGCTTGGCCGCTCCCTCGGGCATGACGGTCAGGCCGCCTTCATCGCGTTCGTTCCAACCGACACACCAGAGGCGATAGCGGCCTTCCGGCGTCGCCTGGTAGCGGAGCGGTTTGCCGTCGATCAGATCGACGGGCAGGCGGGCGGAATAGGCGGGAATCAGCTCAGACAGAGCGGCGGGATAGGCATGATGATCGACGTAAAATCGTTCCACCGCACAAGCGACGCCTGCCTCGCCAACGGCGGCCTGCGTCCGGCCAACCCGCAGGGCCACGGACGTGAAAACCGGCAACTCGATTTTCGAGAGATAGATGCTTGGCCTCATCCGCTGCCGCGCGACCCAATGCTCGCCGGTCGTGACCGCGTACGCTGACAGGCGGTGGCCGGGAACGTCCACGGGGTCGATGCAAAATTGTTGCACGCGCTGGGCAGCCACAGCGGCGGACTCATCCACCCAACCGCTTGGAACCAGCGAAAGAGCGCGATACATCCATTCTTCTGACCATTTGGGGTCGGAGCGATCTCCAGCGTCCACCAGAAGCTCGTCATAGATCCCCCCGGCAGTGTGCATTGCCCGACGAGCGCCCTCAAAGTAAATCGCCCGATCACCCTGCACTGCGCGACGGTAGCTCTTCAAGACATCGACATCTTCCAGGACGGTCTGCACGCGGGCGAGTTGCGCGGCGGACCACCGGTGCGCGGCCAAGCCTTCCCAAATCGGTTGCAGGAGAATCTGGAGGTCCGTGAGGTCCACCAGCGCGGCGATCAAGAGCGGCTCCGATTCCATGTCGTGGTGCAGTTGGAAACCGAGTTCCACGTCGCGCAGAGCAGCGTCGGTGTCCCCGCCGGAAAGGGCGGCACAGGCGCGCAGACGCAACGCTTCGTTGACCCGCTGCACGAGGTTGTATTGCGGCAGGTTGATCTTCGACGGGGGCTGCTGGGTCCAGTTGATCGGAAACCGGCAGCGGGGGCGGGCGGCGATCCCCTGCACGAGTTGGTCAAGCTGCGGCGTGTAACGCGTGAGGGCCAGGAGCACAGCGGCGGCGGGCGTCTGCGGAGCATCGGCGCGTGGGAAACCCTGGTGCGAGCGAAAATAGCTCTGGAAGCGGGCCAAATCGAGAGCGTGCCCGGTGGTCCAGCCCGGCACGGATGGTCCCTGGGCGTCTTTGTCGCCATTGATCCCGAATGGGAGGCCGTCCATGACGCGGAAAGCGTGGTCGTTGCCTGCGTGGTGATAGGTCAACAGGCCGGTGGCGGGGTCCCGCCGGTACTGGTAGGCATCGGCGAAGAACGGGGCGAAGGCGAGGTTCTGGTCGTCGGGGATGGGAGGGGGGATGAAGGTGGCGGCATCAAACGACTCGCCGCGGGCTTCGAGATCATGGCGGGTGTTTGCCCAAAACCGGGCACCCTGGAAATCTTGCCAAGCGTAGAAAAGGGCGACTATCGCGGCGGTGACGAGCGCGACAGAAAGGAGGGTGAGGAGAACGCGATGGGAGATTTTCATCGGGCGAAAATGGTGGGTGATTCCTATCACGGATGACGTGACCGCGCAGCCGGGAAACGAGTGAGATCACGTTGTCTCCGCAGGTTAGCCTGCCCATTCCGCGATAGTGGCGCGGCATGGGAGCGCTCATCTCGGAAGGTCCTTCGACTCGCCTGAGGCTCGCTCAGGATGACAGACTTTTTCCCAGGGGTGACATCAAAACACAAAGGGTATCAGCCCTGCGCCGCTTCTCTCCAATGCCTCCGCACCGTCGCCCACGCTTGCGTCGGCAGACGGTTTGCGGCACAAAGTAAAAGGGAATGAGGGTTGATGGCATGAACAGCGGCAACGGGAGCAACGGACACCTCGACGGCGTGGGGGATGGAAGCACGGGAGCGTTCGCGTTTCGGCTGAACGGCGAGACGGTCCGCGTCGAGGGGGAATCGCCCAACGTGACGTTGCTGGATTTCCTGCGCGGACGCGGCTGCAAGGGGACCAAGGAGGGGTGCGCGGAGGGCGATTGCGGCGCGTGCTCGGTGGCCGTGGTCGAACGGGACGCCGCCGGGGTGCCGAGGTTCCGGGCCATCAACAGTTGTCTCGCGTTGTTGCCGATGGTGGCGGGCCGGGAGGTCGTGACCGTGGAAGGAGTGGCGGGGGAGAAGGTTCAAGATTCAAGCTCCAAGCTTCAAGGAAGATTCAAGGCTCAAGGCTCAAGCGGAGAAGTGGACGAGGCGGCTCTCACCGAAGGTGCCACGGACGGCGGGGAGGAGAGTGATGGATATCACATGCCGGGGTTGGACGAAAGCGCGGAGAAATTGCGCGGCCTTCACCCCGTACAACGCGCGATGGTGGAACGGCATGGGTCGCAATGCGGGTACTGCACGCCGGGATTCATCGTGTCGATGTTCGAGGCGTATGGCCGGGACGACCTGCGCGAACGCTGGCAGGTATCCGACGCGCTGTGCGGAAATCTTTGCCGCTGCACGGGGTATCGGCCCATCGCGGACGCGGCGTGCGAGGCGCTGGGCGGAAGGCGGAAGGCAGAAGGCAGAAGGCAGAAGGATGAAGGTAGAAGCGAAGGGGCGGGGGACGGGCCGTCGCTGGATTATCGGGCGGGGGGGCAGCGGTTTTTGCAGCCACGCACACTGGATCAATTGTTGAGGCTGAGGGCGGAGTTTCCGGCGGCCACGCTGATCGCCGGGGCGACCGAATTGGGGCTGGAAGTGAACAAAAAGTTCTATCGGTTCGAGACGCTGATTTCGGTCGGCGGCGTGGAGGAATTGGGCCGGGTGGAGCGGACGGCGGTGGGATGGAGTTTCGGGGCGGCTGCCTCGCTGACGAAGATCGAAGAAGCCTTGCGCGCGGACGGCGATGGGGACGGGGACGGTTCGTCGATGGCGGCGGAGAAGGCGGCGCTGCTCAAAATGATCCGCGTGTTCGGGGCGCGGCCGATTCGCAACCGGGCGACTTTGGGCGGAAATCTCGTGAACGCATCGCCCATCGGGGACATGGCGCCCGTTTTGATGGCGCTGGGGGCGAACGTGGTGCTGCGGTCGGTGGTGGGCGGGGAACGCGTCGTGCCGCTGGCTGAATTTTTTGTGGCGTATCGGAAGACGGCGATGCGGGCGGATGAGGTGCTGTGCGCGGTGCGCGTGCCGGGGGCGGCGGGGGGTGTGGGTGGCAGGGAGGTGAGGGGGTCAGATGAGGAGGACGGATTTTCAACGCGGAGACGCGGAGAAAAGGCAGAGACTCGCAGAGAGGAAGAAGGAGGTGGCGAGAAAGAGGGGGGGAACGGAGAGTATCGTGGTCGGTTGCTGGTGGATTGTTTCAAGGTGTCGCGGCGGCGGGAGATGGATATTTCCATCGTGTCGGCCGGGTTTTGGGTGGCGATGGATGCGGAGGGGGTGGTGGAAAGCGCGCGGCTGGCGTTCGGTGGCGTGGCGGCGACTACCGTGCGAGCGCGGCGGGCGGAAGCGGCGCTGGTGGGAAGGGTGTGGGGGAGAGAAACGGTCGAGACGGTGAAGAGCGTTTTGGCGGAGGAGTTGGAGCCGATCAACGACGTGCGTGCATCGGCGGAATACCGGCGCGGGTTGGTCTGGGATTTGTTCGAGAAGTTTTTTCTGTTGGATGGAGCCGAGGAATGGCCGCTGGACCGGCGGGAGATCGCGCCGCCGCCGGGGTTAACGGCGGATCGGGCGTTGCCACACGAGAGCGCGCTGGGGCATGTGACGGGAGCGGCGCGGTACGTTGACGACGGGCGGCTGCCGCAGGGGATGCTGGAAACGTGGCCGGTGTGCGCGCCGCACGCGCGGGCGCGGATCGTGCGGCGCGAGGCGGAGACGGCGCGCGCGATGCCGGGGGTGGTCGCGGTGTTGATGGCGGAAGATGTGCCCGGCGAAAACGACGTGGGCGCGGTGCGCAAGGACGAGATCCTGCTGGCGGACAAAGAGGTTTTTTTCCACGGGCAGATCGTGGCGCTCGTGGTGGGCGAGTCGCTGGAGGCATGCCGGTTGGCGGCGGACGCGGTGACGGTGGAGTACGAGCCGATGCTGCCAATTCTGTCCGTGGTGGATGCGGTGAAGGCGGAAAGTTTCCATACGGCGGCGCATTGCATCCGGCGCGGCGAGGCGGAGGGGGTGTTGGCGGATTGTGGGAGGGGCCTGTGGCCCAATGGGGACGGCTGGGACAGCCGTCCCTACCTGGCGGGGGAATTTTCGTTCGGCGGGCAGGAGCATTTTTACCTGGAAGGGCAGGTGGCGTGGGCGGAGCCGGGGGATGATGGGTCGATGTTCGTGCAGTCGAGCACCCAGCATCCATCGGAGATTCAGGCCGTGGTCGCCCATGTGCTGCACATGCCCCGGCACCGGGTCGTCGTGCAAAGTCCGCGGATGGGCGGCGGGTTCGGCGGGAAGGAAACGCAGGGGAACACCTGGGCGGCGCTGGCGGCGCTGGCGGCACATCGGACGGGACGGCCCGCGAGGGTGAGACTCAATCGAGATCAGGACATGATCCTGACCGGGAAGCGGCACCCATTTCTGGCGCGATACGAGGTAGGATTTACGGAGGAAGGATTACTGCGCGCGGTGCGCGTGGAGTTGTTCGCGGACGCGGGATGGTCGTTGGATTTGTCGGCGGCGATCACGGACCGGGCGTTGTTCCATCTGGACAATGCCTATTATCTTCCCAACGTCGATTTTTCCGGGCGCTCGGTGAAAACTAACATCGTGTCGAACACGGCGTTTCGCGGGTTCGGCGGTCCGCAGGGGATGTTAATCATCGAGGAAATCATGGACCGCGTGGCGCGGCATCTGGGGTTACCGCCGGAGGTGGTCAGGGAGCGGAATCTCTATCATGGGAAAGGAGAAACGAATACCACGCACTATGGTCAGGAGATCGGGGATAACCGGCTGCGGCGGGTGTGGAGTGAATTGAAAGAGAGTAGTGAGTTCGAGCGGAGGCGGAAAGAGTTGGCGGCGTGGAATGCGGGGAACGAGTGGACGAAGCGCGGACTGGCGATGACGCCGGTGAAGTTCGGGATTTCGTTTACCTTGAGCCATCTCAATCAGGCCGGGGCGCATGTGCTGGTTTACCAGGACGGCAGCGTGCAGGTGAACCACGGCGGAACGGAGATGGGTCAGGGGTTATACACGAAGATGCTGACGGTGGCAGCGCGAGAACTGGGCGTGGCGTTTTCGCAGGTGAGAGTGATGCAGACGCGGACGGATCAGGTGCCGAACACGTCGCCGACGGCGGCGTCGAGCGGGTCGGATCTGAACGGGCAGGCGGTGCGGGCGGCCTGTGTGACGCTGAAGGAGCGGCTGGCCCCGGTGGCGGCGGAAATGCTGGGGGAAAGCGTTGACGAAGCGGGGAGGTTAGTTTTTGCCGAAGGGAATATTTTTCATCCGGCGAGGCCGGAGAGAAAGTTACCATTTGGAGAGGTTACGATGAAGGCTTACCTGGCGCGGGTGAGTCTGGCCGCGACGGGTTATTATGCGACGCCGGGGATCAAGTATGATCACGGGAGCGGAAGGGGAACTCCGTTTTACTATTATGCGTGCGGAGCGGCGGTGGCGGAGGTGGAGGTCGATGGATTCACCGGGGCGCACCGCGTCAGGAGGGTCGATATTCTGCACGACGTGGGACGGTCGATCAACCCGGGGGTGGATCGGGGACAGATCGAAGGGGCGTTTACCCAGGGCATGGGCTGGCTGACCTGCGAGGAGCTGCGCTGGGACAAGGAAGGGCGGCTTTTGACGCACGCGCCGAGCACTTACAAAATTCCCGCGTTCGGGGACACGCCGGTGGATTTTCGGGTGGGGTTTTTGACCGATGCAGCGGAGGAGAAAGTCATCCTCGGCAGCAAGGCGGTGGGCGAGCCGCCGTTGATGCTGGCCATTTCCGTCCGCGAAGCGATCCGGGAGGCGGTGGGGGCGTTCGGG
>CAHJWO010000246.1 GCA_903642295.1 PVC group bacterium | reverse complement strand
AATCGCCATCCCCCACCCAGCCCAAAACACAACCACAGACCGCCGGAGAACCCAGCCCGCCCAGTGCGACCACCCGCCCATCTCCACCGGTTCGGTGAACGCGAACCACTTTTCTGCCCGCGCATCGCTGGCGATCAAACGCAGGTCGGTGCCCGGACGCCGCAGGTCTTCGCCATGCCAGCCTTCGTGTGCGACGCGCGCGGGTTGCCAATCCACTTGGCGGCCCGTCCGAACGTCTTGCAGCACGAAGTGCAACCCCGGTTCTCCCAGGTTCCCGGCAAACTGGAACTGCAAATAGGGTAAGCCCTTCGCCGTTGTCGACGTACCCGCCTCCTGCACGCTGCCATGCACGGTTCCCTCCCTGCCAGGATAAGATCCCCAAGCCGTTGTCCCCGGTGGCGTCACCATGCCGGGTGGAAATCCATCCCGCACGAAAGCTGCGCCTCCTTCCACTTCGGTCATTGCGACTGGCAGCGGAATCCGCACGTCCGCGGGTAGGAAGCCACGGATCGTCCGGTCGTTCAGGAACTCCGCCAGCCCTTCGGGCCGTGGGAAGGGAATTTCCTCCGTGGTTTTCCCGGCCAGGTAACGCGTGAAATCCCCCGTGTGCATGTAGCCGCGGGTATTCCGTTCGCTGGCAAGTTGCGCGGCGAGGTATCCCGGCAGCCACCCACGAAAATCTTTGGCTGTCTCCTGCCACAAGCCCACGCTGAGCGCGCCCACCCAGCAGGCTGCCGTTAACATTGCCCCGAAATAGTGTCCTGTGCCCTTTGCCCTGACCTCCGTCACGAGCAGCGCCGCCGCCAGGAAGTTTGTTAGCGGAAAGATTGCCAGTAAATCCATGTACCGGCAGGCGGGTGGCGCGCCGTGCCCGTCGCGGTTGTAGGCCAGCGCCGCCACCTGGAGCACGCACTAAGCCCCCACCCCCAGCAATAAATGCACGCGCTGGTCGCCGGTGCGCTCGCGCGCTGTCAAGCTGCGGCGCAGGGACACCGCCACGAGGATGATCAGCGGTGCAGCCATCAGAGCCAAAGACCACGGCTGAGCGTAGAACGGCCACGCCAGAAAACGGCAAAAGGCCCGAAAAAACGCCGTTGGCGACTCCGTTTTGAGGATGGCGTGGCCCGGCACCACCGTCCGCGTCAGCCATCCGACCGCCACGATCCCCGCGCAGACGACCGCCGTAATCCCCTCGTTCCAGCCAGGCCGGACACGTTCAACCCCGACGCGCCACCCGAGCAGCCCCAGAACCACCGCCGCTGCCAGGAATCCCGACCCCATGCTCAAGCACGCCAACCCCGCTCCGACTAACCCCACCCACCACCCCCATGTCTTTACCCGGTGCAGCCCCATGCCCCAGATCGCGGCCAACGAGAAAATGATCAGGAAGTAGTTCTGCGATCCAAAGCCGTTCAGCGTATTCTCCCAGCCGAAGGGCAGGCTGCCGTACACCGCCACGGCGAGCGGGATCGCCAAGCGCCATTGCCTGCCGAACAATCCCAGCAACGTCCCCGCCATCAGCACGGCAAACCCGCCGCACAACGCGGCGTTAACCGCAGACTCCAGTTGCCCATCCCACTGGCCGTTGGCCGAAAATAGCCCCAGCGCCAGCACACGGGTTAGAAAGATGCGGTGCTCGTTGTGCGGCACGAAAAGATCCTGAAATCGCAGGTGCCCCTCGACCCAGGGCTTGAGCACCATGACGCCTTCGCCATCCCACTGGTCCACGTAGGGCAGCCGGGTGGTGTAATTCTGCACTAGCCAGAGCCGCGTTCCGGTGACTACCAGGAACAACGCCAGCAGCGGCCCGGCGACTTCCACCCACCCGGAGGCGAACCATCGCCGAGACTTGGTCGAAAGTGAGGACGGCGTGGCCATACGGCGGGCGACCGCAGGAAAAAGCGGCGCGATTCAGCGTAATTTAGTTGCTACCGTCCGTTCGACGCCTCGAACTGGCCGAGGTCTTTCTGATACTGCGGCGCATCCTTCGCCGCCCGGTTGGCCAGCAGCTTCGCGTCGGCCACCCGGCCGTTTTCGAGCGCGTAATTTGCCGTCAGCCAACGGCGGGTTGCCGCCTGCTGCCGGTCACGGCTGGCGTCGGCGTAGTACGACGCGACCGCGATGTACACCGTCGGCGCGAAATCCGTCCACGGCACCGCCAGTTGCCCGTACGGCGTCCCGGCCATGAGCATGTCGCCCTGGACCCCGCTGATCCCGCGCGGAAACGTCACGCCGCGCCGACTCGTCACCGGCTGCGGATAACCCCCCGCCAACTTGAGATCGTTCAGCAGCGTCTTCCGAAACGCCACCAGCAGCCGCGCGCGGCGGTCGATCAGGTCGCGCGCCTGCGTGTACTCGGGCTGCGTGAGCTTGACGTGGTCCATCACGCTCTGCGCCTCGTCGAAGCGCGCCAGGCCGACCATCTGCTGGTAACTCTCCCGCGCCGTCTGCCAGCGCACGGTCTCCGCCCGCTGCTCCTCGGTGGGGCCGGCGGGGGCGCTGCCGGTCGTCGGCGCGGGCGGGTTGACGGCGGCGGCCACCTCCGGCGTCGGCAGCGGGGTCGGCACGGGCGTGGAACTACCGCCACCTGCGGGGCCGTCCAGCGGCTGACCCTGGTTGAGGTCGGTCTCGGCGGTGAAGAATGCCTCGACGATTTTGCCGCTCGTCTGGAGTTGCCCCCGCGCCTTGGCAAAGTCCGCCTTGAGCTGCGCCTTGTCGCCCGTACCTGCCAGGGTCTGCGCGTGCAGCGGGGCGTAAAGCGCGTAGTCGTGGGTGGCCTTGCGCGCGATGGGGGCGTAGTCGGAGATCCACTGGTACGGTCCCGCCGGTTTGCCGTCGAGAAACGCCTTGAACAGGGCATCGGCGTCTTCGAACGCCCCCATCTCCCAGTCCTTCAGACCAAAGAGCAGCAGCGCCAGGGCCTCGAAGGTGTTCGCGTTCCAATCCTGGGCGACACGCGCCGGGACGGGTTGATCGGTGCCGAGGAAACGTCCCGTTTCCACGAAAAAATTGGCCAGCGGGCGCTGGCTGTTCTCGTTGGAAAAAAGCCCGGCGTCCCGCAGATCGCCGAAGATCGCGTGCGCGTCGCTGGGTTGATGATCGAGCAGCGCGATCATGCCCTGATGCAGCTTGACCCAGTTGTTCAACGGCTGGGGCAGGCTGCCCCCCTGGGTCAGCTTGACGAAATCCGCCTGCGCGTCCGCGTACTTTTCCGTGGCAATGTCGTGCCGCGCGTCCTCATAGAGAGCCTGCGGCGTGAGCCTGGCGTCGGGCAGGGCGGCGTTGGGGTTGGCGGCCACCGGCTGGTTGCCGGTGTCGCCGCCGACGCCGAACAACCGGGTGCGGAAGGTGTATGCGAGGAGGCCGCCCACGATCATCAGCACGAGCAGCACGAGCGTCAGCACGCCCACGATCTGGTTCGTCCGCTGGCTCTCGACGACCACGCGCTGGCGCCCGGCGTTGGGCTTGCCCGACCGGCTGCCGAGCTGGTCGATGGCGTAGCGGAAATGGTCGATCAACTCGCCGTAGGACGCGTAACGCTGGTTGGGGTCCTTGGCGAGCATCCGGTTGATGACGAAGGCCGTCTCGCTGGACACGTCCGGCGCGAACGCCTGCAAGGAAACCGCCTTGCTTTTGAGGTGCTTGAGCGCGACCAGCGACGCGCTTTCGGCCTCGAACGGCGGACGGCCCGCGACGGCGTGAAAAAGCGTGCCGCCCAGACTGTAGATGTCGGAACGGAAGTCCTCCACCTCGCTGTTGAGTTTTTCCGGGGCGATGTAATAGGGAGTGCCCCAGATTTCGCCCCGCGACTCGGCTTCGTATTCGGTGAGCAGGGCCAGGCCGAAGTCGGTGATCTTGGCGGTATGGGCGTCGGCGAAGAGGATGTTGCCGGGCTTTACATCGCGGTGGATCAAGCCGCGCTCGTGGGCCGCCTGGAGGCCGCTGGCGATCTGCAAACCGACCTGGAGCACCTGCATTTCCGCGATGCGGTTTTGCAACTGCATCAGGTCGTCGAGCGTGCCCTTATCGACCAACTCCATCGCAATATAATACTGACCGTGGTCGCTGCCGAAGGAGAACACCTTGACGACGAAGGGATGGTTGATCGACGCGGTGATGCGCGCCTCGTCCTCCAGCTTGTTGATGTACGTCTCGTCGGAGGAGAGTTCCTTGCGCAGGAGCTTGAGGGCCACCATGCGGTTGAGGTTGCGGTCGAGGGCCTTGTAAACCGCGCCCATGCCGCCCGTGCCCAGGTGTTCGACGACGCTGAAATGGTTGTACTGCCGGTTGGCGCGCATGGCCGCGCCGCAGGCGGGGCACTCGAATTTGGAGAGCGGTTCCTGGTCGGTGATGTCGACAGGCGTGCCGCAATTCGGACAGGACTGCACGCAAGGGTCACCGGGGGTCAGGGCCATGCGGGCAAGCCTAACACAAAACGCCGGAGGAGGAAGGGGTAAGGAACCAAGAATCCAAGGAACCAAGAATCCAAGGAAGATCCAAGATTCAGGGTTCAAGGGGGTGGGGGAATGATGGCGCGAAAATTGTAAATAATGCGGGAAAGATGGCGCAGATAACGCCGGCGTCGCAGGTGACGCAATCGTTTAATGTCGAAGCTTGAACCTTGGGTTTTGAAGCTCGTTTGGTTCCTTGGTTCCTTGGTTCCTTGGTTCCTTGGGTTCCTTCTTTCCCCACTGGTCAACCGCCTGTGAACCGGCGATAGTGCCATGTTCCATGCTCGAACTCACCGTGCCGCCCGCTGCTGCTGGTCATCGCCTGGACCGTTTCCTGGCGACGGCCCTGGCCCACCTTTCGCGCTCGCGGGTGCAGGCGCTCATCCGCGACGGGCACGTCCATCTCAACCGCCGCCCGGCCAAGCCCGCCGACTCCGTGCGCGCCGACGACGTGATCTCCTGGGAAGAACCCGCCGCCGTGCCGACCGCCCTCGTCGCCGAGGACATCGCGCTGCCCATCCTGCACGAGGACGAAGACCTGCTGGTGATCGACAAGCCCGTCGGGCTGGTCACGCACCCGGCGCCGGGCCACGCGGCGGGCACGCTGGTCAACGCCCTGCTGGCGCGTTGCCCCGTGCTCTCGGGCATCGGCGGCGAGCAGCGCCCGGGCATCGTCCACCGGCTCGACAAGGACACCAGCGGCTGCCTCGTCGTCGCCAAGAACGACCTCGCCCATCGCTCGCTCAGCGAACAGTTTGCCGCACGCACGGTGCGCAAGACCTACCTCGCCCTGGTGCGCGGTGTGCCGCGTCCGGCCAGCGGGATCATCGACGGGCCCATCGGGCGGCATCCGGTCCACCGCAAGCGCATGGCCATCGTCCGGCCGCCGGGCGGCCGCCCGGCGCGCACGGATTACCGCGTGCGCCAGACGCTCGTGCGGCGGGAGACCGTGGCGGAAGAGAGCGCCGTCACCGCGCGCTCGTACATCACGGCCCCCACCCCATTAACCATCCTGAGGGCCGGCGGAAACGAAGCCGTGTCGCTGGTGGAATGCCGCCTGCACACCGGGCGCACCCACCAGATTCGCGTCCACCTCAAGCACCTGGGTTACCCCATCCTCGGCGACACTCTTTACGGGGGTCCCGCCGCCTCGGCCCGGCAAATGCTACACTCCTGGACTTTGGGGTTCGTGCATCCGCGCACCGGCGAGACACAGGAGTTTCGCGCGCCGCTGCCGCCCGATTTCCTCGCGTTCGGCCTCGACCCGGTCGATCCTTAAACCTTTGTCCACATCCTGCATCCTGCATCCTGCATCCCGCATCCCGCATCCCGCATCCCGCATCCCGCATCCTTTCCACCTCGGATGAGCCAGTTTGACCAAGCCCTCGATTTCGTCCTGCGCGAACTGGATTCCCGCCGTCAGGGCGGTTATGATGACTGGCGCGCCAGCGCCGCCGCCGTGGACCGTCTGCTCACGGCGCAACCGGGCGTGGACGTGCCCGCCGCGGCCAACCTGCCCGGCGAGCCGCTGTCGGCTCAGGAGATTGCCCCCCCTTCCATGCCAAAGCCAGACCCATCCGCCGGCCCCTCGCTTTTCGGCGAAGACCCCGCGCCCGCCCCCAAATCCGTCCGCGCCGCGAAGCCTGCCGCCGCGTCCGCCGGGGCGGGCGTCTATGCTCCGGTCACCGATCCCGCCCTGCCCAAGGCGGAGCGGCTGGCCCAACTGCGCGCCTGCCCGGAACGCCTGCCCTGCCCGCAGTGCCCCTATGGCCGGGACGCCGCCAACCCCCACATCGTCTTCGGCGTGGGCAACATCGACACGGAACTGCTCTTTGTCGGCGAAGCGCCGGGGGCCGAGGAAGACGCCAAGGGCGAGCCGTTCGTGGGCCGCGCCGGGCAGCTGCTCAACAAGATCATCGCCACGATGGGCTTCCAGCGGGAGCAAATCTACCTCGCCAACGTGCTCAAGTGCCGCCCGCCCACGCCCGGGCAGGCGTTCGGCAACCGCCCGCCGACCCTCCCGGAGATGCACAGTTGCCGCCCGGGCCTCTTCGAGCAAATCGACATCATCCAGCCCAAAGCCATCGTTGCGCTCGGGGCCACCGCCATCAAGGGCTTGCTGGACCTCGACGCCCCCATGCGCGACCTGCGCGGGCGCTGGCACGACTTCAAGGGCATCCCGGTGATGGTCACCTATCATCCGTCCTACCTGCTGCGCAATCAGGCCCCGAGCGAGAAGCGAAAGGTCTGGGAAGATTTGCTGCTCGTCAAAGAGCGGCTGGGCCAGCCGATCACCGAAAAGGATCGCGGTTATTTCCTGGTGAAGGATTGACTTCGCCCTGAACGGTTCCAAGAAGTATCCGCGCCATGTCCGACGCCGCCCTGCCACCCGCTTTTCAGACCCGCCGCCTGTCGATGGGGCTCGCGCCCATCGGCGGGAACGGTGCGCGGGGCACCGGCCGGGAAACCAACCGCATCTCCGTGCCGGTCACGCTTCCGCGTCCGGCGGCCAACGGCGCACCCGC
>CAHJWO010000245.1 GCA_903642295.1 PVC group bacterium | reverse complement strand
GTCGATCTTTTCGCGCTGGGTCTTGGCCTCAGCGTCGCGGCGGTGATCGGCGACCTGGCGGAGTCGATCCTGAAGCGCGGCACCGGCGTGAAGGATTCCGGCAAACTGCTGCCGGGCATTGGCGGGATGCTGGACCTGATCGACAGCCTGCTCTTCACCGCCCCGCTGCTGTTCTTTTATCTGCGCTGGTTCGTGGTTCGGTCGTAATTTCCCCGCATGAGAAAGCGTCGTCTCGTCGTCCTCGGCGCCACCGGCTCCATCGGCCAAAGCGCGGCCAAGGTGGTCGACGATCTCCCGGATCGTCTGGAAATCGCGGGTCTTGCCGCGCACCGAAACGCCGCTCTCCTCGCCGAGCAAGCCAACAAGTACCGCCCCGAGGCGCTCTGTCTGGTCGACGGGACCAAAGCCGATGAATTGCGCGCCCGGCTCGCGCCGGATTACCGCCCGCGCCTCCTCTTCGGCGAAGACGGCCTGATCGAACTGGCCACTTCTGCCACGGACGCGGACCTCGTGCTCGTCGCCATCGTCGGCACCGGCGGCCTGCGCCCCGCTTTGGCCGCCATCGAAGCCGGGCGCGACCTCGCCGTAGCCAGCAAGGAAATCCTCGTCATGGCGGGCGAAACCGTCATGCGCGCCGCGGCGGCCAAGGGGGTGAAGGTACTGCCCGTGGACAGCGAGCACAACGCGATCTTCCAGTGCCTCGAAGGACGCGATCCGGCCACGGTACGCCGCCTGATCCTCACCGCTTCGGGCGGCCCGTTTCGCCTTTGGACGGTCGCGCAGATTGCCGCCGCCACCCCGGCGCAGGCCCTGAAGCACCCGACCTGGGACATGGGCCAAAAAATCTCCATCGACTCGGCGACGCTCTTCAACAAGGGCCTCGAAATGATCGAGGCGCGTTGGCTCTTCGACGTACCGATGTCCCGGGTGGACGTGGTGGTCCACCCGCAAAGCATCGTGCATTCGATGGTCGAGTTCATCGACAGCAGCGTCCTGGCCCAACTCAGTCATTCGGACATGTGTTTCCCCATCCAGTACGCGGCGACCTGGCCCGACCGGGTGGCCAACCGCCTGCCGCCCCTGGATTTCGCCCGGCTCGGCAAGCTGGAGTTCGAGCCGCCGCGCACCGCCGATTTCCCCGCGCTCGATCTCGCCCGCGCTGCCGGGGAGGCCGGGGGCACGCTGCCCGCGGTGCTTAACGCGGCCAACGAGGTGGCCGTGGAGGGGTTCCTGGCGGGACGCATCCCGTTTCCGCGCATCTGGGAGGTCGTGGAGCAGGTCATGACCGCGCACCGGCTCGTTGCGGCTCCCGATCTGGGTGCTATATTGGTCGCCGATGCCGAAGCACGCGCCGCGGCGGCGCGGGCGGTCCAACCAGAGTAATCCGAGAAGCTGAACGGTGACGCGCAATCGGCGTCACAAACCCTCCCCACGCTTTCCGGTTGCCGCCGGAACTTTCGCTTTCTAACTTTTTTATGGAGACCGCCCGCCTCATCTTAAATTTCGTCGTCACGATCCTGGAAGTCATCCTCATCTTCAACCTCCTGATCGTGGTCCACGAATTGGGCCACTTTCTGGCTGCCCGGTGGCGTGGGCTGGTGATCGAAAAATTCGGCGTCTGGTTCGGCAAACCGCTCTGGAAAAAGACGATCAACGGCGTGCAGTACAGCCTGGGTTCCCTGCCGTTTGGCGGGTTCGTGGCCTTACCCCAGCTGGCTCCGATGGAAAGCATCGAAGGCAAGCTCGAAGGCGCCCCCCCCCGGGCGACGCTGCCGCCCATCAGCCCGCTCGACAAGATCATCGTGGCCTTCGCCGGCCCGCTGTTCTCGTTCGGCCTGGCCTTTCTGTTTGCCATCATCGTCTGGGTGGTGGGTCGGCCCGTCAGCGAGGGAGAGTCAACCCGCACCATCGGCTTTGTGGCCGAGGACAGTCCGGCGGAAAAAGCGGGCTTGCAGGCAGGCGACGTGATCACTGACATCGACGGCCATGAGGTCAAACGCTTCGGCGGCATGAACGAGAGCGTGGTGTGGTACATCACCCGCAGCGAAGGGCAACTGATCCGGGTCGGTGTGTTGCGCGGTGGACAGACGAAAACGTTTGGCGTGTCTGCGCCCAAGCCGGAAAAAACCCACTGGTGGCAGCGTCAGGACACCCGGCACATCGGCATCCTGCCGAAGACCACGCCGGAGGTGGCGGAGGTAAAATCCGGCAGCCCCGCCGCGCGGGCGCACCTGCAATCTGGAGACCAGATCGTCGAGGCCAACGGCGCGTCGATCCTGAGCCTGGAAGCCTTCGTGGACGCCGAACGATCCAGCTTCAATCAGCCGTTGTCCCTGAAAGTGCGTCGGCAAGGGCAATCTGTCGCTTTGACCTTGCCGCCGATGCCGTTCCAGATCAACGAGGTGTCCAAGGACGGCCCGGCGGAGAGCGCGGGGTTGAAGGCGGACGATGTCGTGCAGGACATCAACGGCAAACCGGCCAACCGCTTCAAGGACCTGCAGGAATCGGTGAAGGCATCGCAGGGCTTGCCGATTACCATCACCTACCGGCCGGGCGGGCAGGGGGAGGCAAAAACGGTTTCGGTCACTCCGCAAAAGCCCGAAGGTTCAGATAATTGGAAAGTTGGCTTGGGCGTGAAGTTCGATGCCGATGGCATCGCCTGGAACGACAAGGGCAACCCGGTGACCTCGCACGAAAGTCCGACCTCGCAGATCAAATCCAGCGTGTCGGGCATCGTCAACACGCTCGGGGCGGTGATCTCGCCGAAGAGCGACGTGAAGGTTCAGCATCTCGGCGGCCCCGTGATGATCTTCCGCAGTTATTACATCATCTTTTTCGAGGAAGGCTGGCGTCTGGCCCTGTGGTTCAGCGTGGTGCTGAACGTCAATTTGGCGCTGCTGAATCTGCTGCCGTTCCCGGTGCTCGACGGGGGGCACATCACCCTGGCTTTGATCGAGGCGGTTCGCCGCAAACCGGTGAACATCCGGCTGTTGGAGTTTCTCCAGACCGGCTGCGCGATGCTCCTGATCGGTTACATGCTTTACATCACTTTTTACGATGTGGGCGATCTCGCCCGGGGGCACGGTCAGGACGTGAAATTCAAGCGGTCCGAGCAAACCAGGTAGGCGTCGGTATGCATGGTCTTTTGCACGGGCAGGATGACAAGTTGTCCCGGATGCCCTAAAATGCGGGCAAGTTTTCACCGTTCCACCGTTCTGCGCCATGACTCCTAGTCTCCGTTTGCAAACAGCCCGCCCCGCCGGTCGTCGGCGCAGCCGTGAGGTCATGGTCGGCAAGGTGGGCGTCGGCGGCGAGAATCCCGTCCGGGTGCAGTCCATGATCACTTGTGACACGATGGACACGGCGGCCAGCATCCAGCAAAGCCTCGACCTCGCCAACGCCGGCTCGGAAATCGTGCGGATTACCGCGCCGACCATCAAGGACGCCCGCAACCTGGAACTCATCAAACGCGGCCTGCTGGAACTCGGCTGCGACGTGCCCCTGGTGGCGGACATCCACTTCAAGCCGGATGCCGCGCTGGAAGCGGCCCGCTGGGTCGAAAAAGTGCGCGTGAATCCGGGCAACTTCGCCGATTCCAAAAAATTCGCGGTCAAGGAATACACGGACGACCAGTACGCCGCCGAATTGGAGCGCATCCGCGAGCGGTTTACCCCGCTGGTGCTGGCTTGCAAGGCCCGCGGCATCTCGATCCGCGTCGGCACCAACCACGGTTCGCTGAGCGACCGCATCATGAACCGTTACGGCGACACGCCGCTCGGCATGGTGGAAAGCGCGCTGGAATTCGCCCGCATCGCCCGCGACAACGATTTCCACCAGTTCATCTTCTCGATGAAGGCCAGCAATCCCAAGGTGATGATCGCCGCTTATCGCCTGCTGGTGGATCGACTGGCCAAGGAAGGACCGGACTGGAATTACCCGGTCCATCTCGGCGTCACGGAAGCGGGCGACGGCGAGGATGGCCGGATCAAGAGTGCCATCGGGATCGGTTCCCTGCTCAACGATGGCATCGGCGACACGGTGCGGGTGTCGCTCACCGAAGACAGCATCCACGAGATACCGGTCGCGCGGGCGTTGGTTGGGCTCTGTGCGGCGAAGCCATCGACCGGCCCCGAAGACCTGGCACCGACCGCAGAAATCACCTTATCTTTCGATCCTTTCTCGTATCGGCGGCGGCCTGCCACGCACCTGCTGTCGGGCGACGTGGCGTTGGGCCTCGGCGAGGTGCCCCGCGTCGTCGTCCGCCAGGCGACGCTGGATCAGATCGTGCACAAACTCGACCGCCTGGGCGACTTCCAGCCGGAGATCGTTTATGAGCGCGCCAACGTCCGCGAGGTGGACCCCCGCGACCCGGCTGCCGTCGAACGGCTAAACCACGAGGAAGGTGCTTTCCTGGTCACCGTGGCAGATGGCGTGGAACTCCCGGTGATCGCCGCCTTTCGTCTGCTAGCGGCCCGTCTGGCCGAGCGTCATCCGATCCTCCTCAAGGACACGCTCAACCCCTCCACCGATCCTCAGAAGGACTTTCTCCACACGTTGCTGGTCGCCGCTTCCAACGTTGGTTCGTTGCTCTGCGACGGCATCGGCGACGCCGTGCTCATCCAGGGCGAGGAGGCTCCGGGCCAGAGTCTCCGACTGGCTTATAATATCCTCCAGGCGGCAGGCTCGCGGGTGTTCAAGACCGATTACGTGGCTTGCCCGTCCTGCGGGCGCACCCTCTTCAACCTCCAGAGCACCACCGCCAAAATCCGTGCGGCCACCGGTCACCTGAAAGGTGTCAAAATTGCCATCATGGGCTGCATCGTCAACGGACCCGGCGAGATGGCGGACGCCGATTTCGGCTACGTGGGTGGCGCCCCGAGCAAGGTCAACCTCTATGTCGGCAAGCAGGCGGTTCGTTTCAACATCCCTGAAGGTGAAGCGGTTGACCGATTGACCGATCTCATCCGCGAACATGGCCGCTGGATCGATGCCCCGGCGCAAACGGCTGGTCGGGAGCAGGAAGCCGTTCCCGCCGGGGTCTCCTGACGGGATTGGCACTGCCGCCGTCCTCACAAACCTTTACAAATCTGTACGTTCGGACGCCTTGACTTCACCGCGGAAGGTCAGCAACCTTCGCCCCGATGAACTTCCCCTCCGTCCTCCGTGGCAGCGTGCTCGCTGCTTTGCTCGGCGGGCTGGCACCTGCCGGTTTCGCGCAAGACCTGACCCCGCCAGCCATCGTCAACCCCATCGCGGATTTTACCGTCTCCGTGGACTCGGCTCCGACGGTCATCAGCATCAAAAAGACGTTCGGCCTCACCGGTGTCACCGGCACGTTGGTGCGCATGACCACCAACGTCGGCAAAATTGACCTGGAGCTTTTCAACGGCACCGCGCCCAACACGGTCGCCAACTTCCTCGATTACGTAAATTCCGGCAGCTATACCAATACCATCTTTCACCGTTCAACGACCGAGGCGGGGGACGGCTTCGGGGTCATCCAGGGCGGGGGTTTCACGCTGAACGGCAATAGCGTCGGCTCGATTACCACCTTTGGAAACGTCGCCAACGAGTACGATCTTCCCGACACGCGCGGCACCATTGCGATGGCGAAACAGGCGGACAGTCCCGACAGCGCGTCCGATCAGTGGTTCATCAACGTTAGCGACAACAGCGATGCGTTCGGGAGCGATAACGACGGGGGCTTTACGGTCTTCGGGCGGGTGATCGAGCGCGACCTTGCGACCGTGGATGCCATTGATGCCTTGAAGGTCTATGACCTGTCATCCGCTTTATCAAACAACGCGTTTAAAACCGTGCCGCTTTTTCAGTACGATGAGTCACAGAATGTCGCCCCGAGCAATCTGGTCGTGGCGAACAGCATCGCGGTGCTGCCGCTGGTCTCGAAAGGGACCGGCTTTCCGGGTGCCATCACAGTCAAGGTGAAGGGGAATTCCAACCCCGGCCTGGTGACAACCCATCTGAACGGACGCAAACTCGTTCTGACCTACGCGATCGGCCAGAAGGGGACGGCGGCCATCACGCTGCAAGCGAAGTCGGCGGCGAAGTCGAAAATCACGCACACGTTCAACGTGACCGTGCAATAAACCTCCGGCGAAAGTCCGCCGGAGGAAGGTGCAAGCTTCAAGAAACGAAGCTTCAAGGAGGAGACGGATGGCGGAACTCTGGCCGGAAGTCGAGAGGTGGCTTGCTCCTGAGCCGCGCCGCGTGGGCGCCGCCCCCTGACTGCCACTGTGAGACGGACTTTCGTTACCGCGTTCCCCCATCCGCCGACGACGGCAGAGGCGGTGTGTACGTCCCGGTTGCCGCCGGGAAAACCGGAATGGACACGCGCGGTGCCAGGTAAGGGGCCGCCGCCGTGGCCAGCGGCTGGTCGCGGATGAAAACCTTCGCCCCCGTTCCAACCTCGTCATACAGCTTCGCCACGTCCCGGGAGCGCAGCCGCACGCAACCGTAGCTGGCGGGCTGTCCGATCCGGCGTTCCTCGGGCGTGCCGTGAATGTAGATGTCACGTTCGAAGGAGTGGTCGTTCCCAGGTTCCAGTCCGCGTAACCACAAGATGCGGGTCACCACCGGGTCGCGTCCCGGCGCGTCCGGTGCCAGCACCTCGCCGGTAAAACGTCGGCTTTTGAACACGGCGCCCAACGGTGCCCCGTCGCCCACCTTTTCGGCGACTTCCAGTTGACCCAACGGCGTGGCCCGGCTGCCCGGGGCATCCCCCAGGCCGAATTTCGACGTGGAGACCGGATAAACGGCGGTCGGCACGCCCTCGGTCAGGAGCACCAGGCGTTGCTCGGGTACGCTGATCACGATCTGGTGTCGATGGTCGGCGCAACCGGTCAGACTCGATACCGCAATCAAGCCGACAGCCCCCCACGCCTTCATTTGAATTTTTGTGGTAAGCGGGCGCATCGAATAATCGCGCCAGTATACCACAGTCCAAAAACCGAGAAGGCAGAAACCGGGAGCC
>CAHJWO010000244.1 GCA_903642295.1 PVC group bacterium | reverse complement strand
AGATCCAGAGAGTATGCTTTTGCCATCGGCCAGCCTAACCAATGGTCATAGCTTACTCAATCAAGAAGCGCTCTAAACGGACGCCGCCCGCCGTGCCTCCACCATCAATCGCACCACGTCGTCGAGCTTGCGCCTGGCCTCCCAGCCCAGCAGCCGGTTGGCCTTGCCCGGATTCGCCCAGCCTTTTTGCAGGTCGGTGGGGCGCAGCAGAGTCCTATCGCTGACGACGTGCTCGCGCCAGTCCAGCCCCACGCACGCGAACGCCCCCGCCACAAAATCTCGCAGCGGCCGCGTCTGACCCGTGGCGATCACGTAATCCTCCGCGCGGTCCTGTTGCAGCATTCGCCACATGGCGTCCACATACTCCGGCGCCCAGCCCCAGTCGCGCTCCACGTCCAGGTTACCCAGCGAGAGCTTGCCCTGACCGCCATCCGCCGCGATCCGGCAGGCTCCGGCGACGATCTTTTGCGTCACGAAGCGCTCGGGCCGCAGGGGAGACTCGTGGTTGAAGAGGATGCCCGAACACGCGAACAGCCCGTAGGCTTCCCGGTAGTTGGCCACCTCCCAGAACGCCGCCGCCTTGGCCACGGCGTAGGGACTGCGCGGGCGGAAGGGCGTCTCCTCGTTGGCCGGTTCCGCGCCCGCGTCGCCGAAGCATTCGCTCGACGCCGCGTTATAGAACTTGGCGTCGGGCCGGTTCAGGAAACGCAACGCCTCCAGGATGTTGAGCGTTCCACCGGCGATGGAGTCCAGCGTCTCGACGGGTTGCTCGAAGGAAAGGCCGACGCTGGTCTGCCCGGCGAGGTTGTAGATTTCGTCCGGCTGCACTTTGGCGAGCAACTGGAGCACGCTGCGGAAGTCGTTAATGGCCGCCGAAGCCATACGCACCCGCTCGCGGATGCCCAACTGCGTGAGGTTGCCGAAGCCGGACACCTGCGCATCGCGCGACGTGCCAACCACCTCGTAACCGCGTTCCAGGAGGTGTTGGGCGAGGTAAGCGCCGTCCTGGCCGCTGATTCCAAAGATCAGGGCGCGCATCGTCGGCAGGGCTGGAGCGAAGGCTCCCCGGCGGGGTGGTGGTCGGTCCTGCGGTCCTGTCGGCCCCGCGCGGTCGGACGCAAAATGGAACGGCACATGCGGCCGGAAGTTACCGGCGGCAGGTGCGTCGCGTCAATCCCAAGCGTGATTCCCGCCGGTGGGGAACTTTCTCAGACCCCGACCGACAGTTTCTCCGCCGCGTAGATGTCCAGGGCGGTCACACCGGCAACCGCGCCAATGGAGGCCAGCACGTTCGTCTGTTGCCCGTTGCTCGGCCCGGCGGCGAGACCCAAGGCGGCGAGGTCCATCGCGTCCCCGGCCACCCGCGCCCACAACCAGAACGGCAGGCGGCGGGGCTGCGCCAGGATGCCGACTCCCGCCGCGATCTCGCGCAAACCGAACAGACGGATGATGCCCGTGCTGCGTTTGGTGCCCAGGAAATCCGCCAGTTCGTCCGTGGCAAATAGCTCCGTCAGACCCAGGCCGATGCTGAACCATCCGAGAAAACGCGCGAGTTTGTTTACGTTCATATTCCTCGGAACCGCTGAAACGGCTGCCGGTGGATGTATCGGCGAAGGCGGAAGGCGGAAGGCGGAAGGTCGGAGTCAGCGCGTCTTCTCGTCTGCCGGCTTACTTCTGCCTTTGCGTTTTCGCCGCGTGGTCAGATAATCCGTCCCCATGCACGGCGGCGCCCAGTTCCAGACCTTTATCTATCTCCTGGCGGCGGTGATTTCCGTGCCCATCGCCAAGCGGATGGGCCTGGGTTCCGTCCTGGGCTACCTGATCGCGGGTGCCGCCATCGGTCCGGCAGCGCTGGGCTGGGTCAATTCCGAAACGGGCGCGGACCACGTCGAGCACGTCGCCGAGTTCGGCGTGGTGGTGATGCTCTTTCTCATCGGCCTGGAACTGCGTCCGGCGCGGCTGTGGGAGATGCGCGCGAGCGTGCTGGGCCTGGGTGGCTTGCAGGTCATGGGGACGGCGGCGGCGGTGCTGGCGGTGGCCCTGTGCTTCGGCAACGACTGGCGCACGGGCCTCGCGGCGGGCCTGATCCTGGCCATGTCCTCGACGGCCATCGTCCTGCAATCCCTGGGCGAACAGGGGACGCTCAAAACTCCCGGCGGGGAGGCGTGTTTCGCCGTGCTGCTGTTTCAGGACCTGGCGGTCATCCCGATCCTCGCCGTGCTGCCGTTGCTGGCGATCCAGAGATCGGCAACCGGCCACGCCGCCGCCCACGCGGGCGTGGCCGCGCTGCCGCCGTGGGCGCAAGGGCTGGTCACGCTTGGCGCGGTGGCCGCCGTCGTCCTCGGCGGACGCTACGCGCTGCGCCCCCTGTTTCGCTACATCGCCAAGACGGGATTGCGGGAAATGTTCACCGCCACGGCGCTGCTGCTGGTGGTGGGGATCTCGCTGCTCATGCAGGCGGTGGGACTCTCCGCCGCGCTGGGCACGTTCCTGGCCGGGGTGGTGCTCGCCGACAGCGAGTACCGCCACCAGTTGGAGGCCGACCTGGAACCCTTCAAAGGGTTGCTGCTGGGGCTGTTTTTTATCTCGGTGGGAGCGGGGATCAACTTCGCGTTCTGCGCGGCGCATCCCGGGCTGATGCTGGCGCTGGTGGCCGGGTTGCTGGCGGTCAAATTCGCCGTGCTGCTGACGCTCGGACGCGCGTTCCGGCTGGGCACGGACGACCGTTACCTGCTCGCCTTCGGGTTGGCACAAGGCGGCGAGTTCGCGTTCGTGCTGATCTCGTTCTGCGTCGCGCAGAATGTCCTCGCCGCCCCGGCGGCCAACGCGCTGACGGCGACCGTCGCCCTGAGCATGGCCGCCGCGCCGCTGCTGCTGATCGCAAACGACCGGCTGCGGCGTTGGCGCAATGCGCACCGCAACGCCGGACTGCCGGCCGCGGAACGCGAGGCCGACGCCGTCGCCACACGCGACCAGGGTGGCGTGATCCTGGCCGGTTACGGGCGGTTGGGACACATCATCGGTCGCCTGCTCCAGATCAATGATGTGCCCGTGACCGTGCTCGAACACGACGCCGATTGGGTGGAGGCGTTGCGCGAATTCGGCATGAAGGCGTACTACGGCGACGCCCTGCGCGAGGATCTTCTGCTGAGCGCAGGAATCGAGCGGGCAAAGATGTTCATCGTGGCCATCGGCGACCAGGAACAGTCGTTGCGTCTGGTGGACCTGCTGCGGGCGGATTTTCCGCACCTGACGATCCTCGCGTGCGCCAACGACCGCCGCCACTCCTACGAATTGCTCCGGCGCGGGTTGGACCCGGCGAATATCTTCCGCGAAACGTTGGGCACCTCGCTGGACATGAGCGTGGCGGCGCTGCAGCTGATGGGTTTCCACGCGACGCAGGCTGCGCGGGCGGCTCAACTGTTCCGCGAGCACGACGACGCGGCGATGGTCGAACTGGCGAAGGTGTACGACGGCGACCACGAGGTGTACGTATCCGCCGCGCGCCAGCACATTCAGAATTTGGAAAACGTCCTGCGCGCCGATGCCAAACAGCGCAGCGGCGACCGTGCGACAGATCCGGGTCTGGAAGGCCCGCTGCGCGTGACGGAATCGCCCGAGGATGCCGCCGAATCAACGGAAGAAATCTCGACCTGAATAGATCTCCGACGAAAGTGCTCCCACGAGAGAAAAGTGTCCGCAGATTCCGCAGATTTACGCAGATTGAGGAGCAGTGGAGCGACCGCCTGTCCCCTCTTCTCTCCATCTGCGAAAATCTGCGGAATCTGCGGACACTTTTCAACTTTTGTCGGAAGTCCAAATCAGTAATCAATTAACCTGCCGCCACCTCGCGGCAGAAACCGCCGATCAGATCCAGCGCCATCTTAATCTGCGGCAGACTCGTGGCGTAGCACGCGCGCACGTACCCCTCTCCGCTCGGGCCAAACGCCGTTCCCGGCACGACGGCCACCTTCTTCTCGCGCAACAAGCGCAACGAAAATTCCGGGCTGCTCAACCCGCTCGGACGAATGTCCGGGAACACGTAGAACGCCCCGCGCGGTTTGTGGCACGGCAGTCCTAATTCGTTGAATGCGCTCACGATAAAGTTGCGTCGGCCCTCGTACTCGCGCCGCATCGCGGCGGCATCCGGTTCGCCGTTGCGTAACGCGGCCAGGGCCGCTTCCTGGCTCGTGATCGGCGCGCACAAGATCCCATACTGATGAATTTTCATCATCGCGTCGATCAGCGGCGCGGGCGCGCACGCATAACCGATGCGAAATCCCGTCATGGCGAACGCCTTGGAAAAACCGTGCAGGAAAATCGTGCGCTCGCGCATTCCCGGCAGCGAGGCGATGGAACGGTGCCGCACGCCTTCGTACGTCAGCTCGCTGTAAATCTCGTCCGTCAACACGATGAGATCGTGCCGTCGGCAAACCTCCGCGATGGCTTCCAGTTCCGCCGCCGTCATGGTCGCCCCGGTCGGGTTCGTCGGAAAGTTGAGCATCAGCACCTTGGAGCGCGGCGTGATGCGGGCCGCCAACTCGTCCGCGCGCAGCGCGAACCCGTCCGCCGCATGCGTCGGCACCGCCACCGGGACGCCGTGCGCCAGCGCGATGCTCGGGCAGTACGATACATAGCAGGGTTCGTGATAAAGCACCTCGTCGCCCGGGTCGATCAGCGCCCGCAAGGCGAGGTCAATCGCCTCGCTCACGCCCACCGAAACCAGCACCTCGCTGCCCGGCGCGTATTCGACGCCGAAATGCCGTGCCACGTACCGGCTGATTTCCTCGCGGAGTTTAGGCAACCCGAGATTGGACGTGTAACCGGTCTTTCCTCGCTCCAGCGAGTACATCGCCGCCTCGCGGATGTGCCAGGGGGTTACGAAATCCGGCTCTCCGATGCCCAGGCTGATGACGCCCTGCATGGTCTGTACGACCTCAAAAAAATCACGGATGCCCGAGCGCGGGATATCGCGGACATGGCGGGCAACGGGCGAGCGGGTCATAAACGTACGAAGGTCAAGACAATGGGGAGAACAGCATGGACGCCCCGCCGGAAAAATCAAGTCAGGTAGGGACGGCTGTCCCAGCCGTCCGTAGCGGGCCGCAGGCCCTTCCGCCCCCGCTGGTCACCGGGCGCTGAACCTCCTGCCAGCGCCGCTCCAGCGCCATCCGCTTCATCAACCACCACCGCCACGCCCCCATCTATTTCTTTCTTTTCTCTCCTACCAATCCCCTAAATCTGCGAAATCTGCGGACAACTTCCGACGCTCACCGAACGTTTATTCTCTCATCGCCGAGCCAACGTCTCACTCACGTCCCACAGCCGCGCCGCCACGGTGCCGTCGTAAGTCACCGGCGTGGTGCGGCGCTCGGAATCACGATGATAATATCGCCCCGTCATCCCCTCCAACCCCGGCGCGCACGCCAGCCGCGCGACGGACGCGCCACCCTTCGCGGCGGAGATCATGAACGGCTTGATGAACACCACCAGAAAACCCAGAACCCCCCTGGCGTTGCGCCAGATCGGCGTCAGCACGACCCCCGGATGCAGGCAGGTCGCCGCGACTCCCGTCCCCTCCCAACGCCGGGCCAGTTCGTAGGTGAACAGGATGTTCTCCAGCTTGGACTGCGAATATGCGCGGAACGGGCGGTAACGCTTTTCACCCTGGAGGTTGTCGAAGTCTAGAAAGGGCAGACTGCGGTGCGCTTCGGAGGCCACCGTGACCACCCGCGCCGACCCGGCGTCCATGAGCAACGAGCGCAATTCGGTGGTCAGCAAAAACGTTGCCAGATGATTGACGGCAAACGTTTCTTCCAACCCGTCGTTGGTCAGTCGGCGTTCCGGGCAAATCAACCCGGCGTTGTTGACGAGCACATGCAGCTTGTCGTGCCGCCGGCGCACTTCTGCGGCCAGGACGCGGACCGCCGCCATCGTGGAGAGGTCCGCCTGGATAAACTCGACGGACGCCGCCCCTGCCTCGCGCAACGCCCTGGCTGCTGTCTCTCCCCTGGGTTGGTCGCGGCCGGTGATCAAGATCGTGGCGCCCTGCCGCGCCAGCACCTTGGCCGCTTCCAGGCCGATGCCCGAGTTGCCGCCGGTGACGAGGCAGATTCTATCCTGCATTGCGGGAGGATTGTTCATGTGAAATTCGATGGCACCGGCTTCACCGGTACTTTCGCGGGTCGAAGGTAAAACAGCGTGAACACCCCCGCGCAGATCAGCAGCGAACCTACCCACTTGAACGTCCAGCCCGGATCACGCAAAATTTGCACCGTGGTCTGGTTCGTGTTCTCCGGGTTCCACTGTGCCTGTGACATCTTGTACGTAAGACCCGTAAATGTATTCCACCAGTGACCCGGGAAATTGAAGGGCTGGTTCATCGAACAACTGCCCCGGCCCTGGCCACCTTCCATGTCCGTCACCTTGAGGTTGCTCTTGAAGCTCGACGGGGTGTCCGTGCCCTCGTTGAAACTCACCTCGAAACTTTCCAACTGCAAACCGATGGGCAGCCCGTTGATCATGGAATCATAAGCCAGCCGCGTCGGCTTCGGCGTCGTGGGCAGCGTCACCTGCCAGCCCGACGACGCCCACTGCTCGTGGGTCTTGCCGTCGCGGCTCAGGCGCACCAGCACGCCGTCGCCCCGGTTGACCGCGTTGGCCATGCCGTCCACGCTGCCGCCCCCGCCCCCGGCAGACACGCGCGGGTCGCCGCTGGTGGCGGATTGATCACCGGCGGATTTGGTCTGCGCCTCGCGGACCGGTCGGAACACCGTGTGCGGCACGGCGGCGGGAATCGCCTGCACGGCCTCCAGCCGCCAGTCCATCCAGCCGGTGGGGATCGGCTCACCAGCCTGGAGGCTGCCGCGCGCACCGGCGGGATTGGCGCGGGATTTGAGGGTGTACGTGAGTTTTCCCCGGTCGTCGCAGTAGATGACCGCCTGATTACCTGCCTGCGTCCCCGCGCCCATCGGCGGCGGCGTGCCGGGCGCGAGCGCCGGGGCCGGG
>CAHJWO010000243.1 GCA_903642295.1 PVC group bacterium | reverse complement strand
CCGGCTTCCAAAGACGGACTGACGGTCGTGCTGTCGCGCGAAAATATCCACGAGGAACCGGCGGCGTTACGAACCGCACTCCACCACGGCAAATTCGGGGGCCGCGTTCATTTGTTCGATCAGTACGGCGCGGTCAGCGCCATCGGTGCGGGCATCAACACCTCGTATCGAAACGTGCTCGCCGGAACGGAATGCCTGCGCAACGCCGGGATCATGCCCTGCGGGCTGGCCACTTCTTCGTTCCGCATCACCTGGTTGATCTCGCACGCCCAACTCGACCTTGCCGTGCGTGCGCTGCATACCCACTTTATCGAGCAATCCCCGTCCCTTGCGCCATGATCCGCCTGAAGCCAATCCCTCTCCTCGTCACCTGCCTCTGTCTCTTGGCTGCTCCCTTCCCGGGGCGGTCGCAGTCGGAGGAGAACAAGACACCGGAAGCGCCGGACAGCACGCACACCGTGACGTTGCGTGGCGACCTTCCCGGACAAATTTTTGCCGACATCGAGACGAGCAAGGGGACCATCGAAGCCCGCCTGGACTTCGAACGAGCGCCGCTGACCACGATGAACTTTATCGGGCTGGCCGAGGGGACCCTGCCTTTTCAAGGACGACCCCCGGGCACGCCGTTCTACGACGGGACGACGTTTCACCGCGTGGTGAAGGATTTCGTCATTCAAGGCGGCGATCCCCTGTCGGCGGACCCGGCGTTCCCGACGGACAAGTTGGGAGATGGCGGACCCGGCTACAGTTTTCCCGACGAGTTTGACTCCCATCTGCGGCACGACATGGCCGGGGTGCTGTCGATGGCCAATGACGGACCCGACACGAACGGCAGCCAATTCTTCATTACTTTGCGCGAGGTCAATCGCCTCAACTACCTCCACAGCGCTTTTGGTCAGGTGGTGCGCGGGATGGAGGTCGTCAACCGGATCGAGGTCGGCGACAAAATCCTGCACGTCACCATCCGCCGCACCGCCGGGGTTGCTCCCGGCAACCTCGTGGCTGCGGATGCCGATCAAACGGGGCGGCGGACCCGCGAGTCATCCGAAACAGCCGCCAATGCGGAGAAAGAAAGCCCGATCTCCGATGCGCTCCCCTTCAAGGCGGACGCGGCGGCATTCGATGCGTTGAAAAAGGCCACGCTGGCGCGGCGGCATCCGGCGGCGCCGACCGGCTTCGTTTATCTGGCGGACGACGCCAAACTGCTGCCCGACTTCCGCGTGAAGAACTTCAATTCCAAGCTGGCAAACTACGAGCACGCTACCGGGCACCGGCTGGCAGTACGGTTATTGCCGGAGTTCAAGCCGGAATCTGACGGGCAGAGTGTCGGGAACGCCGTCAAGAAAATCGCGGCGGCGCTGGATTTACCCGACTCTGGCGACAACGCGCTGGCCTGCTATTTTGCCAAACCGGACGGTGCCTGGTCACTGCGGTTAGGGGAGGCGACTTACCCTGCCTTGATCGGCGAGCCAGGCAGCACCGACCAACTCATGGCCAACGGGGTCTTGCATCGACGGAAGACCGAACTGCTCGGCCCGGCCCAAGATCTCGCCAAAGAAAGCAAGCTCAAGGAAAGCGTCGATGCGGTCATCGACACGATGATCCTGAAACTGGACGATTTTGCAGGCCAGCAGCCGACCCCGGCACCTTGACAGCACCGTTCAAGGTCCGCGCAGACGAGGACCGGCCGATTCTCAGAGCGCCGGGCCGTCTTCCTCGACGACGCCCGGGGCGCTGGCGGCAGTGGTCATCGTGTACGTGCGCCCCTTCCAGGTGACGCCCTTTTGCGCGCTCAACCGCCAACTGTTCAGGCCGATGAGGAGCGACAATCCCTGACCCACGGGATGCAACAGGGCACCCAGCCGGGACGTGCGGAAGCGCGCCGCCAGCACAAAGCGCAACGCGTACAACCACCCGACTTGCAGCACCGGAATCCACCACCATCGCCCGCTCAATCCCGGCAGACAGGCAAACACGAACGGCAGCAGCAGCCCCCCGGTTTGCAAAACGCCAAACAGCCAGAAGGATGAACCGGACTCCGCAAACGCCGCGCGCAGGTTCTTGGTGAATCCCTCCCACACCTCGGCAAACGACGTGTACATCCGGCAGTGAACGAGCCGGGAACCGTCGCAGTTGATCAGCCGCATCCCCTCGCCCGTCCGCGCCGCCACCAGCCGTCCCAGCGCCACATCTTCCACCAGATGGTCGCGCACCGCCGCATGCCCGCCGATCCGCTGGTAGGCATCTCGCCGGAACAGCACGAATTGCCCGTTCGCCGCGCCGAGGGTTTCCAACGTCGTGCGGCTCACCCCGCGGGCATACTCGGGGCGTCGCTGGAGTCGGCGCAACAGGTAATGCGGCAGCGCCCCGAGCAGCAAGACGTACACCAGCGGGATCACCGCTCGTTCGCTCCAGGTCCCGGTGAGTTGGCGCGGCCACGCGGAGAGCAAGGCGGCATCGGTGTCCAACGCGTGGCCGACGAAAGCTCCCAGCGCGGCAGGTTCGTGGAGGGTGTCGGCGTCGGTAAAGAGCAGATACTCCCCTTTCGCAGCGGCGGCGAGTTGGTGACAAGCCCAGGACTTGCCCGTCCAACCGGGCGGAAGGGAGCGGCCCTCAAGCAGCCTGTGCGGGGAATCCGCGTCGCGGTCAAACCCATGATCCAAGACGATGCGAGCGGTGGCGTCGTCCGAATGGTCGTCGAGCACCACGATCTCGTAGTTCGGATAATCCTGAACCAGCAGCGACCGCAAACAGGGCGTGATCCGCCGGGCTTCGTTGCGGGCGGGGATCAAGACGGAAACGAGCGGGGCGGTGCCATCCTGCGCAAATTCCCGTGGGCGTGGGGCGACGAACAATCGCCAGTTCAACGCGACCTGCACGGACACCAGAAGCAAAAACGCGCTGACGGCGAGGTGGTAAACGAGCACTCCGTTCATTGGGGATAGTCGTTCTGGTTGTCAAAAGCTTGCTTCCGACGCCAGACCAGATGCACGAAGCGGTCCCAACGTTTGTTCATGGACATTGCCGGCGCAAACAAAGCGGTATAGTCGCTGAAATCTGATTGGTCGAGCGTACGGTCGGTCCGGGCCAATAATTCGTTCAAGGTCATCGCCAAGGTCGCCGGCGTGGTCTCTGCGGTCATCGGAGCACCGATGCGCACAAAAATGCTCGGGCGGGATTCCCCGAGCCATTCGTAACGCAAGCCCAGCGGCAGCAACGCGGCATCCGCGCGCACGGCCAGGAAGGTGGCTCCGGGTTTGACCTCCATCGGGACTCCCGGCCGCCGCAGCCTTCCCTGCACGAACATCCACACCAGTTTCGCCCCACCGGGTGCGTTTCCCCGCAGCAATCGGAGCGCGTAACGCATCCCCGGCAACGCCCCCCGGCGGCTCGACAGATCGAGACCGAACACCCCCATCCAGGTGAAGAACCGGTAACGCCGCAGATTTTTTTCTTCCATCGCAAGATAGATGTCATGCGGAAGCAGCCGGTGGGACAGCACGTAGAGCACGAATCCGTCCCACCAGTTCGTATGATTCACGCAACCGACCACCGGGCGCGCCGGGTCCAGTGCGCTCAGGTGTTCGATTCCCGCGACATGGACGTGGTGAAATCGTCGTCGGAGGATGCGTGTCAACCAGGGCCGCAACACGAAATTGAACGCCGCCCGTTTGCGAGCGGGAATCATCGGCGACGGCTCCGTCGATAGTCCCGCCAGGCGCGCGCCGCCAGTAAAAGCTTGCGTGGGAACGAGGTGGCGGCACGCCGGTGCAGCACCTGGTAGTCGATCTTTTCGACCTCGTCCAGAATTCCAGCGTAGACATGGCGCATCAGCCAGACGGTAAACTGCGAGCCGTCATCCGCCAACAAAGGGATGCCTTCCTCGGCGCGAGCGTAGGATTCCCGGGCACGGGCGGCCTGCGCGCGCAGGAAAGCCTGCAATTCTGGCGAGGCCGTTTCCCGGCCAAGATCATCGGCGGCGACGCCCGAGGCCAGCATCTCGTCGGCGGGCAGATAAATCCGGCCCAGGCGGAAATCCTCGCCCACGTCGCGCAGGATGTTGGTCAATTGCATAGCCAAACCGAGGTCGATGGCCCGCGCCAGCCCTTTGTCCTCGTGCAACTCGAAGATCCGCGCCATCATGAGCCCGACCACTGATGCGACGTGGTAGCAGTAGTCACGCAGTTGCGGCCAGTCCGCCATACGCACCGGCCCCAGGTCCATCGACACCCCTTTGAGGAGGTCGAGAAACGGTTGTTTTTCGATGCCGTATTTCCGCACTGCCCACGCGAACGCGGGCGCGAAGGGCGGGTGCTTCAATTCTCCGGCCACCATGCGGTCGTATTCCTCCCCCACCCGGCGCAGCGTGGGAGAAATGTCGCCCGGCGACTCCGCCCGGTCCACGAGATCGTCCACGTACCGGCAAAAGGCGTAAACGGCGTAGGCCGCGCGCTTCTTTTCGCGGGGAAGCGCCGCCGACGCAAAATAAAAACTGCGCGCATGTTGGCGGGTCTGCCGATGGCAATACCGGTGGCTTCCCTCCAACGACGAGGAATCAGCGGCGCTCGCCATCTCTATCCTCCGGCGACGGCGGGAATCACGCGATCCAACACCTTCGCGCTCGACAGAACCCCGGGCATCCCCGCCCCCGGATGGGTGCCCGCACCCACGAAGTACAACCCGGGCACGTCCTCACTGACGTTATGCGGACGGAACCACGCGCTCTGCGTCAGGATCGGCTCGAACTGAAATGCGCTACCCCGGAAGGCATCCAGATCGGTCTCGAAATCCTGCGGGGTCATGATGCGCCGGGTCACGATGTGCTGGCGGAGATCGGGGCAGAGTGCCGGGATCTCCAGACTCTCCAGAATCGCGTCGGCGTAGCGGTCTTTGACGGCGTTCCAGTCGATCTCGCCCAGCAGGTTCGGGACCGGCGAAAGCACGTAGAAACATTCACCGCCGGGCGGCGCGAGGGTCGGGTCGGTGCGGGTTGGCGCGTGGAGATAAAGGGAAAAATCGTCCGCCAGCACCTTGTTCTTGAAAATGTCGTGCAGCAGTTCCTTGTACCGTTCGCCGAGGACGATGGTGTGGTGGGCGAGGTTCGGATAGGTACGATCCGTGCCGAAGTACACCACGAACAGGCCCATCGAATAGCGCATCCGTTCGAGCTTGCGGTCGGTCCATTTCCGGCGGTGTTCCGGCGCGACGAGCTTGCGGTAGGTATTGGCGGCATCCCCGTTGGAAACGACCACCCCGGCGGGGAACGTCCGCCCGTCGGCAGTGCGCACGCCGGTCGCTTCTCCCCGTGCTCCGACCGTGATCTCCTCGGCCCGGGCGTTCAGATGCAGTTCGCCGCCCATCTCGGCGAACAAACGCAGCAATCCGTCCACGATGGCCCCGGTGCCGCCCATCGCAAAATGCACGCCCCACTTGCGCTCCAGGTAGTGGATCATGGAGTAGATCGAACTCGAATCGAACGGGTTGCCGCCGATCAGCAGCGGGTGGAACGAGAACACCTGGCGCAGTTGCTCGTTCTTGATGTAGCGGCTGATCAGCTTGTAAACGGACTCGTGCGACCTCAGCCGGACGAGGTCCGGCGCGACCCGCACCATGTCCCACACCGTGGAGAACGGCTGGTCCGCCAGTTCGGTGAACGCCTTGTCGAAAATGGCCTGCGAACGGGCGACGAAACGCCGGTAGCCCGGCACGTCGTCCGGCTCGAATTTTTCGATTTGCGCGATGATCTCCGCCTCGTTGCCCGTGTATTCGAAGGCCCGCCCGTCGTGGAACACGATGCGGTAAAACGGTGTCACGGGCACGATCTTGACGTAATCCGCCGTCTTCCGGCCGCCGAGCGCGAAAAGTTCATCGACCAGAAACGGCGCGGTGACGATGGTCGGACCCGCGTCAAACGTGAACCCACCCTGCCGGTACACGGAGGCGCGTCCGCCCGGCTGGTCGCGCATTTCCAGCAGCGAAACCTGGTAGCCCCGCGCCTGGAGCCGGATGGCGGCGGCGATACCCCCGAAACCGCTGCCGATGACCACGGCTGTCGGTCGATCAGCGAGCGCCGACCGCCCGGCAGCGGCGGGTACAAGAGTGGTTGCCTCCATGTCGGTCAGCTGCGGGCCATGCCGCGCACCAGATGAATCAATCCTAACAAACCTTCCTGCACCTCGGGGCTGAAGCAAGAACCGCGGGCCTCCTCGTCCGCCGCCGCGAACAGTTCGTCCATCCTGGCCGTCAGACGGCCCACGGCCCCGCTCTTGGAAATGAGTTCACGCGCCTTGGAAACGGTGGCGTCCGTCGGCGTGCCGGTGCTGAAACAGAGTTGGAGAAAGCCTTGATCCGTCTCGTTGAGCAGATCGAACGCCGTGCGGATGAGCAGCGTCTTCTTCCCCTCCATGATGTCCGCCGGGACTTCCGCGTCCGACACTTCGAAACGAGCGAATTCCTGCAGATCGTTCTGGATCTGGAACGCCAATCCGGCTGGCCGCGCGATGCGCCCCAAGGCCTCCAGTCCATCTGCCTCGACGCCGTGCAGGATCGCCGCCATCGCCAGCGGGCTCTCGATCGTGTAGCAGGTGGTTTTCAGGCAGTACATGTGTTCAATCTCGTCCGCGCTGACTTTTGCCATGTCACGGGTGCCATGCACGATGTCCGCCACCTCGCCGAATCCCGTTTCCACCATGCAACCCAGCAGCAGCGTCCCGAGGCGCACCGCCGTGCCGGGCGGCAACGGCGTTTCGAGCAAGCAACGTTGCGCCAGCGCAAAGAGGATGTCACCCATCACGAGGGCGAGGTTGCGCCCGGCGCGGTCGCGGTCGGCAAAGGCGGGCAGCCGCCCCTCGATCTGCCGGTGCAGGGTAGGCTGGCCCCGGCGCGTCTCGGCGCGGTCGATGATGTCATCATGCACGAGAATGAACGCGTGCAGGAACTCCAGGCTGGCGCCGATGGTGAACAGCGCCTCCTCGCTGACGGGCCGGGCCCCGGGGCCCGGCCCGGCGGCGAAAAC
>CAHJWO010000242.1 GCA_903642295.1 PVC group bacterium | reverse complement strand
CTCCGAGCGCCAGGTTTTCGGGACCGCGCCGCGGTCGAAAAGGCTTGGCAGCATGGCGGCTGCGCCGCCGGGAACACAGGGCGCTCGGAGATCGCCATTCACCGCGATTCTATTTCGCAGATGCTTAGGTGGTGTCATGAGCACAATCTACCTCCACCACCAAAGAAGTGATCGCGCCAAGTTTACACGCTGAACCCAATTGCATATTTGCTGTTTGACCTGTTTGCCAACCGCCGCTAGGATTCACACCCCGCGCGGTTTCCCGACCGTTTGCCGAAACCGCCGGTTCCATTTTCAACCACCACCAAGAAGCAGCCCAATATGCCCGAAGTCCTCGTCCGCAAAGGAGAACCCGTTGACCGCGCTCTCAAGCGCCTCAAGAACAAGCTCGATTCCGAAGGGATCATGGACGAGGTGCGCCGCCTGCGCGCGTTCGAGACGCCCACGCAGAAGGCCAAACGCAAGGCCAAGGCCAACGCCAAGCGCGGCAAGGTGAAGTTCCGCTTCAACATCAACGCCCTGCGCGAAGCGGTGGCCGGGCAGAACGCCGCCGCCCAGCAGGCGGGTGCCGCCCCGGCGGAAGCCAAGTAACAAAATCGGAAGTCGGAAGGCGGAAGGCGGAAGGTCCGCTGCCGCCCTGGCGCGCCGGGTTCGTGGTTTTTGACCGCGTCCCGGCTACTTTTTTGTCTGCCGCACCGGTCTGTTATCCAGCCATTCTTTTCCATTTCCTGTGAGCACTGCCGCTGATCCTCAGCCTGACCCCCCCGCGCCCGATGCCCTGCTGGCTGTTCGCCGGCAGAAGCTCGACGCTTTGCGTGCCGCCGGGGTGCAACCTTACGGCGCGCGCTTCGATGTGGACGGCACGGTGGCGCAAATCCGCGAGCGGTTCGCCGAGGGCACGGCGTTCCGGCTGGCGGGGCGTGTCACGGCGCACCGCGACATGGGCAAGTCGCACTTTCTCGACCTGAGCGACCTGACCGGGCGCATCCAGTTTTACGTCAACCTCAAGAACCTGACGCCCGAGCAGGCGGCGGTTTTTATGCTGCTCGACCTGGGCGATTTTCTCGGGATCGAGGGTGAGTGCTTCACCACGCGCACGGGCGAGCCGACGATTCGCGTGTCGCGGTTCACACCGCTTGCCAAGGCGTTGCGTCCGTTGCCGGACAAGCATCATGGGTTGGTGGACGTGGAGGCGCGCCACCGGCAGCGTTACCTGGACCTCATCGCCAATGAGAAATCCCGCGAGACGTTCCAGATGCGTTCGCGGGTAATGCACGGCATCCGCACGTTTTTCCATGAGAGAGGCTTTCTGGAGGTCGAAACGCCCATGATGCAGCCGGTCGCGGGCGGCGCGGCGGCGGAGCCGTTCAAGACGCACCACAATGCGCTGGGCATTGACCTGTATCTGCGAATCGCCCCGGAACTATACCTGAAGCGCTTGCTGGTGGGCGGGTTTCCGAAGGTGTTCGAGTTGAACCGGAATTTTCGCAACGAGGGGCTTTCGCGGCGGCATAATCCGGAATTCACGATGCTCGAAGCGTACTGGGCCTACGCGGATTTCGAGTTGATGGCGGATTTGATGGAAGAGTTGATTTGCTCCGTGGCGGACGGGCGCGAGGCGGTTGAGTTGCGCGATGCGGAAGGCAACGTCACGCGCACGGTGAGCCTGGCGCGGCCCTGGCGGCGGGCGCGGTACCGCGATTTGATCGAGGAAGTCGCGCCGGGATGGTTTTCGCTGACGCCGGAAGGCCGCCTGGCCAAGGCGGGCGAAATGGGCTTGGAGGCGCATCCGGGCATGGTGGATTTCGAGGTGACGCAGTTGGTCTTCGAGAAGGAGATCGAGGCGAAGCAGTTCAATCCGCTTTTCGTGACGCATTTGCCCAAGGAGTTGGTGCCTTTGGCCAAGCAGAACGCCGAGGACCCGTCGTTGGTGGACGTGTTCGAGTTGGTCATCAACGGGATGGAATTCGCGCCCGGCTACACGGAATTGAACGATCCCGACGTACAGCGGGCGCGGTTGGTGGAACAATCCGGCGGCGAGGCGCAGGCGTTGGACGAAGAGTTTTTGCTGGCACTCGAACACGGGATGCCCCCGGCGGGCGGCATCGGGCTGGGGATCGACCGGTTGCTGATGCTATTGAGCGGGTCGGATTCCATTCGGGATGTGATCCTGTTTCCGCATTTGCGGCCGAAGGAGTAGCCCACGTTGGCGAAGGATGACGCAACTAAACTTTTGTCATTCTGAGCGAAGCGCGTAGCGCGAGTCGAAGGACCTTCCGGCTCGCGACAGCGAAACGTCGAGAGCAAGTTCAACGTCGAACTACCAGTCTGCGTCTGCCTCCGGCGGCGGAAGGTCCTTCGACTGCGCTCGTACCTCGCTCCGCTCAGGATGACAGAGTTTTAAGACGTGCGTGTCCTGTCGTTTTGCTGATCGCCAAAAGCCATCGGCGTTGCTACAACGGCCGGATGCGGGAGTTTCTCCGAGTGAGTTTCTGGCAGGCGTTGGTGTTGATCCTGTCGGCCGGCAGCGGGCGGGCGGACGATCTTTTCTACAACGATCTCAACGCGAGTTCGCCCTCGGGCAGGTATCAGGTCACGGCCCGGTCGCCCGACAATCATTCGGCCAAACGGGGACGCCAGCCCGCCGTCCAAGGGAAATTTGTTTACGTCTGCAAGGACACGCAGAACAAAAAGACCCTCTGGACTCTGCCCCAGCCCAAGGGAGGCGCGGACAAGGCGACGATCCCGCCGCCACTCAGGCTGTCCGTGTCGGATGACGGCTGGACGGTGATCTACACGGGCGGCGCGGAATTCATTCCCGTGGATTTGACGGGCACTCCCCACGGCAGGGCCCGTCTGGCGGATGCCATCAGCAGCGAGGAGCGGGACAGCCGCATCCACCAGACCACCGAGGGCGCGACGTGGACTTCCCAGTCACTCTGGTATTTTATCACCGCGGAGAACACGCCTTATTTTGTGGTGCGGCCGTATTGGGGACACCGCGTGGCGGTCGAGCTGAACCAGGGCAAAGTCGTCGAGCCTATCCCCCCCGCCGTGGAGACGGCAGCGGTCGCCGACGAACGCGAGAGGGTGCTGCACTGGCTGGGAGAAGGCGCGGATACTTTTCATTCGTGGGAGACGGTGGACGGTCCCAAACTGGCTTTGACCACGCAGACCGCCGCCTACCTCGCCGGGGCGTTGCACCTGCCGGAAGCCGTCCCGCTGCTGCGCCGGCTGGAACCCACGGTTTACAACAGCGAATCCGCCCTCCAGTTCATCAACGAGGCCGAAAGGAAGCAACACACGGGCGAGGTCAACCCGTTCACGCACCGCTCGTACGATTTGCGCCGGATGGTGCAGCTCTCGTTGCGGCGGCTCGGGCAAACTCCGCAGCCGCTGCCTTGCACCGTGCTGGAGCGGGCGGGCAAGGATTATCACGACCGGATCGTCTATGAGCCGCCGACACTCGCCGGGCCGCGCGCGGACAACGCGGACAAGGTCAAGGTCGGCATGAAAACGGAAGAAGTGTGCCAACTGTTGAGCGTGCCGGATTACATCGTGGGCTCGCAATGGGAGTACGATCTGGATACGCAGCCCCCGCAGACTCTGGTCATCCAATGGAAGAACTGGCAGGTCACGGACGTATCCAAGGTGGAACCCGCCCGCTGGCAGGACGGCTTTCAGGCCGAAGACCGGGAGTTCTGAGATGGCGTCAGGACACCGCTACCAAGACAGTCACGGACGGAAGGGATAGCCGTCAGGACCTTTGAAAGACCGGTCAGGCCTGGAAGCTGCTTAGACGGATTCCCACCGCATGAAGCCGCCCCTCGCGCCGCCTCAATCCTTGCTGCCCGGCAAGCACGAACGCACCGTCTTCGTCAACGTTCTGCTGCTGCTCGGGCTGCCCGTGACGGCGTACCTCGCGCATCTGCACGCCATTGCGGGGAAGGAGGATGTGAACCTGCCCGGGGAAGCACTAATGGACCTGCTCGTCTGCGTGGCACTGTCGTTTGCCGGGGTGCTGGCGTGGCGTCGGATGCTCCAGAGAGAAAGCCGACGCGCCCGGGTGGAACGCGCCCGGGCGACACTTGCCCGGCTCGGCACGTCTGTCGCCGGAATGTTACGCGCGCGTCCGCTGGCGGCACTGTGGCTGGCGGCGCTGGCCGGGGTGGTGGTCAGTTGTTACCCCGTGGTATTCGGCGGAAAGAGCTTCGTGTCGTCGAGCGCCGTCCAATCACTGTTCTACGGCTCGCCACCCTCTCTGCCCCAGGGTGGAAACGAGCTATTCGAGGACGCACACGGCAGCGACACGGGGGCCATGATGTGGCAAACCCTGCCATACTCGGTCATCGAATACCGTGCAATCTTCGAGAGTGGGGAGTTGCCGGTGTGGAACCGCTACAACTCCGGAGGGCTCACGCTGATCGGCCAGGGCCAGTCGATGCTCGGCGACCCCCTGAACTGGCTGGTGGTGCTCGCGGGGGGCGGCACGTGGGCGTGGGACCTCAAGTTCCTCGCGGCGCGTCTGCTTTTCGCGGTGGGCGTCGGGCGGTGCGTGCGGGCGGCGACGGGCCGTCTCGGTGCGGCGCTGATTCTGACGTTCACCGCCTGTTTCCTGGGATTTTTCAGCTACCGTGTCAATCATCCGGCAACCTTCTCGGTGGCCTACGCGCCGTGGATTCTGCTGGCGTGGCTGCGGATCGTGCGCGACGGCCCGGGCGACCTGGTTGACCCCGCCATCGGTGGCGCGCGGCGCGCATTGCGCTGGGTGGGCCTGTTGCTGCTCGCGTGCTGGATGGAACTGAGCAGCGGCACGGTCAAGGAATCCACGATGTTGCTCGTGTTTCTTAACGGCACCGGGGGGCTGATCCTGGTGCTGGACGACCGGCGGAGCTGGCGTTGGAAGCGGCTAGCGCTGGCGGGTTTGGGTTGGGCATTCACGGGTTTTCTGCTGGTGAGCGCGCCGCTCTGGCGCACGCTGTTGGAATCGCTGGCCCACGCCTGGAACAATTACGAAAAGGCGCCCGTCTGGCAACTCCAGCCCGGGACGTTCATCGGGCTCTTCGATGACATCTTCTACCGGCAGTTCAATGGCGACGAGCGGATGTTCGATCCGAGCCTGAGCTTCGTCGTCCTGCTGGGCCTCGCGTTCGCGCTGACCTCGGCCCGCACCCTCGCGCGGCGTCACCGGGTGTTTCTTGCCCTGGGGCTGGGCACGCTGCTGCCGTTTGCGCTGGTGTTCGGCGTGGTGCCGCCCTCCTGGTTGCGGGCGGTCCCTTTCCTGGGCAAGCTGCTGCACGTGGACAACACGTTTACCTGCGTGCTGATGGTGCCGCTGCTGGTGTTGGCCGGGTTCGGCCTCGAACGCTGCCGCGAACGGTTTGGCGCGCGGGATTGGGCGTGGGATTATGCCGCCGCCGCCGCCGTGCCCCTGTTGTTGCTGGCGCTGTACCTGGGGACGGTGCAGGCGGGGCAGCAGTCGGATTTCTCGCCGCTGCCGCTGCAACGGGGGGAACTGCCGCTGAGCGCGTTTTTCAAGGGCTACGTCTGCCTGCTGCTGGCGGCGCTGCTGGCGTTGCCATTGCTGGTTTGGTGGTGGCGGCGCGCGGGCGCGGGGGCGGCGCCGGGCATCGTGCCGTGGATCGTCCTGTGCCTGGGCACGCTGCTCTGGCGCGGCGGGCTGCACGAGCGCGCCGTGGTCGGTTGGAATACTTACGTCATGCACCTCGGGCCACGCGATGAACTGCGCGTCCGGTCACCCGGGGTGGATCGGCTGCTGGCCGCCAACCGCGTGGAGCCGGGCCGCTGCCTCGGGTTCAACAACAATCCGATGCCCGGCTACGCCGCTCTACTGGGACTGGAGACTCCCAGCGGACCGGACGCATTGCAGAACCCGCGTTTTCACGCTCTGGTGGTCGCGTCGCACACGCCGTTCTTCTGGGGCTGGCTGGCGGCGACCACCCGGGGGATCACCGCCACGCCGATGCGGCGGTTTTACGATCTGCTCAACGTCCGTTACTACTCGGACCGGCCCGCGCCCGGCACCGCCGCCCCGGCGGATGTGCCCGGTCTGCGCACGCTGGGTCGCTACACCGACCTCGATCTCTACGAAAGTCCCACCGCGTGGCCCCGCGCCTTCTTCACGGATGCGCTGGTGCCCAGCAGCGGCAACGCGGACCTCCTGCGCACGCTGGCCGGCAGCGACGGACGGCCCTTCGCGGCGGTCTCGCCCACGGAACTCCGCACCCGACCCGACGCGACGGCCTGCGCGCAATTGCTGCGTCAGCCCGGCGGGGACGCCGCCCGGGCGGTGGTCCCCGCCACGGGTTACCGGCTGACCAGCCGCACGACGACCTTCCATCTCCACGCGCCCGGCCCCGGGGTGGCGGTGCTGATGGAAGGCTACCAGTTGCCCGAAAACGCCCAGGCATTCCTGGACGGAACGCCGGTACCGCACCTGCGGCTCAACGAGGCGTTCATGGGCGTCCGCGTGCCCGGCGCGGGCGAGCACGAGGTGCGGGTGGTGTACGGACCGCGCGACCTGCCCATGTTACTCGGCGCGAGCACGCTCGGGCTGGTCTTGCTGGGCGGCACGGCGGGGTGGGTCCGGCGGAGCGGAAGGAGATCGGGGACTGCCGCCGGAGGGACGCCGCCGCCCGCTCGTCTGCCACCGGGCTTATCGACGGACGGCAACGCTGCCTCGGAAAAAAGACGACAGCCAGAGGTTGCGGTTCCCGTCTGAGCGCCGCCAGATGGAAGAAGCCCTGGAATTTGCCCTCGCCACGGCGGAAGAATTCGGCCATCCGCTGCCCGAGACGGGCCGTCTTTCCCACGCCGCCTGACCGACAGCTCGTTTTCTTTTCCCCTCGTTCCCAATTTGCGCTCGGGAATGCTTTGTCTAGAGCGCATCCCGTTTGAGCCAACCTCGGGATAGTCGCCCTTGGGTCAGCCTGAGGTGCCCTCGACGGTGGAAGGTCCTTCGGCTCGTTCCACTCGCTCAGGATGACAGATTTTAGGGAAGGATTCAGTGCAAGGCTTATCCAACCGGGATACGCTCTAATAAACGCGCGCACACAGGCAGTGCAACGGGCGGGCTAGCGCATT
>CAHJWO010000241.1 GCA_903642295.1 PVC group bacterium | reverse complement strand
GGAAGGTCGGCGGCGATCACTTCTTCAACGCTCGCGATCAACAAAGCAAACAGGGTATGGATGCGCTCGTTTTCAGGGTCTTCGACGATGACAACGGATTGGTTGCTCGATGAAGCGAGGACAAATTCGGGATAGTCAACCCGGTATTCTCGACCATCAGCCATGTGGATGATGAATGGCCGAAAGGGGATTGCATGGAGCAATTCACGGATGCGGGCTTTCATGGATGGAAAGTAACACTGGAATCCGTCGGCGTCCACGGTGCCGGGAGCAGCGCACTGGGCGCGCAAGGTCGGCTCGGGCGGTCACTTCGACCCGGGCTCGGGCAGCTTCATCGGTTTCCCGACGGCACCGTTGCAGACCGCGCACTCGTCCAGGTCCACGTAAGCAGGGGCGGCCTTCTCCACGCCAAAACCCTGGCCGTGTTCATGGCGACGGAAACTCTCCAACGCTTCCATCCCTTCCTTGCGTTTGTCTTCCAGTTCGGATAGCAACCGGGCGTGCTCATCGACCGGGAGGTTCATGCTCTTGATCCGGCGTTCGATCCATCCCTGCATCAAAGTGTTGATGGCGGCGAGGCGGTGCCGGGAATCGCCGCTGTAAAGATCATCATGCAGCGAAGCGGACAGACCCTTTCCGAAGGTGGAATCACCTGATTTCAAACTATAAAGGTGCTCGGGACGGGCGCGGTAGGTTTGCAGAGCCTGGATCGCAGGGGTGCAGATTGGACAGGAATAGATGAAGTTGAAGTAACTTTCCCCCTCGTGCTTCAAGAGAATCAGGTCAACGTCCTGACTCGACAGCCCGTCCTCATAGAGACCTTCGAGCACGCTGTAGAAAACAAAACGCGAGGTCTCGTCCGTCAGCGAGGAATAACGGGGTTTCTCCGTCGGCGAGGTCTGGGCGTGGAGCGAAGGGAGGGCGGCAAACCCCAGGACAAACAGCGCACAGAGAAAGTTTTGCCTGATCATAGGGCTGGAAATCGACCACCCGCAGAACCGCCGACCGGCGCGTCTCCACAGGAACCGGCGGTCGATCAACTCACCCGGAGATCAAGACTTGGAACCGTCGTGGTTGTCGAGGCTGAAGTTCACAGGCGCGCTTTCCGCGAGAGCGCCCTTGAGGGCGTGCCAGCCGAGCGTCGCACACTTGATGCGCTGCGGAAACTTGGCCACGCCGTTGAGCAGGCGCAGGTCGCCAAGCGTCTTGGGGGCTTCAGCGGCGGGGGTCTGGCCGGTGATCATGCCTTGGAAGTCAGCCAGGAGCGCGGTGGCTTCGGCGCGAGTTTTACCCTTGATCTTGGTGGTCATCAGGCTGGTGGAGGCCATGCAGATCGAACAGCCGCTGCCGGTGAAGCCGACGGCCTCCAGGCGGTCGGTGGCGGAGTCGAGCCGGAGGCTGAGGGCGATTTCGTCCCCGCAGGTCGGGTTGTCCCCGCTGACCGTGACCGTGGCGTCGGCGAGGGGGCCGAAGTTGCGCGGCTTGCGGGAGTGGTCGAGGACGACCGTCTGGTAGAGTTCTTCGAGGTCGAGGTCCATGGGAAAGATGAGAGATGGTCGGGAAATTCGACGTTTTACCTGCACCTGAGGTGCCTGCCGGCGGCCGGAAGGTCCTTCGACTGCGTTCGTTCCTCACTTCGCTCAGGATGACAGAAATTTATTGCGAAGCGATCTCTGGTTCAGCGATTGAAGAAGGCGCGGATTTTTTCGACGACTTCGATCAGGGTGTCCACCTCGTCGCGGGTATTGTAGAAGTAGAAGCTCGCCCGGGCACTGCTGGGGACGCCCAGCTTTCGGTGGAGCGGCTGGTTGCAATGGTGCCCGCCGCGCAGGGCGACGCCGTGTTGGTCGGCCATCGTCACGATGTCGTGGGCGTGGACATCGTCCATCGTGAAGCTGACCAGGCCCGCACGGTCCGTGCCGGGACCGAAAAGGCGGATGCCGCCGAGTTCGCTCAGGCGCGTGTAGGCGTAGGCCGCGAGGTCGCGGTCGTGGTCGAAGATGTTTTGCCGGCCCACGTTGTCGAGATAATCCATCGCGGCATGGAGGCCGACGGCTCCGGCGACGTGCGGGGTTCCAGCCTCGAAGCCGTGCGGCGCGGGCTTGAACTTGCTCTCCTGCCAATCGACGCGGACGATCATCTCGCCGCCGCCCTGGTAGGGGGGCATCGTGGCGAACACTTCCTCGCGTCCGTAGAGGACACCGGTGCCGGTCGGGCCGAGAATCTTGTGGCCGCTGAAGACCAGGAAATCGCAGCCGAGGGATTGCACATCCAGCGGAAGGTGACCGGCGGATTGCGCGGCGTCCACCAAGGTCATAACGCCGAGCGCACGGGCCCGGGCGCAGAGTTCGGCGACGGGGTTGATCGTCCCCATCGTGTTGGAGATGTGGACAAGGCTGAAAATCTTGACGGCGGGTGTCAGGAGTTCGTCCAGCCTGGAGAGATCGAGCACCCCGCTATCACCGAGCACCGGGATGTAAACGAGCTTCGCGCCGGTGCGGGCGGCCAGGAGTTGCCACGGGATGATGTTGGCGTGGTGCTCCAGTTCGGTGAGCAGGATCGTGTCACCGGCCTTGACGTGCTGGGAGCCCCAACTCGTCGCCACGAGGTTGATGGATTCGGTCGTGCCCTTCGTAAAGACGATTTCGTTGGGCGTCCGGGCATTGAGGAAGGCGGCGGTGCGGACGCGGGCGGCCTCGTAAGCGGTGGTGGCGCGGTTGCTTAATTCGTGGATGCCGCGATGAACGTTGCTGTGGTCGTGCTCGTAATAGTGGCTGATGGCGTCGATCACCGCGCGGGGACGCTGGCTGCTGGCGGCGCTATCGAGGTAGACGAGTGGTTGGCCGTGGACCTGTTGATCAAGGATGGGAAAATCGCGGCGGAGGGCGGCCCAGTCGGTTCCGGCGGGCGCGTGTTTGGCAAAGTCGTGCATGGCGTGAGAACTGAAATATGCACGATATTTAGAATCATTCCAAATAAAAGCTTGGGCCAACCGCCGGGGATGTGATTTCCTGGCAGTTTCTCTGGACCGGCAGAGGCAGCAAGCCGAGCCCGGGTTGAAAATCCAGGAAATTAGACTTCCGGCAAAAATCGGAAATTGTCCGCAGATTGCGCCGATTTCCGCCGATGGGAGGGAGGCAAAAACCACCCGAGCGGTCCCTCGGCTGGTCAGCTGCGAAAATCTGCGAGAGCGGCGGACTTTTACCGGAGGTCTATTGAAACCTGATCGACCGGCAAAGGCAGGGCAAGCTGGCGCAGTCTCTCGAACCACCTCGGCGACGCCTACGGCCCGGAAGGGTCGCCCAGGTGCGCGTGCGCATCCTTGTCCCGGTATTCGATCCACGCCCGCTCGGCTTCGCGGAACTTTTTCTCCTCGTCGGGTGCGAGCCCGGGGAGGCACTGCTTGTAGGCGACGGTCAACTCCTGGTCGGCGCGGGCCGCCTGCTGGCGGAGTGTGGCCAAATCCAGATTGGGCAAGTTGAAGTAATTGCGCAGCATCTCGGTGCGGGTGGTCGTCTCCGGGAGAGCGATGCGGTCCAGGTCTTCCTCCGTCAGGCCCTTGCGCTGGCCGACGGCGGCGCTGGCCGCCTCCTGTTTGTTGTCGAACACGATCCAGGCCCGTTGGGCGATGCGCAACTGCTCCTGGGCGTTGGGCGGAAACTTCGCCAGACACCCCTGATAGGCGGCGGTGAGATCCTTGCCGCTCTGTTGGAGCTGCTGCTGAAACGCCGCATCCAGTCCATAAAGCGACAGCGGCAACCCCAACGCGCCCAGCGCGGCCAGGCGGCGCCAGCGCCCGTAATAACCCGGTCTTGCACCCATCCGCGACGTTTTAGCGAGAACCGCGCCCGGATGCAACCGGCGAATTCGCCAAATCGCGCAATTCGTCGTCTTTACGGCGGCAAAACGCACGGACCGCGCAAAACGCGAAGCGCCGTTTGCCCGGGGGCGGATCGTTCGCTAGACTGTCCGTCCAATGCGTGGACAAACCCTTTACGAAGCTCGCTGGATCTTCGCCGTGCTCGGTGTCTTGACGATCCTCATCGGTTTCATCAACCCCTGGCTCATGCTGGTGGGCGGACTATTGATCCTGTACACTTTCTACTTCTTCCGGGACCCGGAGCGGATCGTGCCGTCGGACCCGGACGTGGTCGTGGCGGCGGCGGATGGCAAGATCGTCGCCATCGAGGACATCGAAGAGACCGAAGTCGTCAAGGGCACTATGAAGCGGGTGGCGATCTTTCTGTCAGTCTTTGACGTGCACACCAACCGCGCGCCGGTGGCCGGGACCGTGACTTACACCGAGCGGCGCGTGGGCAAGATGCTCGACGCGCGGCACCCGGACGCTTCCAAGCTCAACGAGAGCCGGACCTGGGCGATTGAACACCAGAACCGGATCGTCGTGGTGCGGCAGATCACCGGGGCGATTGCGCGGCGGATCGTGGCGTGGGCGCAGGTCGGGCAGACCGTGGCGCGCGGGGAGCGGTTCGGGATGATCCGGTTTGGTTCGCGCACGGAGGTTTACCTGCCAATGGACACGGAGATCGTCTGCCAGGTGGGCGACCGGGTGCAGAGCGGCGTGAGCGTGATTGCCAGGCTGCGGACGTAGGAGGTGCGGGTGCCGGATTTTGATGGGCGCGGCCTGGTCGGGAGATCGGAATTTTCACGCGGAGACGCGGAAGAGGGAAGAAGCTCGCGGAGAAGCAGCCGAGGGTTGGAATGGTTTATGATTCCGCTTTCCGATTTTCTGCTTCATGCTTGACCCATGAAAACGCCGATGCTCAACCCGCGCCGACGCGATCCCTACGACCCCAAGATTTTTCTGCTGCCCAATTTGATGACGGCGGGCAACCTGTTCTGCGGGTTCGCGGCGACGCTCAAGATCATCAAAGGGACGCTGATCCAGTTTCCGGTGGCGGGCCTGGTGAGCAAGGGGCACGAAATCGTCTGGTCGAAGGGAGCCATCGACGAGTTTCACACCGCCATCTGGTTCATCCTGGGAGCCTGCATCTTCGACGTGCTCGACGGGCGGCTGGCCCGCTTCGGCGGACAGGACAGTCCCTTCGGGCGGGAGTTCGATTCGCTGGCGGACACGGTGAGCTTCGGGGTCGCGCCCGCGCTGCTGGTGTACAAGATCGTGCTCGATGAGTTCGGGCCGCTGGGAATGCTGATCGCTTTTCTGTACCTGGCGTGCGGGACGTTGCGGCTGGCGCGGTTTAACTGCATTGCGGCGGCGTCCGACGCGGACCACGGCGCGCAGGCCTCGCCGGAGCAGAAGAAGAATTTCAAGGGTTTTCCGATCCCGGCGGCGGCGGGGGTGATCGCATCGCTGACGGAGTTGCTGCTGTGGTTCGATCAGGGGCAGCGGGAGATCGGGGCATTCCGGTTCGCGCTGCCGCCGCTGATGATCTTCTTGTCGTTCATGATGTTCAGCGAGTTCAAGTACCCGAGTTTCAAGGCGATCAACTGGCGGACGCAGCGCACGCTGCCGGTGCTGCTGGTAATCATGGTGCTGATTTTGCTGACGGCGCTGAATTACCAGTGGATGCCGGCGGTGATTTTCCTGAGTTATCTGATGTACGGGTTTTTGCGGCCCTGGTTGTCGCGGCCGTGGCGGCGGAGCATCGAGCAGGAAATTGGCGTCACCGAGGAGGGGGAAGAGGATGATGACGAGGACGAAGACGGGGAGGAGCGGGTGGCGCCGTTGCCGTAAGAGGGCGATCCCTGGCGCTGGTGGATTGCTCGCCAAGCCGCGAATCCTCTGCCATGTTATTCTGTATGAAGCGTGAATTCAGCGTGGTCATCGAGCGAGACGCGGAAGGTTATTATGTGGCCAGCGTACCCGAGTTGCGTGGGTGCCATACTCAGGCCCGCTCGCTCGACAAACTGCTGAGTCGAATTAGAGAGGCCATCGAACTTTGCCTTGAGGTGGAGGGCCCCGCTGGCGTGCCTTCCCAGTTCGTTGGCGTTCAGCGCGTAGCCGTTGAGGTATGAGCCGCCTTCGGCGGGTTACTGGGCGGCAGGCGCTCAAAGCGCTCCAGGGCGCTGGATTTGCGGTAATTCCATCGGCTTCTGTGAGCCGACTGTGGGCCTTATTCCGGTCCCCGCGTCGGGCGCATGGCGCGGCCCCGCTCGCGGCGTTCCATGTACCAGGCAATCCAGATGCACAACTCGTAGAGCAGGATCATCGGCCCGGCGACCACGCCCAGCGTGATCGGATCGGGCGAGGGCGCGATGAAGGCCGAAAGCACCAGGATGAGCACGATGGCGTAAGCGCGCGTCTTGCGCAGGGTCGAAGCGGTGAGCAGCCCGAGTTTTACCAACGCGATGACCACGACGGGTAACTCAAAGGAAAGGCCGAAGATCAGGATGAACTGTGACGCGAACGAGAAATACATCTGCGCCGTCCAGCTTGGCTTCATGCCCATATGAATCTGGTCTTGCCACAACCACGTCAGCGTCGGCGGCAGGACAAAATTCCAGCAGAAGAACACGCCCGTCAAAAACAGGCCGAAGCCGACGCCGATCACCGGCAGCACGAGACCTTTTTCCTTGGGGGTCAGCGCGGGCAGGACAAAGCCCGCCAGGAAAAAAAGCTGGAGCGGGAGGGACAGGATGATGCCCGCGTAGAATGCCAGACTGATGGAAATGTTGACCGAATCGCCGGGAGCAAGGGCACCCAATTCGAGCAGTTCACGGCCCGTGACGACGCGCATCGGCGCTTCGACGATGTGCATCAACGGGTGGCGAAACCCGAAGCACAGCGTCATGGTCACCGCGAGGGTGATGACCGCCTTGATGAGCGTCCAGCGCAGGTCTTCCAGGTGTTCGAGGAACGGCTTGACCATCTCCATGTCCCGTCCCTCACGCGCCTGGAAAAGTTTTTTGAGGACGGGCCGGAGGAAGAGGGACATGGCGAAAGTCGGGAGTCGGAAATCGGAGCGCGGAAGTGAAACCGTTCCTTCTGCCGACCGTTCTGGTGGCTAGGCAGATAGCAGAAAAGGCCGCCTGGTTCAAGTAGAGGCGGTCTGTCTTCCAGGGCCTACGCACCAAAATGAAGCTGGACTTGCGGTGGCTGGCAAGCTGGGAGCATGGACAAAGCTGCTGGCC
>CAHJWO010000240.1 GCA_903642295.1 PVC group bacterium | reverse complement strand
GCCCGAGCACTGGCGTCGTATCATTACGAGCACGCTGGCCACGACCAGCTTGCCGCCGCCTTGCTCATCCACAATCTTCAATTGGCGCATTCCAGCCGCCGCGCCGAACGGCAGGCCCGCAGTATTATTTTCCTGACTTGGGCGCTCCTTGCTCTCACCGTGGGGTTGCTTGTATTCACGGTAGCGCTCTACAAGGATGCACATATAGATATACAGCACCGTACACTCACGGAGCATCGCGAACTCCAGACACCAAAACCGCCAGAACCCAAACCGTGACAAGTCCGCAACGCCTAACACGGCGCTCCAGCTGACCGCCGGGGCGTCAGGCTTACACTCCAAGTTCCACGGTTGACCCCGCCCCGGCGACTGAGCTTGGGTCGTTAGATGATGAGACACTCACTGCTAACCCTTGCGGCGCTTGTAGTCACCGTCTTCCTCACGGCAAGGGGAGTGTCGGCCTTACCCAGTACTGGTATGCAGTCCCTCCGTTCATCGGACGGCCGGTTTGAAGCGGCTCTCTCAGATGCTGCCGATCAGTTGCCTCGGTGGCAATCCTCCTGCTGGCTGACGATCACCGATCATGGCCGCCAGATTGCCCGCTACCACTTTGAAGGCGAGCTGATCAGCGGCTACTGGAGCCCCGGCGGGCACTACTTGGCTATCGACAACCACTATGGGCACCGTGCGTGGGCAATTTGGGTTGTCTCTCTGCGCACTGGTGCGATCATCAGAGCCGACGGCACCACGACGCGCGCGTCTGCCTACGATGCCTACAGCGACGAGCACAAACTGCCCGACGTTTACCAAGCGGCCAAGGGCATCTTGCGTCGTCTCAATCTTGATTCGGACGATTACTTCCGCGGTGGGCCTATCTCGGTTGCCTACGGCTGGAAGAACGCCCGCGAGTTGCGCATGTTTCACGAGTACATCTCCGACCAGCAAGCGGAGCGCGAGAACGCGGGCATCTGGCTGACCAACACGCTCAAGGTTTCCGGCGCAGGTCTACAGATCAAGAATTTGAAAGGCAAAAAGGTCAAGCTACAAGAAGCGTACCCAGCACCGGTCCGCTCGGTGCTCGATTGGATGTCAGCCCCAGCGCCAGCCTACGACCACGCGTCCCGCCCCTCATCCAACCACGCGATCCAGCGAACGCTCGCAAGCTCGCGTCGCTGAACTTGAGTCCGTCAGACCACTACGCGTCATGCCTGATCTAGGCTTCGAGCTTCGCTTGCAACTTCTGCGTGTTCAGCCGTCGTTGAGTCTCGCACAAACAGATGAATTCCCTCGTTCCCAAGTCGTACTTGGGAACGGCCTCGTCTTGGAGGCTGTACTTCCTCTGCCGCGCTTTACAGACAAAATGCAACTTCGCGGACAGAGCATTCCAAGTGCAACTTGGGAACGAGGGAAGTAGGCTCAACGAGGCGTTTTGCCTCCGTGCCGAGCGTCTTGCGTTGCACGAACCACCAAAATTTGGTACTTCTTGACGATGAACCCGGAATTTGCGCCGCTCTTCAAACTGGGTCGGGCCGAACGTCTCCAACTCGTGGAAGACCTTTGGGATAGCCTTGCCCAAGAAGACGGACCCCTGCCTTTTCCCGAGTGGAAGCACGAAGAACTCCGCCGCCGCAAGGAACAACTTCTGAAAAACCCCTCTTTGGGCCTGACGTGGGAAGAGGTGAAACGGCAGGTGCGCGCGCAAGATGATTGAGCGCGTCATCCATTCTCCGGAAGCCAAAGATGATTTGAGGCAAGCTTATCGTTGGTACGAAAACCGCGAGCCGGGTCTCGGGGAAGAATTGCTGTGCTGCATAGAAGAATGCGAACTGACCATCCGGCAGTATCCGCAACTCTATCCCATTGCTACCGGCAAATTCCGACGAGCGTTCATCCGCCGCTTTCCTTACGAAGTGATCTACGAGCCAACGGATGACACTTTGACCATCTACGCTGTCTTCCACTGCTCGCAAGATCCGCGAAAATGGCGTTCACGACTGCCCTCCGACGAGTAAATCCTTTTGGGAACACGCAACGGTAAGTGGTCTTTCCCTACCGATGCGCTAAGGTCTTTCCCTCCGATTCCTTCCCTCCTTTGCGGCCCGGCGGACTTTGGGCAAAACTCCTTCCATCAATCACCCATGAAAAACCGACCTGCCCGCGTGCGGGAACTTATCCAGCGTGAACTCGGCGCCGTCATCGCGCACGAGATGAACTTCACCGCCCTGGTCACCGTCCAGGCCGTGGACCTCACCGCGGACTTCAAGCACAGCCACGTCCACATCGGCGTGCTGGGCAGCGAACGCGAACAGCGCGACGTGATCCAGGCCCTCGCCGAGCGCCGTCCTTTCTTGCAGCACGAGCTTTCCAAGCGCGTGATCCTCAAGTACACGCCCCGCCTGCATTTCCACCTGGACCATTCCGTCGAGCGCGGCACCAAGATCACGGAGATCATGCGCCAGATCGACGTGATCACGCCTCCGCTGGAAGCGACGGCGGGCGACGACGCCGTCAACCCGCGTGCCGCCAAGGACGCCATCGACATGGAAACCGAAGACCGCGAGGTCGAGGCAGCCGCCCGCCGCGAGGTGGAAACCGACGGTGCCGACGACACGCAGGACGAGACTTTCGAGGACCTGGCCCCTGCGCTGGAGCACGACAAAAACCCGAGGGTCGCAAAGGAAGAAAAGAACACCCGTTCCATCCGAAACACCCAGCACCGCGCCGCACTAGACGCCGACGAATCCGATGATTGAAGCTCCCACCGGCACCCCGGCACCCCCCCCCGCTGCCACCAGCACGGGCCGACAAAACAGCACCCTGGCGGAGATCGCCGCCGCGTTGCGCGACCGGCAGCGTTTCGTCGTGGTCAGCCATCTGCGGCCCGACGGCGACGCCCTCGGCTGCACGCTGGCGATGGGCCTGAGCCTGCGCGCCCTCGGCAAGGACGTGACCCTTTGGAACGAGGACGGAATGCTCGACAAGCTGACTTTCCTGCCCGGCTCGGAACTCGTCTCCCCCCCGCCCGCGCAGCCGCAGGATTTTGACGTGCTCGTCGCGCTGGACACCGCGACACACTCACGCCTCGGCACGCCGCTCAAATCCATCGGCAAGGTGGAGCTGACGATCAACATCGACCACCACGTCAGCAACCCCGGCTACGGCGACCTCGCCTACATCGACGCCGACTCCCCCGCCACGGGCCAAATCCTGTACGAACTGCTCGCCGGGCAAGGCCTGCCGCTCGACGAGGCCATCGCCACGAACCTGTTCGCAGCCATTTCCACGGACACCGGCAGCTTCCAGTATTCACAGACGACCGCGCGCACCTATGAAATCGCCGCGCGGTTGGTCGCGCTGGGCGTCGAGGTGGGCGAAATTTCGCGCCTGCTTTACGACAGCTATCCGTTGCGCCGTCTGGAACTGTTGCGCAGCCTGCTCAACACGCTCAAGCTCACCGCCGAACGCCGCGCGGCCAGCTTCGCGCTTTCCCAACACACGGCGCGGACGCTGGGCGTAATCCCGGAGGACAATGAGGGCCTCATCGACCACCTGCGAGCCATCGACACCGTCCTGGTCGCGGTCTTTTTCGAGGAACTGGACGGCGGCCTGGTGCGCGTGTCCATGCGTTCCAAGGACGCGCGTTTCGACGTGAGCGCCATCTGCGGCCGCTACGGCGGCGGCGGCCACAAGCTGGCGGCGGGCGCACGCATTCGGGGCGAACTTGGCGAAGTGGAGGCGCGCGTCATGGCGCACATCCACGAGGAGATTGTGTTGAAGTCCCACGGGGCAGACAGGTGAGCGCCTGCGCGGATTACTAATGTCTGGTGGACCCAGGCAGCTTTTTTCCTTGCACGCCCGCCATTTCTGCCGAGCTTGTTTCAAAAAACGGTGTATAATCAGTGTCTGACCGGAATCGTTCGCATCGCTCGGCGACGAACTAGATTCGCTTTCGTCTGATCACGTTTCCCCCCGGGCATGATCGCAGAAGCGGGTTCCTCCCGAAGGAAGCGTCCGGCGGAGTCACCCGGTCGCAGCGGGGGAAAATCTGAGCACCCCCACCTTATGCAGGCAGCACTATCTTTCTTTCCACGATGCGCCGTATTGTGCGCGGCAATTTGGTTGTTCGGAAATCTCGGGGCAGGTCGCGCACAGGTCCCCGGGGACCCGGTGGCGCCGCAGTGGTCGCCGAGTGGCCTGCTGAATTGGGACCCGGCTACCGACCCGGATTCGCCTTATAATCGCAGCACGGTTCCACTGGCGGCCCGCACCACGAATCCCGCGCTCAACGTCAACTCGCACGCCCAGTTCAACGGCGGCGGCGTCATGCCGCTCGTGGCGTTCAACCGCTATCCCAACAGTTCGGCCCAGGGACCCCGGTCGTTGAACTTCTACCCGCCACAGTTCTGGCAATACATGGATAGCTTCGTCTTCTGGGGCGGATCGAACTCGGACGGCGGGCAGATTCTGACTCCCAACGGGCACGTGATTGATGCCGCGCATCGCAACGGGGTGCCCATCTACGGCAAGGTCTTCTTCGGTCCCCAGGTTTATGGCGGCAACATCGCCAACGTGAACGCCTTTCTGCAGAAATCCGGCAGCACCTTCCCGGTGGCAGACAAAATGATCCAGGCCGCGCAGTACTTCGGGTTCGACGGGTGGTTCATCAACCAGGAAACCGAGGGTGGCGATTCCACCACGGCAAGCGCGATGCAGGCCTTCATGGTGTATTTCCGCGCCAAGGCGCCTGCCCTCAAACTGATCTGGTACGACGCCATGGACAAGTATGGCTCCATCGACTACCGGAACGCTCTCGATAGTTACAACCAGATGTATTTCCAGTCGGGAAACACGCTCGTCTCGGACAAGATGTTCCTCAACTTCTGGTGGGGCGCGAGCGATTTGACCAATTCCCGGGCCAACGCAATTAGCTTGGGGCGTAATCCTTATGATCTGTACGCCGGCATCGATACCGAAGGCAGCGGCTACAATACTACTTCGTTTACCTGGGCGAGCATCTTCCCCGAGACCACCTCTTCGTCCGGCTCGACCCACGTGGTATCGCTCGGCATCTACCGGCCCGAGTGGACCTTCAACTCTTCTTCGAGCACGGCCGATTTCCTTACCCGCGAAGGCTATTATTGGGTCGGAAAAAATCAGGACCCCAGCCGCACGAGTTCCGCGGATTCCTGGCCGGGAATCGCCAACTATTTTCCCGCGCAGACTGCCATCAACAGCCTGCCGTTCGTCACCAACTTCAACATCGGCCAGGGCAGCATCTACAACATCAACGGCACGACGCTGATGACCGATCCCTGGTCCTGCCTGTCGTTGCAAGATTTCCTGCCTACCTGGCGCTGGATCGTGACGAGCACCAGTGCCAACAAGCTGACCCCCGCCCTGGTGCTGGATGATGCCTATTATGGCGGCAGCTCGCTGCGGTTCACCGGCACGCTGGACGGCGTGAACACCGCGCTTCTCTACCAGACCAACCTGCCCGTGTCGTCGAGCACCCAGTTGAAGGTTATCTACAAGGCGGGTGTCGCCAACGACTCCGCCATGCAGGTGGGGCTCACCTTTGCCGACGCTCCCACCAGCCCGGTTTACCTGCCTTTGGGCACGGCGGCCAGCACGACATCCTGGACCACCGCGACGCTCAACCTTTCGGCCTACGCGGGCCGAACCATTGCCGCGCTCTCGCTCCGCTTCGTCAATACCGGCTCGCAGGCTGGCTACTCGATGCGGGTCGGGCGAATCGCCATTTCCAACGGCGCTGCGACCGTGCCCGCCGCGCCGACCAACGTCGTGCTTGCACAGCAAAACAGCGTGGATGCAAACACCCTGAGCCTGCGCCTGAAGTGGACCGCTTCCACCAGCAGCGTTTACTATTACAACGTTTACGTGCGCAACGCGGACAACACGACCGCCTGGGTCGCCGCCACGCCGAATACCGCCTGCTTCGTGCCGCTCGCTCATCGCAAAGGCACCGGTTCAACGCTCAACCTGGAGGTGGAAGCCGTCGCGCCCGATTTCTCCGTTTCCACCGGTCGCGCCACGATCAGTGCCACCATCCCCCCTCCACCCAACACAAAATATCCGCTGACCGGCACGGTGATCGGCACCCCCGGCGCTTACAACGGGGGGACTTACTACACCCGGGACAAAGTGTTCGACGGCAACCTCTCCACCTACTTCGACGCGCCCGATGTTTCGGGGGACTGGGCCGGATTGGATCTCGGCGTCGTCAAGTCGGTGACGGCAATCAGTTATGTGGCGCGCGGTGGTTACGAAGGACGCATGGTGGGCGGGGTTTTCCAGGGCTCCAACACGGCGGACTTCAGCAGCGGGGTGGTGACGCTCTACACCGTGAGTTCCACGCCGTCATCCAGCGCATACACGGTGGTGCCCGTCTCCAACTACACCGGCTTCCGTTATCTCCGTTATCTCGGTCCCACGAACGGCTCCTGCAACGTGTCGGAAGTGATCTTTTACGGCGTGTCCGTTCCGGCGGCGCCGACGGGGGTCAGTGTGACGATGTTGAACGGCGTGGCCTCGCTGAATTGGAGTGCTCCGACCTACGCCAACACGTATAACGTGAAGCGGGCGACCTCCAGCGCCGGACCGTACACTACCGTGGCGAGCGGCGTCACGGCAACCAGCGACAGTGATGGTGGCCTGGCGTTGGGCGGGACCTATTTCTACGTGATTTCCGCGGTGAGTGAAGCGGGTGAAGGCGCGAATTCGGTCACGGTGCAGGCCTCGGACGCCTACCAGCAATGGGCGCAGCAAAACGGACTGACTCCGGGTGCCGCAGGCAGCGGTTTCGGCGATACGCCTGCGGGCGCGGGAGTTCCCAACGGGGCGCGGTACGCCGTTCCCAACGGGCTGGCCGTCACATCGGGTGCCAGCGGGTCCACGTTGACCTTTGATCTCCGGGTTGACGCGAATTTGCACACGGTCTTGCAGGTTTCTACGGATCTACAGAACTGGAGTGTCTCCTCCGCCACCGTCACCGTAGCGAGTGACCAGAGCGGCGTCGCCACCGGCTTCAAACGGATGACCGTCCAGGACACCGGGACCTCGGCGCAAAGATTCTACCGATTGCAACTCTCGCGTTA
>CAHJWO010000239.1 GCA_903642295.1 PVC group bacterium | reverse complement strand
AGCAGATCATCAACGATCTCTACACCGCCAGCCCCAACAACCTCGTGCGCAAAAGCGCGGCGTTTCCGCACAACCAGGGCGGGCTGAACCTGTACGGCGAGAAAGGCGACACCTTCCTGAACAACCAGCCGAACACGGTGCCGCAGACGATCAACCACGCCATGGTGCTCGGGGTAAAGGGCGCCGTGATCCCGGCAGGCCTGGCCAACGCCACTCTGATCGGCGAAGGCTTCCTGAAGACCGATCATCTCATTACCCAGGATGGCGCCGGCCTGGTCGCACAGGGCGGGGGCAACCTCGTCAGCCAAGACGTCGGCGGCCTGGTTGCGCAGGGTGGGGGTAATCTCATCCCCCAGGACGGCGCCGGCCTCGTCATCCAGGACGTCAGCGGCCTGGTCGCCCAAGGCGGCGGCAATCTCACGGGCTCCAGCGGAGCCGGACTCGTCGCGCAGGGCGGGGGCAATCTGAACCCCACTCCGTCTGGTGCCGGGCTGGTCGCGCAGGGTGGCGGCAACCTCGGTGTCTTTGGCAACGGCCTCGTCGCGCAAGGCGGCGGCAACCTCACGGGCCACTAAGGCGGCGGGAACTGAGCGGTGTCCACGGCTGCCTTCCTCCCGGTGCCAGTCTCCGACAACAGTGTCGTGGCGCAGGTCGGCGGCAACCTGATTAGCCAGAACGGAAGTGGCCTGATCAGCAGACCTCCGGCAAAAGTCCGCAGAGTTCGCAGATGATCAGCAGAGGGACCGCTCGGGTTGTCTTTTCCTCCCTCCCATCTGCGAAATCTGCGGACAATTTCCGATCTTTGCCAAGATGGCGGCAGGTTGCTCGGGGGGGTGATAACTAACCTCGAAGATTGGGCAAGAAAGCGGGTCGTTCGCCGGGCAAGGGCGGGCGGCCCGCGACTCCTTTTGCCAACGCGCAACCTCCTCGCTCCCCGCACCGAAACGTCCACCCAGATCAAAACAGCCAACTTTTCCGCCTCTCACGCGGTGCTCACCCACCCCTGCCCGGCCCGTTGGGAGGTAGCGGCGCACAAGGATAGATCCACTCAAGGAGGGGTGCCAGCCGAGGGCGGAGCGTCTTCCGGCGCGGCTCCCCAGGCTTTGTTTGGCCGATCCCCCATCTGGAGTTCCAGTTTGCCTCCATCCTTGATCTCGTCGTGGCTGAACCAGGGCTTGTGCCACTCCTTGCCATTGAGACGGGCACTCTGCACGTACTTGTTGTCTTCCGAGCATCCGTTTGCCTCCACCACGAAGCTCTTGCCGCCGCCAAGGTCCAGCGTCACCCGGCTGAACACCGGGCTGCCGAGATTATACGTGGCCGTCCCGGGCGTGACCGGGTAGAAACCCAGGCTCGAAAACACCACGAACGCCGACATGCCCCCGCCATCCTCGTCGCCCGGCAGGCCCATCAGATCGTTGCGAAACCACATGTGCAGAATGTCCCGCACGCGCTTCTGGGTTTTCCAAGGAGCCCCGGCATAGTTGTAGAGATAGGGAATGTGCATGCTCGGCTCGTTGGCCATCGTGAACTGGCCGATGTTGCCGGTGGAATCGGGCAGTTGCGCGTAGTATTGGGGGCGGCTGCGTCCCAGCCGTTCGTTGAAGAGGGCGTCCAGGTTCTGCACGAATCGGTCCGGGCCGCCCATCAAGCCCACCAGATCGCCCACGTTGTGCTGTACGTCCCAGCGGTAGGTCCAGCCGTTGTTCTCATCGTAGTAATCCAGCGCCGCAAACCCGCCGGAGAAGCGGTAGTCGAACGGTTCGATGAAGTGACCGTCCGCATCCTTGGGGTGGAAGAAGCCCGTAGCCGGGTTGAAGAGGTGGCGGTAGTTGAAACTCTCCTTCTCAAAGAACCGCTGATCCTCGGTCTTGCCGAGCGCCCGCGCCATCTGCGCCATGCACCAGGCGTCGTAGCTGGCGGCCAGCGTCACGGCGACCGGTTCGCGCTTCTGACCCTGGTCCACCGTGGAGACCGTCTCGGTTTCCCCGGGTTTGAGCGCCGGATAATATCCTTTGTCCTGGTAGAACGCATCCAGGCTGCTCGCCGGTTCGCGCCGCCAGGGCAGCAGCGTTGCTTCGGTCAGCGTTTTCTTGCAGGCCGTGTAGGCGGCTTCCAGGTCGAACCCGCGCAACCCCTTGCTGTAGGCGTCCCAGATGATGGAAACGAAGTGCTTGCCGTTCATGGCGTGACCGTCCCCCGTCACGGCGGGGAAAGTCGGCAACCAGCCCTCCCTGGATTGTTGGGCCATGCGCACGTAGGAAGCCACCATGTTCGACTCCGCCTGCGGGTTGATCAGCACGCGCAGGGGATGGGCGGCGCGGAAGGTATCCCAGATCCAGTCATCCGTGTAGAAGGGCACCCCGCCGTCCTCGTGGATCTGGCGGTCGAAGGGACTGTAATACCGGCCGTCTTCCGAGACGTTGATCATGCGCTCGTACACCCGGTAAAGGGAGGTGTAGAACACGGCTTTGTCGTTCTCCGAGCCGCCTTCCACCCGGATCTTGCCCAGCGCTTCGTTCCACGCCTGCCGCCCGGCCCGCGCCACTTTCTCCAGGTCAAAGTCGGTGATTTCCGCTTCCAGGTTCTTGCGCGCCTGTTCCTCGCTAAGGTAAGAAACGCCGTAACGCACCGCCACGGGAGCCGCGCCTGCCCCGAAGCCGAGTACCACGCCCGCATTGCCTTCATCCGCGGGAATTTGCTCGAAGCTGGCTTCCCGGTCGTGCAGGGTGCCGACCTTCTCGGGCACGGTGCTGCAAACGAGGTACAGATAAACGGTGGTGCCGCTGCCTCCCAGCTTCTGGTACCCATGCACCACGGCGCCGGCGACCTTGAGCGCACCCTGTCCGGCAGAAACGGCCAGATAGCGCGCTGCCCGGGGATGCTCGTAGGCGAACGTGTAGACCGCGGCCCGTTGGGCGGGGGCGAACGAAACGTTCACCGCCGGTTCGTCGAGGTAAACCGAGTAGCGGTACGGCGTGGTCTTCTCCTGGTCGTAGGTGTAACGCTCGGGTGCGTGCACGGCGCCGTCGTCCGCCCCGTCGAAAGGACGCAGACGGAAGGCACTGGCGCTGCGGTGACTGGTCAGGACGAGGTTCAGGCCGCCCACGGTGGTGGATGTGAAGCTCTCCCGGTCCGGCACCACTCGCAGCAAGCTGTTGGGACGGCTGACCGTGGGAAAAGTCGGCACCAGCAGATGGCTGATGTTGCCCATGTACGGATTGACAAAATCCACGGGTTCACGGTCGGGCAGGATCGCGGTGGAAACGGAAGCCGACGGGTTGGCCGCTTCCTGCGCCGAAGTGAAAGAGACGCTGGTCAAGAGGAAGACGGCCAATAGGAGCAAGCGGGGAAGTGGCATGGTCGGGAGGATTCGATTTATTTCAAAGAGTAGGCCGTGTGTGACCTTGTGGGAAGCCGTATTGCCTTTTGACCGCCGCCGCCAAGCCGCCCATGACTACCTCGACCGGGCCTGCCACTGGCAGCCGACGAGCAAATCGAGAGCCTTGGGCCGGAGCTTGAGACGCTCTATGCAGTGGACCTCTTTCGTAATAAATTTCGTCACGCTGACCCCCCAAAACTTCTGTCATCCTGAGCGAGTGCAACGAGCCGAAGGACCTTCCACCACCGTGGTTCCAGCCCACGCCGTCACCGGCTGGACACTGATTGCTCCCTATTACGAGAGATCTAAGCATCTGCGAAATAGAATCTTGGTGGATGGCGATCTCCGAGCGCCCGGTGTTCCCTGCGGCGCAGCCGCCATTCTTCCAAGCCTTTTCGACCGCTGCGCGGTCACGAAAACAGGGCGCTCGGAGATCGCCATCCACCTGGAAACCTTCTCGTCCATACTTAGTGCCCGCCGTGCGCGCGGAAATCTTCCGCCCGCTCGGCACGTGGGAATTTGACGGAGGCGGTCTCCAGCCCACCGCAGTTAGCGAACTCAGGCTGCCACCGACTCCACCATGCCCTCACTCAACCGCGTCACCAGCCGTTCACCGGCTGGCACCGAACCGGCGCTCGTCACCACTTCACCGCGGCTGTTCATCGTGATGGAGTACCCGCGCGCCAGCGTCCCCTCGGGGCCGAGCACGCGCAACAAACCCTCCGCAGCCCGCAGCCGCGCGCGAAACCTTTCCCGCGCGCAACACAACAGGTCCTCCAGCTTCTCGCCCGTACTCCGCAATAATTGGGCCCGTAATTCGAGCGAGCGGGCTGGCCCCGCCATCTTCAAGCAGCACCCCTTCTCATCCACCCGGCTGCGGAGTTCCTGCAACGCCGACTTGACCGTGCGGCCCAGCGCATCTTCCAGCCCATCCAACCGCTGCCGTTCCTCCCGCGTGCGGCGGCGCAGTTCGCGCTCCAAAATACCCCGGTTCATGTCGGCGAACCTTTCCTTCGCCGCGCCCAGGCGCTCGCCTAGTTGACGGTCGAGAAACTGGGCCGCCGCCGCGAGTTGCCGCAACAACTCCCCCGTATCCGGCGCGATCAATTCCGCCGCCGCGCTGGGCGTCGGCGCGCGCAAATCCGCCACGAAATCGGCGATGGTAAAATCAATCTCGTGCCCGATGGCCGATACCACCGGCAACTCCGAGGCGTGGATGGCCCGTGCCACGATCTCCTCGTTGAATTCCCACAGGTCCTCGATGCTTCCACCGCCGCGCGCGACGACGATCAAATCCACCGCGCGCCCTGGGTCCCCGGCTTTGGCCCAGCGGTTGAACTCCTCCACGGCGCGCACCACCTCCACGGACGCGCCGTTTCCCTGCACGCGCACGGGATGCACCAGCACACGCAAGGACGGCGCGCGCCGCTTGAGGATATTGAGCATGTCCTGCAACGCCGCGCCCGTCGGCGAAGTGACGATCCCCACCGTGCGCGGAAAGGGCGGCAACTCCTGCTTCCGTTCGGCATCGAACAATCCCTCCGCCTGAAGCTTGCGCTTGAGCGCCTCGAAGCGGGCCTGCAAAGCGCCGACGCCCTTCGGCTGGACCAACTGCACGACCAACTGATACTGCCCCCGCGCCTCATAAACCGTCAGGTCGCCGTGGACCTGCACCTGTAAACCGTCGGCCAGCGCCACGTTGGCCGGAAGCAGCGACGCGCCGCCGCGAAACAGGACGCAGGCAAGCTGGCTGCGGTCGTCCTTGAGCGTGAAATAATGGTGGCCGCTGCTCTGGCGTCGATAATTGGAGATCTCCCCTTCCACCCACACCTCGCCGATCTCGCTCTCCAGGTACGAGCGGATGGAACGGGTAAGCTCCCAGACGGAGAAGATTTTTGTGGGTTCGGGCGCGAGGTCGAGCACGGTGTAAATGACGCGAGATTCCCCCCGGCGGCAAGATACAAGATGCGGGATGGGCCAAAGTAGGATGGGCGATGCAAGTGCCATGTGCCCTTGGATCAGTCACGCAAATTTTCACTTTCTTCTGTCATCCTGAGCGAGTGTAACGAACTGAAGGACCTTCCCACGTCGAAACCCCTGAAAGCGACTCCGATAGACGATAATTCCAGGTGCGTAAAATTTCCCACAAAAGAACCACCCCCGGCGCGCTTAAGAAAAATATCTCCAGAGGGAAAACGCAAAAAAAATAGCGCAGATAACGCAGGCAACGCAGGTGCAGGTGCGCGATCCGAAAAGCGTGCGATGGATGACGAAACCAAATCCCGCGCCGCCCGCCCATCTCGCCGCCTCCCATGCCCACGACCCTCATTAACGTCTCCAACCGCCTGCCCGTCACGGTCGGCGAGGACAAAATCACCAAAAGCTCCGGCGGTCTGGTGGCGGCCTTGGAAGGGCTTTCCACCGAGGATTACGATACCAAATGGATCGGCTGGCCGGGCGGCGAGATTGCCCCGGAACGGCAGTCCGAGATTGAACAAACCTTGCAGCAGGAACACGGCTGCATCCCCGTCTTCCTGACCACGGCGGAAGAAGAATCATTTTACGAGGGCTTCTCCAATTCGAGCGTATGGCCGCTGCTCCACTACATGCCCAACTACTTGCGCTACGAAATTGCGTGGTGGGAAGCTTACCGCCAGATCAACCAGCGGTTTGCGGACAAGGTGCTGGCACACGCCAAAGAGGGCGACATCGTCTGGGTCCACGATTACCAACTCCTCCTGCTGCCGGCCCTGCTCAAGGCGGCCCTGCCGTCCCTGCGGATCGGTTTTTTCCTGCACACGCCGTTCCCGGCGTTCGAGGTGTTCCGCTGCCACCCGCGCGGGCGCGAACTGATCGAAGGAATGCTCGGGGCGGACCTGCTCGGCTTTCACACGTTCAGCTACGTGCGGCACTTCCGCAGCAGCGCCCAACGCCTGCTCGGCGTGGACGCGGGGATCACCCGCCTGCAATGCGCCGACGGTCACCGCGCCGCGCTCGGGGTGTACCCCATCGGCATCAACGCCCGCAAGTTCGACGAAACGCTCGACGACCCTGCCCACGCCGAACGCCAGGAGAAGTTTCGCACGACGTTCCAGGGCAAGCAGATCGTCCTGTCCGTGGAGCGAATGGATTACACCAAGGGCATCCTGCACCGGTTGGAAGCCGTGGACTGCTTCCTCGCCGACCGCAAGGAGCGCGACGACATCAAGTTCATCTTCGTCAGCGTGCCCTCGCGCGAGGGCGTGGAGGAATACCAGGAACTACGCGCCGACGTGGAAGCACGCATCGGGCGGCTCAATGGCAAGTACGCTACCCTGCACAACAGCCCCATCCATTTCATCCACGATTCGGTTGAGTTCACCGAACTCTGCGCGCTGTATTCCATCGCGGACGCCTGCCTGGTCACGCCGCTCATCGATGGCATGAACCTCGTCGCCAAGGAATATCTTGCCTGCCAGCGTACGCCGACCGGTCCGCTGATTCTCAGCGAGTTCGCCGGGGCGGCGGAAGAACTCTCCCGCGCGCTGATCGTCAATCCCTACGATGCCCCTGCCGTGGCCCGGGAGATTGCGCGGGCGCTGACGATGTCCGACGAGGAAACCCGCGAGCGCAACGGCACCATGCGCGAGCGGGTAATGCGTCTGGACGCCGGGCAATGGGCTAAATCTTTTCTCGACGATCTCGCCTCGACGGACGGCAAATCGTCACCAGAACCTGCCAGTGCCCCCCTTTCGGAACTCACCGAAAAATTGGCGCAAGCCGCCAAGGATGGCGCAAAGGTGGGCTGGTTCCTCGATTACGATGGCACCCTGCGCGGATTCGAAAA
>CAHJWO010000238.1 GCA_903642295.1 PVC group bacterium | reverse complement strand
CGCCAGTTCGTCGTCCCACCCGGCACCCAGTTCAGTTCGATCAACCCGAAGCTCAGTGCCAGCAGCCAGGTCGCCAGTCCCACAAAAAATCCGGCGCGCAGGAATTGGCTGCGTCGCCGGATTTTCAAGGTGATGAAGACCGCCACGAACCCACTGATCAAACTCATTGCGAGGAAGGTGGCATCGACCAGACTCCATAAGATCGAGCCCCATAAACTCACGAAAATCGCGGCGTAAATTCCCTGGTTTTTCCCCATCAGCGCCGAGATCACCAGCGGGGCGAGCGCATACGGATACAACAATCCGCCGACGTGGTAAGAGATGGTCCCATTGTCGATGAAAATTCGCAGACTCTTGACGATCAACAGATGCACCAGAAAAACCCCGAACAGCAGCACCAGCCGGGAATTTTTCGCAAAGGTTTGCGGATGGTTGATCCACAGTTGCGTCAGCGCGGTAAAGAACACCAGCAACGCGAAGAGATATTGCTTGGCCTGCGACGAAGCCCCGTCATCGCGCAACGTCCCCGTTCCGTAAAAAATCAAGCCCGCCAGCCCGATCAGAAACCCCAGAAAAATAAAGACCTTCACCTGCCCGCTGTCTTCGAGCGAACGCAGGAACTGGTTCTGGGTCGGCTTGCGGCGTGTTTTGCCACAGCAATAACCCTTCTTAACGAGCTGATTCTTTTTCAGCGAGGCCAACACGCCCAGAGGGTCAACCATAGAATTTACGAAGGGGGAATATGCTCCAGAAACCGCCGAATGGCCATCAATTTTTTCGTCGGCCCCGCTCCTCGGGCGCCGGGGCCAACTGCTCCCCGTAGCGGTGCTGGCGATAAGCGCGGATGATGGCCTGCACCAGTTCGTGCCGCACCACGTCGCTCTCTTCAAAGTAAGCAAACCCGATGCCCGGTACGTTCTTGAGGGCCTGGCTGGCTTCCACCAAACCCGAACGCTTGTTGGCAGGCAAATCAATCTGGGTGCGGTCACCCGTCACCACGCACTTCGATCCCTGTCCCATGCGCGTCAGGAACATGAACATCTGCTCGGTCGTCGTGTTCTGCGCCTCGTCCAGCACGATGAACGCATGGTCCAACGTCCGCCCGCGCATATACGCCAACGGCGCAATCTCGATCATGCGTTTCTCCATGTACTTCTGCAATTCCTCGGTCTCGACCAGGGTATGCAGCGCATCATAGAGCGGCCGTAAATACGGAAAAATCTTCTCCTGCAAATCTCCCGGCAGAAATCCCAGCGCCTCGCCCGCTTCCACCGCCGGACGCGTCAAAATGATCCGCGCGACCTCTTCCTTGCGCAAGGCTGCCAGGGCGCTGGCCATCGCCAGATAGGTCTTGCCCGTTCCCGCCGGACCGATCCCGAAGACCACATCGTGCGTGGCAATCGTCTTCAAATACTCCAGTTGGCCCGCCGTCTTGGCCACCACGGCCATCTTGCGCGCGGAGGTCAGCACCTTGATGGAACTGAGCGCCTTCAGGTCCGGCACGGATTCCGCCGCCGGGTCCGACACCGAGCGCAATGCATACATGAACTCATGTTTGCGAATGGTGATCCCATCCTGCCGCGCCAGGTCCAACTGCGCAAAAATCTTCCTCGCCTGCTCCACTTTCGCGGCGTCGCCGTCGAGCTTGATCCACCCGTCCCGCGTGGTGAGCTTGACGCCGATTTTCTCCTCCAACACCTTCAACAACCCCGGATCGTTCGCACACAGCGCCAGCACGGTCCGGGCGTTGTCATACTGCAAAGTCAGCGTGGCCGCGCCGTCCGCGACCGACGAGGGCGTAGGCAGTTCGCCCGCCGCCGGAGATAGATCTTTGTCTGCCACGGAGGGTTAAACTTCCCCTGAATGAAATTCCCTTCGGCTCACCGCTACTTGTAGCTGTAAACCAAACCCCAGTCGGTCCGGTCCTCGGGCGATTTTTCCACTTTTACGATGAGAAAATACGTCCCGGTCTTTTTGCAGACCACCTGCGACCCGGCAAACGCCGCGTCACCCTTTTCCCGCTGCCAGCTCCCGGCCTCCTCCACCAGGTTGCCGTCGCTGTCATACACATGGATGGAAATCTTTGCCCCCTTGGTGGAGGTCCCCATGCAGAACCAATAATCGTTCCCCTTGAAAAGCTGATGCGTGATCGCCTTGGCTTCCTTCTCGGGCAGGTCGCCGCCCCAGGTATCTTCACGCAGGTTGTAGCCCTGCTTGATGTATTTATCCATCGCTTCGAGCGCGAAGGTGAGGGCGTCGTCCACCGTCGCGTGGGCCGTCGGCATCCACAAACCGACCGCACAAAGCGCAACGAGCAGGAAGGTAACGGGACGTTTCACAAAGGCGGAATCGGTTGGCATGAACGGAAGAGATGCCTGCAAAATTAAGGTCGGAAGTCAGAGCGCAGAACGCGAAAGCCAGAACAGCCCATCAGGAAACGAGATCGATGGCGAGCAAAGAAATATGAGATGAAGAAAAAGAACGAGCCACGAATTTCCTTCTTGTTGCTGCATTCTTACTTCTGCATTCTCACTTTTTTCACGGTGCCACGTTCTTTACCAGCGCCGACGTGATCTCGTTGACATCCGTCACGGTCTTTTGCGGGATCGCCTCGTTCCCCTTGGAATCGACGAGCGGCTTGATCTTCTTGAAGCCCGCCCGGATCTCCGAGACCATCTTGTCCGCCTTCACGGAGTTGCCCATTTCCTCGAACTGGCGGTCAAAGGTCTCCAGCATCTGCGGTTGATGCAGCAGGTCGGCGCGGTCCGGCTTGTAGTCCTTGCCTACCAGGAAGGTCAGCGCGTCGGTGCCGCGCAGCCAGCCCGCGATGGAGACGAGTTGGGATTCGTCCCTGCTGTGCAGCGCCTTCATGGCCTCGCGCACGCTGTTCTGGGTACGGTCGAGTTCGACGCGCACGCCGTCCCACTGATCCTTCTTGGCGGCCTCGCTGATCGCGTTGCAATGGCTGATGACCGACTTGCCCACGCCAAGCGTGCTGGCCAGTTCGATGACGCGGCGGCCAATTTGCTCGACCCGGGAGGAATCCTTGGCCTCCACGGCGATGAAACCGTCCGCGATCACGACGCCGAGCAGCAAAGCGTTTTGCGCCTGGACCTTCGGGTGGAACTTGGACTCCCCCGTCGGCAGGACACTGCCCCAGTTGGGATTGCCGCCGAGCTTGTCGAGGGCGTTGAAAATCTCGCTGGGCACGGGAATCACCACGTCCTCCACCGAGGAGGTAAAGTGCGACACGTCGATCTTCTGGGGCGGCGGGGCATCCTGCGCGTGCAGGACGGAAAACGGCAGCGCCGAAGCGGCAGCCAGCGGCAACGACAGGGCAAACGAGAGCCAGGGGCGCTTGGTCATGGAGAAAAGCATCGCAGGAGGAACCTTGATAGACAATCCGGTGAATGGGACAAGGACCATACGAGCGCAACTTCGTCAACCCCGACTTTCCTCCCCTGCCACCCTTCACTGCTCTCTGTGCCCTCGGATTTCCTGATGGTTCATCCCTTCTTCCCATCCGCAAAAATTTGCGTAACCTGCGTTCTACTCCGCCCTCCGCATCTTTCTGCCTCCTGCCTTCCCCATGCCTCCGCTGCGCGACCTCCTCGCCCGTTTCCGCGACAAGCACGTCCTGGTCATCGGCGACCTGATGCTCGACGAATTCGTCTGGGGTCGGGTCGGCCGCATCTCCCCCGAGGCCCCCGTCCCCGTGGTCGAAGTCAGCCACGAATCCGCCTACCCCGGCGGCGCGGCCAACGTCGCGCGCAACTTGCGTGAATTCACCGACCACGTCTCCGTCATGGGCCTGGTCGGAGACGACGCCCACGCCGAAATCCTCAAGCGCCTCCTCGCGGCCCAGAACATCCAACTCGACGGCATCCAGCACCTTTCCGGTCACCCCACCATCGTCAAGACGCGCATCATCGCCCGCCAGCAACACGTCGTCCGGGTGGACCGCGAGACCCCCTTCCAACCCGACGCCGCCTGCCACGCCCGCGCCCTCGCCCACCTGGAGACCATCCTGCCGACCCTCGACGCCGTCATTCTGGAGGACTATGGCAAGGGCTTCCTCACCCAATCCTTCGTTGAATCGGTCGGCACCCTCGTCCGCCGCACCGGCAAAATCCTCACGGTCGATCCCAACCCGCGCAACGACCTGCGCTGGACGGGTGTCACCGCCGTCAAGCCCAACCGTGCGGAAGCCTTCCACGCCGCCGGCCTCCCGCCAAGCGACGCCGCCGTTCCCGCCGCCAACGACCCCGCCCTGCTCGCCGCCGCCAGCCGCCTCCTCGCCCGGTGGGACACGCAGATGCTCCTCATCACATTGGGCGAGCAGGGCATGATGCTCTTCCGCCCTGGCCAATCGCCGCACCTCGTTCCCCCCATCCCCCGCGAGGTCTTCGACCTTTCCGGCGCGGGCGACACCGCCATCGCTCTCTTCACGCTCGCCCTCGCCGCCGAAGCCACGCCCGAGCGCGCCGCCGAGATCGCCAACCACGCCGGCAGCGTGGTCATCGGCAAACTGGGCACCGCCACCCTCACCCCGGCGGAACTCAGCGCGAGCTTCGCGGACGGAGGATGACCCCGCATGGACGCAAACGGCTCACCGTTCGGTGGGGGAAGCAGTCGGGCTCGTTAGACTTCCGGCAAACATCGGAAACCGTCCGCAGATTTCGCAGATTTCCGCCGATGGGAGGGAGGAAAAGACCACCCAAGCGGTCCCTCTGCTGGTCATCGGCGAAAATCTGCGAAATCTGCGAACTTTTGCCGGAGGTCTATTCTGGCTGGCAAGATGGAGAGTTGGCCCAAGCCACCGGCTCCAGGCGCCGTTCCGGTTGAATTGCCAAGTGGGCATGGTATTCTCGCAAACTCATGCCGGACGTAATCTTGACCGGGCTACCGCGTTCCGGCTCTACGTTGACCTGCCATCTGCTGAATCAGTGCCAGGATACGGTCGCGCTGCACGAGCCGATGCCCCTCCAAAAACTGGCCCTAGAACATGGGGTAGGTGCGCTGCCATTACGGATCAAAGAGTATTACGCGGACACACGGCGGTCACTGCTTGAAAATCGCCGCACCACGTCAAAGCGGGTGGACGGCAGGGTACCCGACAATACCTTTGGCGAGGCCCGGGGCGGCGACGAGAACTTACGCCACAGCCTGGCCTCGCACGGAGATGTCAGTTTCGAGGGCAAGGAGCTTTCGCCGGATTTTTTCCTGGCGATCAAGCATAACGCTGGTTTCACCGCCATGCTCGAACGGCTGACGGAGCTTTTTCCTTGTTTTGGCATCGTGCGAAACCCGCTGGCGGTGCTTTCCTCCTGGAACAGTGTGAAATTGCCTGTTCAGCAGGGCTACGTTCCGGTCGGGCAGACGATCAATGCTGCCCTGAACGAAGCATTGGCCAAAATCGACGATCGCACCGAGCGACAATTCTACATCCTGGAATGGTTTTTCGAACGGCTGACCAGCGTTCTGGGGCCGAAACTCATCGTGCGCTACGAAGATACCATCTCCACCGGCGGCCGGGCGCTTGAAATTGTCACCCCCAGAGCGAGCGCGCTTTCCGAACCGCTCGCCTCGAAGAACAAGAACCCGGCCTACAACCCCGTGCAGACGTTGGCCTTGGGGAAAAAGCTCCTGGGGCGTCACGGAGCGTTCTGGGATTTTTACACCCGGGAATCCGTCGAGGAGATGATGGAGCCTTTGCGTTCCGATGCAGGGTATGACGGTTGAAGCGCCCAGGCTGGAAGTCGCGGTTGTCCCGGATTTCTGTGGCGAACAGCCGGTGTTGTTCGAGGCACGCACGCTTTTCCTGCTCGCTTCGTGGTTGGAGTGTTTCGGTGAAGGTTCGTCGAGACAGCCGACCTCGGGACTAAATCTATGCTGCGTCGGTGAGCCGCCTGCGACCGTGCGGAATCTGGCAGAGCGAGCCGGGGCAAGGATCAGCGTGCACTTGCCGGTGGCGGGATTCTGGGGCGGATTTGCCAACAAGCTGCGCGGTTTGGAGGGGACGGAGCCCGGGGTGCGCCGTCTGCTGTTGGACGCCGATGTGCTGATCCTCGGTGACTTCGGCCACCTCGCCGGAATCGACGCGGATTTCGCCGCTGCCACCGCTGGAAAACCGCAGGTGCCACAAGCATTGTGGGAACGTCTCTACGCCGGATTAGGCATGCCGCTGCCGGTAGAACGCATTGCCTCTTTGCGCAGCCGCCTCGGTCTTGGCCTGCAAAACGTATCCTACCAGTATGAGGGGCAGCAAGCGGAAGCCGAAGCCATGCTGCCCTACTACAACTCCGGCGTGCTGGTTGTCCGCGGGGACAACGGGTTGCGCGACCGATGGGAGGACCACCTGCGGCGCATTCTCCAGTTGGCGACCGCCGACCCTGAGATGACTCCCTTGCACGCCTTGATATACGGTGATCAGGTCGGGCTGGCCACGGCGCTGCAATCGCTGCGCGCCGAGGGACGTACGTTCAGCTTTCTCCCGGACGTTTGCCACGTTCGGCTGGCCCATCTCCGCGCGGGAGCCGTCCGCTGGCGGGAGATCCAGATGTTCCATGCCACGGGATTTCTCTGGGGCCTGCGAGCACGGGCAGACTTACCCGTGCTGCTGGAGCAATCGGCAGCGCGCTGGTCCCAGGCGATCATGGAAGGAACCCGGCGCAAGGCGACTGTGGCCGAAGATGTGGGCGAACCGGCGCGGTTCATGCGGGGATTGTGGGAACGATGGGTAAGACCAGTGTGGGAGGGCACCCCGAGGGAGTCAGGTGACTGAGCGGAGACTGGACTTCCGGCAAAAATCGGAAACCGTCCGCAGATTTCGCAGATTTTTGCAGATAGGAGGGAGGAAAAGACAACCCAAGCGGTCCCTCGGCTGGTCATCTGCGAAAATCGGCGAAATCGGCGGACTTTTGCCGGAGGTGTACTGAATCGACATTCAAGCCGTCTGATGGTTCTTGGTGGTGAATTCACCGGGGGCACGCACCACATCCGCCCGGGCGAGACCCATTGGCCCTCGGGAGGTTTAAGGAACCCAGATGGCCAATGGCCCCCCAAGATGTCGGCGGTCAGCGGCGCGAAATTTAAATCCATGGCCGGGTTTCGGTTGGCGAAGAAGTTCAGGACTAACTGCCTATCCGGAAAACCCACGCGTTTTTTCTTACGCCCCTGCCGGGGCTTCGGGCGAATGGCGCTTTTCCC
>CAHJWO010000237.1 GCA_903642295.1 PVC group bacterium | reverse complement strand
TCCTTCGGCTCGTTCCACTCGCTCAGGATGACAGACTTTGGGGGAGGATTCAGTGCAAGGCTTATCCAATCGGGATGCGCTCTAATAAAGAGTGATCCAACGTCCCCAACCAATGCCAGGGGAGGCCTCGGAGACGCCTCCCTCCATTGAGAAACACGTCGTCGCTGGGGTTTGGCGGGGGCGGGGCCGCCCCAACCAGCGCGCATTCCCTACGCCATCGTCAACTGCCGACGGCGGCGGTACTCGGTCACGCCCAAGGCCACGACGCCCAGACCCAGCAGCGCCCAAGTACTCGGCTCGGGCACAATCGCCGTGACGTTCAGGATGCCCGGGCCCGTGAAGTACGTATCGTTCCTGAACATCGCCGTGCTAGCCGTGGAACCGTAGGTGCCAATCGCCTGCGGCGCGCCGCCCAGCGTCAACTGGCTGATCGTTTCCGACGTGCTCAACAGGTTGAGCTTGCTGGCGCCGGCGCCCGTGCCCAGGATGCTCAAATTGGCCCCATCCGCGATGGCATTGGTCAGACCCGCGTTGATGGTCAGAGTGGCCGCCACCGAATTCGTGCCGATGCTCACGTTGCCCGTGCCGAGGGCGCCGTTGGCCCCCGCGACCAGGACACCCGCGTTGATGAGCGTGCCACCCGTGTAGGTGCTCGTGCCCGTGAGCGTCAGGGTGCCGGTGCCGATCTTGGTCAGTGAACCCGAGGCGCTGGCGACCGGGTTCATGGAGACGGTCCCGAGCGTCGCCGCCGTAGTGGGGTTGCCGCCATTGATGGTCACGAACGGAGCGGTGTAGCCGTTGCCCGGGTTGGTGATGGTGATGGCCGTCAGCACGCCGTTGGTCAGCACCGGGATCGCCGAGGCCCCGACGCCGTCGCCGGTGATCTTGATGACCGGATTGGCTGCGTAGCCCGTGCCGCCGTTGGCGACGCTGATGGTTCGCACACCGCCGGTGCCCGGAGCGAGCAGCGGCTGGGCGATGGTGACCGAGTTAGCCCCGGTGTCGATGGTGCCGCCTTCGCCGTAGATGTAGGCATTGGTCAGGCTCGACATGAAATCCGTGGCCGGGGCCGCCCCGGCGGCCGAGGTGGCGGCGACGAGCGTACCGCCGTGGAAGTTAAGGATGCCGGTGGCTCCCGTTGTGGTGTTCAACGCCCTGGCGTTGAGGGTGCCGCCCGTGCCGAGGTTGACGACGCCCACGCCCGTGCCAGCGGTGTTGCCGACGCGCAGTTGCGGGCCGTTCTGGGCGTTGACGACGCCGGTGCCCGAAACGTTCAAGATGCCGGTGGAATCTTCGCCCACGAGCATGAAAGTGCCCGTCCCGCTCTGCGTAAACGAACCGCCCAGGACATTGAGGACGCCGTAGGAGCCGGTGTACCGGCCGACCGAGGGGTACCCGGCACCCGTGGCCGTGGCCGTGCCGGAAACCGTCATCTGCCCGGTGCCGAAGGCTCCGACCTGGAGGAAGCTGGTCGTGCTGAACGTGCCGCCCGAAAGATCGTAGCTGCCGACCGCGTTCTGGGAGCCGTCCGTCGTGGAGTTATTGCCGCCGATATGCCAGTCGCCGCCGTTGGCGTTGTTGCTGACCGAACCGCCCGTTTGATTGATCGAGCCTTGCGCGCCCGAGGTAACCGCCGCGTTGCCGCCGCCTTTGCCCAAGTAAAGCGTATTAATCGCCAGGCTCGAATTGGCCCCCGAGATGTTGACGACGCCGTTGGAACCGTTCAGGTCGGTCACGTTGAAATCGGCGGCGACGATCACCTTGGCGCCGTTGGCGATATTAATGGTGCCGTTATCGCCCTGATTCGCCCCGGCGCTGCTGTAGCTGCTGGTCGTGAAGGAGGCCGTGGGGCCGCTGATCGTGACCGCGCCCTGGCGCACGAAGAGGTTGGTCGCGCCCGTGGCGGTGGCACTGGTGCCGAACGCGCCGTTGAGCGTCAACGTACCGAGGCCGAGCTTGGTGAAGCTTCCGGGCGCCTGGCTGGTCCCAGCGGTGAAGTTGCCGGCGTAGGTGACGTTGTTGCCGTTCGTGTCGATGGCGACGAAACCGGCATCGGTCACCGTCCGCCCACCCGCCGTGATGTCGTTCGCGGCCAGGTTGTTCGTGGTTCCCGGAGCATATTGCAGGGTGCCGCCGCCGCCCGCGACGTTGACCGCCGCGCCAAAGGTGAGCGGGCCCGACCCGAGCGACGCGGCGCTGGCGATCTCCAACGTGCCGCCCGCGATGGCCGTCCCGGCGGTATAATTATTCGCGGCACTGAGGAACACGGTGCTGTTCGCGCCGATGGGGCCCACCGTCAGGAGCGAGCCGCCGGTGATCTGGTTGGCGTTGGGCAGAGTCAGGACGCCGCCCGCCGTGCCGCCGCCCAGGTTGACGGAGCTGCCGGTGATGGCACCCGTGTAGGTGACGCCCGGACCCGGGACCGCGGAGCCGACCGACAGGGTGCCGCCGCCGCTCAGGGTGTCGAAGTTGATCGGTTCGCTGCTGTTGGCTACCAGGTTGATCGACCCGGTCGAACCGGTGTTGAGCAAAGGCAGCAAGCTGGCGACGGTCGGGAACGCCGTGCCGGTGCCGAAGTTCAGGGCGGTGGTGCTCTGGCCGGCGTTGGTGCCGACGGTGATCTGCCCCGCCGTGGGAGCGGTCCCGTTGAACTGCATGGTCCCACCCTGGATGCTCGTCCCCCCGGTGTAGGAGGCATTGTTGACGGTCAGGGTGAAGCCGCCCCGCTTGGTCAGCAGCGCACCCAGGCCGGGGGTCTCGGTGACGCCGCCGGCCATCGTCAGCGCGGTACCGCCGTTGCCTACCACGACGACGCTGTTGCCCGTGAGAGTGACCAATCCGTTGATCGTGTTGTTGCCGGTGTTGTTCTCCAGGCCGTGGTCGTAGTTGCCCGAGGTCGCGCCCGCGAGGTTGACGGCGTTGGGGATCGTGATGCCGCCGGTGATCACGCCGTTGGCGGCGGGGTTGGTGTAGTTGCCGTTGCCGAAGGCAAGCGTGCCGCCGGCGGAAACGTTGCCGCCGTCGCTGAGGTTGAGCCCGGCGACGGTGACGAGCCCGCTGCCCAGAGCGTTGCCGTTGGTGATGACCAACCGCCCGGAGTTGACGTTGGTCGCGCCGGTGAATCCCGTGTTGTTGCCGGTGATCAGCAGCGTCCCGTAGTCCTGCGGGTTCCCGACAGGAGCGATGCCCTGGTTGCCGTTGATGGCGGCGGGCAGGTCAGCGTTGTTCTGAAGCGCCAGCGTGCCGGCACCGGTGATCGCGCCGGTAAAGGCCGTTTCGGCGGCGGCGTCGCCGCCCGTGTCGGCCAGGACCACCTGCACGGTCGTGCCGGTGTTCAGCGCCAGGCCGCCGGAGATGATCGGGTTGGTTTCCGGCGCGCCAGCGGTGGATTTGACGATGAAGCCGCTGGTCGTGAACGTCGTGTTCGTGGCGACGGTGACCAGACCAGTGTTGTTGAAGTCGATGTACGGGTTGGCCCCGCCCAGCGTGATGGCGTTACTTGCCGTGCCGGGCGTTACCAGGACCGTGCCCGTGTTGTTGAAGCGCACGCCGTTGACGTTGACGTTGGTCACGTCGTCCGTGGCAGTGTAGGCCGCGCCGTTGAAAATCAGGTCGTCGGCGGTGGTAGCCCCGGAGATCGTCGGGGTGAACCCGGTCGAGAAGTTACCGGTAGCACCGCTGTAGGTGCGGTCCGCCGCCCGGAGGGCGGCAGGCGAGGCGGCCAGGCCGAGCAGGGTGGCAAAAGCCAAGGCGCGGGGAGCGCGGCGGTGAAGGGCGCACAGGGTGCGGCCACGCTGGGAGAAGCGGGGGGATTTCATGGGGACTGAAAGGGATGGGTGGGACGGATTTCGCCGCCCGGCGGGGGGCCGGTCTGGAACAGGGGAAGGGGGAAGACCGCGTCGATTCTAGCCGTGCATAGTGCATCTGGCTAGAAAAAGTGACGAAAATATCAAATTTTTTTGGTTGGCGCCGCCCGGCAGGGTCTAGCCGCTTTTTACCGGATTTTCCGCCGCCCGCTGGCGCACAAGACGTTGCAGCAATTCCCCGGTGCGCACGAAGCCCGTGGTCCGGCCTGCGGCGTCCCGCACCGCCGCCACACCCAGACGGACGGAACGGAGCCGCCGCAGGGTCCGCAGCGCCGGGTCCTCCGGGGCGGCGATCAACGGGGCGCGGCGCAGGTACGCCGCCGCCGCGCGGTCAGCATCGCGTTCGAGCCGCAGCACGAACACGTCGAGCAGCGCAAGCAGGCTGCCGTCGGCGTCGAAGACGGGCAGGTAGTCCAGCTCGCGCGCCTGGGCGAACGCCAGCAGGTCCGCCACCCGGACCTCCCCGGCAGCTCCGGCCAGCCGGTAGCCGTCCGGCAGGGGTTCGGTCACCTCGCGCGTCGTCAGCGCCTCGAAGTCGAGGACGTTGTCGATCATGCGGTGTTCCGCCGGGGAAAGCGCGCCGGTGCGCCCGCCTTCGGCGGTGAGGGCCTTGAAATCCTGCCGCGCGGCCGACACCCGCCGCGCGTCGGCTTCCAGCGTGGGCACGGGCGGCAGAAGCGTGCGGCCAAGCAGGAAGCGTCCGGGGATGAGCACCGGCCAGAGCAGGCGGCTGGTCACCTCCAACAGCCCGGCGAGCGCGGCGGTCGCCCGGTAAGGGAAGCGCCGGAAAAGCGCCTTGGGCAGCAGTTGCAGGCCGAGCAGATAAACGGGCAGCATCGCCGCCCCGGCGTACAGGTAACCGGGCGCGCCCAGCGTCCGCACGGCGGCGTCCGTGATGAGCACCAGCGCGGCCACGTTGGCGAAATTGGTGACCAGCAGCACCGTGGCGAGCAGCCGCCCCGGGTGCGCGAGCAGCCGCCCGAGCCGCACCGCCCCGCGTTCGCCCCGGTGGATGCGGCTGCGCAGCCGCGGACGGCTGAGCGACAGCAACCCGGCCTCGATCCCCGCGTAGAGGAATGACACCAGCAGGCAGCAGGCAAACAGGATGAAGGACGGGAGGGTCAAGGAACGCGGGCGGGCGGCGAGGCGGGAGCGGGCGGAGCGGTCATGCAGGCGGCGACGCCGCAGAGTAACGCATGGCGCGGCGGAGCGCACCATCCAACTCTGGAAAACGGCGCGCGGCGCGCGGCGTTGACTCTCTGAAACCGGAAGGGCCTGCGGCCCGATGGGGACGGCCGGGACAGCCGTCAGGACCCTCTATTCCTTTTTTGCGTTCCAGACCGCCATCGTGTCGGGCGAACCCTGGCTGCGCACGCCGTTGTCCGTGAGGATATCCTCCGTGGCGGCGAGCGTCTCCGCGCGGGGAAACACCAGCGCCTCGCTCGTGTGCCCCTGGAACTCGACCGTCACGAATTCATCCTTCAAATCGCGCAGGGTCTCGACCAGGTGCGTCAGGTTCTTGATGGGCTGGCCGTTGATCGTCTTGATTACCTCCCCGAACGCGCTGTCGTAGCCCTTGGCGAGCTTGTGCGGAAAGAACGGCGAGGAAATCGTCACCAGCCGCTCCCCCTCGAAGCGGGGCTGGTCGGCCAGCCGGGTCAGCAGCGGGTTGCCGCCGTAGGCCAGCCGCCCGAAGTAATTGCCGATCTCCCGGCTGTCGGTCAGCCCGCCGATGAACAGAGTCGTCACGTCCTCGAACACCATCGGCCCATAGACGAAGTACGAGGGATAGCCGCCGTCGGCAATCGGGATCAGCAGCGGGTGCCGGGCGGGCGCGGACAGCGTCAGGGCGCGCTCCTTGCCGCGGCGCACGACGGTCACCGTCAGCTTGCCGTCGTGCGTCTGCTTCTGCACGAGGTAGAGGAAGAAGACCCGCAGGTTCGGCCCGATCTTGACCATGCCCTGATCGTCCACGGGCACGTCGCCCACGCGGGTCACCACGTCCCATTCGAGCAGGGTGTCGTCCGGGTCGGCGGGGGTGGCGGGCGCGTCGCCTGGCCCGGCGGCGGGGGGCTTGGCATCCGCATCCTTGTCGGTCTCGAACGGCTCGAAGGGCCGGTGGACCACCATGCCCGCGACCCCCTTATCCAACTTGAGGAATCGACGCAACGCGGGGTTTTCCAACGTCTGGAAATCGTCGCGCAGGGAGGGCTTGCCGTCGTACTTGCCATCGGCGATGTCCGCGAGGAACAGGGCGATTTCCTCGCCCGGGATGATGTAGCCGATGTTCTCCGCGCCGCCCGTCAGCCGCGAGAACGCGAGGCCGATCATCGTGTCGCCCTCCACCGCCGGACCGCCGGAGTTGCCCGGGTTGATGGCGGCGTCGATCTGGATGCGCAGCCCGCTCACCGGGCGGTTGTACGGCGTGAACTCGATGCGCGAGACGATGCCCTTGGTGATGGACAGGCTGGTGCCGCCTTGCGGATAGCCATAGACGAGCACGGCATCCTTGATCTCGGGCAGCGTCTTGGCCATCGGCAGGGCGGGATGGGAGTCGAAGAAGGATTCGTCGTCGAGCTTGAGGACGGCGAGGTCGATTCCCGGCGCGACGGCCTCGACGGTGGCGCTGAGCTTGTCGCCCGCCTGGTTGGCCTGCACCTGGATCTGGCTGGCGTAGAGGACGACGTGGGCGTTGGTGAGGATGCGTTTGCCCGCGATGACGGCCCCGCTGCCGGTGTAGTCGCGCGGCGATTGTTTCGTCCACGGCTTGTACGAATCGGGATAGCGCACCGTGGAGAAGATTTTGACCACGGAGTTTTCCACCCCCGGCGCGGGCGTGGGCGAAGGCTCGGGGGGTTTGGCCGCCACGGGCGCGGCGGGTTCCTGGGCGGCGAGGCGCAGAGCGGTGGTGAAGGGAAGGCAGGCAACGGCGCAAAGCAAAACGGCGGCCGCTCTCCGGCGGAAGGGGTGGGATGGCATAAACCGGTAATGTGACGGCAAAATGGGAATTGCAAAAGGGGGAAAAGTCCGCCGGTTTCGAGCGGGGAGGTCGAAGCAGCCCAGGGGGCGGATGCAGGACTGACGCCTCAAAATTCTGTCAACATCGGAACCCGTCCGCAGATTTCGCAGATTTCCGCCGATGGGAGGGAAGAAAAAACAATCCAAGCGGTCCCTCGGCTGGTCATCGGCGAAAATCTGCGAAATCTGCGGACGGTTGCGGGAGGTCTAATATAGAAGCGTCCGCCCCCCGGGCCGATGCCCGGCGCTCAAGGTCTTTCCGTTTGCGGAGGATCCCGGAGAGCGCACGCGCCTCGCGTGCTCTTCGCGTGCTCTCTTTGGCGCCTCGACAAAGCGC
>CAHJWO010000236.1 GCA_903642295.1 PVC group bacterium | reverse complement strand
TGTCTGCGAAGTTGTACTTCGTCTGGTGACCACTGCATGGCAGTCCAACTGCCCGGACAAGTGCGTTCCCAAATGCAACCCGGGAACGAGGAAAACAAGAAAATGGACACTCCCGGCCACGGAACCCGTCGCCCTGCTACTCCCGCTGCCGGCGACGGCTACGGCGTCGGCGTGACCGGACCCGGCCCGGGCGTCGCCGCCGGGTCTTTGTGCCCGTGCAGGTCCACGATGACCCGCGCATCCCGGTACGCCTGATAGAACGCCGGGGCGCTCCGCTCGAACTTGCGCATCACCCGGTCCAATTCCCCCTTGAGCAAATCGCTGCCCGCCCGCAGATCCGTCGCGATGGCTGCCGTCACGCTCGTGTTGACCGCGATGGCCTGCCGGGGCGCGGTCACCACCGCTTCGTAGGCCGCAATCGCCGCGTCGAGCGCCGTCAGGTCCGCTGATTCCAGCCCGTAGCTGCTCAACGACGACGCCAGGCTGTTGGCCGCGTCGTGGATGCTCCGGCAGCGCGGCGCGACCAGCGGCTCCGCCAGATTGAGCAGGTCGGACAAGTGCACGTCGGATTGCGCGGCGCGGTTATCGTCCTGTTGCTTGACGGCATAGGCGTGCAGATAGCCCGCGATCTCGGCGGTGAGCCGGGCCATCTCGACGAGCTTGCGGTTCTTGCCCTGCGTGATGCCGGTGCGCGGGGTGCCCTGGACGCCGCTGTTGGTTTGGACGGATTGGGCAAGGCCGGTCAGGCGGGTCACCATTTCGCTGATGCCGGTGAGGGCTTGCCACTGGTCGTGGTAAGTTTCCATGACGCCGAGCACGGCGAGAAACATGCTGAGTTTGTTGCGTTGACCGTCGTTCATAAGGGGTTGGGGTTGAGGGCTGCCAAAGAATAGCAATCCAACCCAACCCTCGGCAACGTCAATTCCCGGAAGCGGGCAAAAATCGGGAGCGAACCCCCGAAAATCTTCCGCAAACCGCCTTCCAGCGACCCGAAACCGCCTTCCAACGATCCGAATCAGCCTCCCAACGCCTTGAAGCGAGCAAAAATCGACTTGAAACGGCCTTCCAACGACTTGAAGCCGCTTTCCAGCGCCTTGAACTGGTCAAAAATCGACAGCAAACCGCCGAAAACCGGGTGTGAATCGGGTAGAATCGTCCAGCTTTCGCCTTTCCTCGCTGCCCCTTCGCCCCTCGTTCCCAAGTTGCACTTCCCTCCTCGTTCCCAAGTTGCACTTCCCTCCTCGTTCCCAAGTTGTACTTGGGAACGCACTTTCCCTCCTCGTTCCCAAGTTGTACTTGGGAACGCACTTGTCCGCGAAGTTGTACTTCGCCTAATCTCGCCCAACATGCGTAGCCGCTACCATATCGGCGATCCCCGCCAAGCCCACTTCGTCACCTCGACGATCATCCAGTGGCTGCCGGTCTTCACCACCAGCACCTGCTGCGACATCCTCACGGATGCGCTCGCCTACTGCCAAACCCACAAGAACCTGCAAATCTACGCCTGGGTGATCCTCGACAACCACTTCCACGCCATCGTCGCCGCACCCGAACTCTCGCGCACGCTGGCGTCCATCAAACGCCACACCGCGCAACGCCTTCTGACGCAAGTCGGCGCGGAAGGCCGCGAGTGGCTGCTCAATCAGTTCGAGTTCTACCGAGCCAAACACAAAACCGAGAGCCAGCATCAAATCTGGCAGGAAGGCTTCCACCCGCAGGAATTATCCACCGACGAAGCGATGCTCCAGAAGCTCGACTACATCCACCATAATCCCGTGGCGCGTGGCTTGGTGGTAGCTGCCGAACACTGGCGGTATTCGTCGGCGCACGAATGGCTACCCGGCAGCAAACCAGTCCTGCGCTGCGACCGTTGGCGGTAGGATGAGCGTCAACAGAGCGAAGTACAACTTCGCGGACAAGTGCGTTCCCAAGTCCAACTTGGGAACGAGGCAGAAAAAGTGGCTTCAAGTTGACGCCCTATTTTGCCTCTATAGGATGACCGATACTTGTAGGTACTGCCAACCACCCGTAATTACCCATGAAACCAAGCTATATTTTAATAATCGCTGCCAGCCTGATGCTATCTATTTCGCCTACCGCACTCGCACGTTTGGGCGAAACTCCAGAACAATGCGATGCCCGTTTTGGCAAGGCAAAATTCACGACGACGAAAGGTGATTTGTCGTCGCGGTTCTATATTTTTAACGGAAAGCAAGTTCAGGTGGTATTTCACGCTTCGGAGTCTGTTGTTGAGGTAGTCGGCACAGGGCCGCATACATTTTCTACGGACCAAGACGCAAAGCAGTTTACCGCCGAATCGGTTCAGTTCTTTTGCGGTTTGGTTTCCAAAGCGTATCAATTTACCGATGCGCAACTTCAGCCGTTGACGAAGCTGAGGCAAACTGGGCCGTCCGCTATACATTCCGAGGACACGGACAATGGTAAGGTTGCCGCAAGTTGCTATTTCATCGTACACGAAGATCAGAAAATGCTGAAATTCAGCGGGATGGTAGCTGCTATGCCTGCAAAAAGCGCGGGCATATCCGATATGGAAAGGGCAATGAATTTCCAGGTGGAAAGCTTAGCACTCTCGATCAAAAACAATCAACAAAAGCAGGCTGACGGTTTTTAGCTTGTTCGTGTCGGTTGCTCAGGGTATTGAGCACAATCACTACCTCAAAACGCTATGGAAACCGAAGACATTATCATTCACCTGCATTGGGATGGCCCGCACAAGCTTGATGAAATCCCCACCTTAGACAAGCCGACAGACTTCGGCGTTTACCAGATGTACGGCGGACATCCGGTTTATGGCGACATGGCACTTCTCTACATCGGCATAGCGGAGCGCCGTAAGTTTGCTCAACGCATACCGGAGCATTGGAAGTGGGCTGAAAACCGCGATGCAGGCCGTATCGAAGTGTACGTCGGGCGGATTCGAGGATTGGCAAGGCCTGATGATGAGACGTGGAACCGTCATATCAGGCTCGCTGAGCGGCTTCTTATTTTCGCTCACAGTCCACCTTTAAACACGCAGAAGGAATTGGCTGGTTTGGAACCAGATTTACACCGTGTTCATGTCCTTAATTGGGATCGTCATCGCGATTTGCTTCCAGAAGTCTCGGGTGCCCGATGGTCCAATCGCTTCGCGGAACCCCCTCTCCGTATGGCTTACAGCGAGATCGAAGATCAAAACACCTAACCCCGCCACCCTCACTTTCCCCTCGGATCGAGCGCGTCCCGCAGCCCGTCCCCCAGAAAATTCAGCGCCAGCAGCGTCCCGGACATCACCGCCGCCGGAAACACCAGCAGCCACCAACTGCTCTTGATCGGGTTGACCGCCTGCGCGCCGTCGCTCAGCAGCGTGCCCCAACTCGCCTGGCTCGCGTCCACGCCGAGGCCCAGGTAGGACAGGAAACTCTCGTCCAGGATGACCGCCGGGATCGTCAGCGTCAGATACACGGCGATGATGCCCGTCAGGTTGGGCAGCAGGTGGCGCGTGAGGATTTTGCGGTGGGTCTGGCCCAGACTGCGCGCCGCCGTGACGAACTGCAAATTCTTGAGGACCAGGGTTTGGCCCCGAACGATGCGCGCCATCGTCAGCCATTCCACGAGGCCGAGCGACAGGATGAGGATGAGCGTCTTGGAGTAGCCGGGCAAGGAGCGGAGGGCTTCGCTAGAGGAGGCCGCGACCTTGCCCTGCAACCACGCGTGGAAGGGTTGCTCCACGATGTTGATGAGGATGATGATGAAGATCAGGCGCGGGATGGAGTAAATCACGTCCACGGCGCGCATCATCACGGCGTCGGTGCGTCCGCCGACGTAGCCGGAAACCAGCCCGTAGGTCGTGCCGATGAAGAAGGAGATCAGCGCGCCCGCCAGGCCGACCGCCAGGGAGATGCGCGCGCCGATGAAGACGCGGTAAAGCTGGTCACGGCCGTTGAGGTCGGTCCCGAGCCAGTGCGCGAACGACGGCGGCGCGAGTTGAAGCGGCGTCGGGGACTGGTAGCGTGCGGGCATCAGCAGCGGGCCGAACAGGGCGCTGCCGCCGACGAGCGCGAGGATCAGCACAGCGATCTTGACCGCCGGATTGCGCCAGAAACGCGCCAGCGGCGAGGACGCGGCGCGCATCGCCGGGGCCGGAGCGGCGGCGGGCGACGGCGGCGGGTTGGTCGGTGGCGGGGGTGAAGGTCCCGCCAGAGGTGCGCTGCCCCCAACCGCCGGGACAGGGGCAGCTTTGTCCGGCAGGGCGTCCATGTTTGTTGCTCGCTCAGCTTCCATTCTGGGTCTATCTCCAAACTAACGCGTCAAAACCTCTGTCATCCTGATTCAGGCCAGTTGCACGCGCGGGTCGAGCAGCTTGTAGGCAACGTCCGTCAGGAAGTTCAGGCTGACGAGGAGCACGCAGTACACGATGACCACGCCACCGAGCAGAAAGCCGTCGCGGTTGAGGATGCTATTGACGAAAAAGCCGCCCATGCCGGGGATGTTGAACACGGTTTCCACGACGACCGAGCCAGTGAGCAGGTTCGCCGCGAGCGGCCCGAGGTAGCTGACCACCGGCAGGATGGCGACCTTCAACGCGTGGCGGTAAAGCACGGCGGAATCGGAGAGGCCTTTGGCGCGGGCGGTGCGGACGAAATCCTGGCCGAGGGTTTCCAACATGCTGGAGCGCATCAGCCGCGCAATGTAGGCGACGTAAGGTGCGGCGAGCACGAGCGCAGGCAGGATAATTTGCGATGCCTGCCCCCAACCGCCCACCGGGAGCACGCCGAATTTCAACGCGAACACGAGGATGCACAGCGGGCCGGTCACGAACGTCGGCACGCTGATGGCGAGCAGCGCGCTGAACATCGCGCCAGCGTCGAGGGCGGTGTTGTGCCGTACCGCAGCAAACGCCCCCAGAAGGACCCCGGCTGTCGTGGCGAGCGTAAAGGCCAGGGTGCCGAGCAAAAGGGAGACGGGCAATGTCTGACCGATGATCTCGTTTACGGAGCGGTTAAGATATTTGGTGGAGAGCCGCAGATCACCATGCAGCAGATCCCAAAGGTAATCGCGGTATTGTTGCAGAATTGACCCGGCTTCGCCCAGGCGCGCGCGCGCCGTGCCGCCCCATCCCAGCCGCGCAGCCAGATGTTCTCCAACAGCGCGCCCTTCCGGACCTTCGAGTTTGTATTTCAATCGTTCCGCCCGTTCAATGCTCGCGGAGACCTTGCGCTCGCGGTCGAAGGGTCCACCGGGCGCGAGACGGATCATGAAAAACGTGATCGTCACGACGCAAAAAACCACGGCCAGCAAGATGGCGAAACGTCGAAAAAGAAAGGCGGTCATGCAAAAAGAAGATGCAGGATGGCGGAGCTTCGCAGAAAAGTAAACGTCAGCGCCGCCATCGCCCTGATCCCGACGACGCGGCCCCCTTCTCTCATGAAAGAAATTATTGATCTGCACCAGCGCGTGGTGGCGCACTACGGCGCGCCGCTCGAAGACGAACCCGTGGATTTTTCCCGCGACGAATTCGGAGAACGGTTCGATGAACTGCCCGACGCCCTTCGGGACGAAATCCGTTCGCTCCAGGCGTCAATCAACGCCGTCATCCCGGAGGATTTCGATTATTTCGTGTTCGTCGGTGCGGAGGGAGACGAAGACTCGCCGGTCTTCGATCTGATGTACGGCAACACGCCGGTCGGTGAGCAAGGCGAGTCTTTCGACGCCACGCGGTCCTTGCTCGAACAACTCCCGCAGACCGACTGGGACGCCAAGCGGCGACTGGCGGACGAGCGCGACCAGACTATGAGCGAAATCTTGGCGATGCTGGAACGCAAATCCGCACCGCTGCCCTCGACCAAGAGTCTGCAAAAACTTTATCGAGAGGAAACCAAGGACTTCATCAAGGAAAAACGTGCCGACACCACGAAACTCCACGTGCTCTATTGGGAAGACTCGGATGGGATGATGGAGGCCGATTTTGCGGACGGCGCGGCATTCCGGGCAGCCCTGCCCGACATGATCTTGGATGGGTGCAACCTCATCACGGTGGTCGTGAACGGCAAGCCCCTGCCCGTGGAGCGCATCGACGCGCTCAACGTCGAGGCGCAGGAAGCGCTCAGGACGCGGCCTTTGCCGGAAAGAGGACCCGAAGAAGGAGACGTGGTGGACATTGAGGCAGAGGAAGTGGTCCGGGCACCGGAGGCCGCCCTGCCGATGCCGGAGCCGGAGGCTGCACCGGAGAAATCGGGGTAACAGCTTCCGTCTCCCGGCCGACGCCGTGCTCAAGTATTTGCATTTCGCAGGGCAAAGGTTTCCCCGAACTTCGGCACGCGAAAGCTGGCCGCCTCTACCCGGTGCGCCTGCAAACTTCTCGCCAACGCTGCCGCCGGCTCATCCATGGGTTCGTCCGTCAGTTGAAAAGTGCCGAAATGCATCGCCAGGGTTTGTTTGGCACCCAGGACAAGATGCGCTTGGACGGCTTCCTCCGGGTTCATGTGTTGTTGTTGCATGAACCACCGGGGCTCGTACGCGCCAATGGGTAGAAACGCCAGGTCCGGCGCACCCATGCGCGCTCTGATCAACGCAAAGTTCCTGCCCAAACCCGAGTCACCGGCAAAATAGACGCGCGGCCCCGGTGCATCGCCGCGCTGCCACCAGAACCCGCCCCATAATGTCCTGTTTCGTTTGCTGAAACTGCGCGCCGACCAATGCTGCGCCGGGGTGAAAGTCACCGTCCACCCCGCGGCTTCCCCGGCCAAACCCGCCGGGCACGATTGCCACCAGTCCAACTCCTCGACGTGCTTCAACCCATGCCCACGCAAAAACTCGCGGTTGCCCAAACCGGTGATAAACCGGGGAGCGAATGCCTGCTCCAATCGGCGCAATGTCGTCAGGTCGAGGTGATCGTAATGCCCGTGACTGACCATGACCACGTGGATCGGCGGCAAATCTTCAAACTTCACCGCCGGTGGCCTTACGCGACGCGGCCCCGCGAAGCTCACGGGACTGGCGCGGTCGCTCCAGACGGGATCGGTCAGCACGTTGAGTCCGCCCGCGAACTGGAGCAAAAACGTGCTGTGTCCCACGAAAGTCGCGGCAACGTCTCCCTCCCCGATCCGCTCCGGCAACTTCGGCTCGACCACGTCTTGTTGCGTTTGTTTCGGCCAGGCCGCGGCGGCTCCGCCGAGCAATTTCCAGCGCAGCACGTCTCCCAAACTCCGCCCGGCCGGCACCCCGTCGAGATTGTG
>CAHJWO010000235.1 GCA_903642295.1 PVC group bacterium | reverse complement strand
CACCTGAAAATCTGGCGTCAGCGCGACGCCAACAGCCTCGGCGAGATCAAGGACTACGAGGCCACCGACATCCCGGCCAGCGCCTCCTTTCTGGAGATGCTCGACCTCGTCAACGAGGACATCACCCAAAAGGGCCAGGAACCCATCGCGCACGACAGCGACTGCCGCGAGGGCATCTGCGGCACCTGCTCGCTTACCATCAACGGCGTCCCGCACGGCAACTTCAAGGAGGGCATCGCCACCTGCCAACTCCACATGCGCAAATTCCAGGACGGCGAGACGATCTACGTCGAGCCCTTCCGCGCCAAGGCCTTCCCCATCGTGCGCGACCTGATCGTGGACCGCTCCAGCTTCGACCGCATCATCCAGGCGGGCGGCTACGTCAGCGTCCGCACGGGCAGCGCGCCCGACGCCAATGCCCTCCCGGTCCCCAAGTTCAACGCCGACCTTGCGATGGACGCCGCCGCCTGCATCGGCTGCGGCGCGTGCGTCGCGGCTTGTCCGAACGCCAGCGCGATGCTCTTTGCGGGTGCGAAAATGTCCCAGCTTTCTCTCCTGCCCCAAGGCCAGGCCGAGCGCGGGGCGCGCGCCGTGGCGATGGTCCGCCAGATGGATCACGAGGGGTTCGGCAACTGCTCCAACGTGTACAATTGTTCCGCCGTTTGCCCGAAGGAGATCAGCGCCAGCTTCATCGCGCGGATGAACCGCGACTACGTGCTCGCCAGCCTGCAAGAGAGCGTCAGCAACAACCCTGTGCGCAGCGGCGAGTGACCCCCTCAGGTCACCATCCGCCCCGTGCTTCTCTTTCTTGAACCTTCCCTGCCTGGAACTTCCTTGAAGGTTGGTTTCTTGAAGTTTGACCCTTACTTCTTGGTCCTACGACCGTCTGGCTCCTTGGCCACTCCCTTGAACGGCTTACCGTCCTTCTTCACGTCCATAAACTTGCCGTCGTCCTTGCTCTTGGGGTCTTCGTTGCGTTTGACGTAGTCACCCGTCACAGGATTTTTGACCTGCGTGCGACTCTCGACCGCGCCTTTGCGGGAACCTTTGCCAGTGTTTGTTGCCATAGAAGTGTTTCTTCGGTTGCAGACTTCCTCGGTTGCAGGGATTTACTCAATCATTCGCGTTTGGGTCGTGCCTTGCGTGCCTGGATATTTGGCAAGCAAATCCGCGTACGCTCCCTCGATCAAATCTTCCTCCCGTACCTCCAGCGCCGCCATGATTTCCCGCGCGATCCGGTGCCCGTCCGCCGCCGCCTGGCCTTCCGCCAGCACCACTTCCAGTTCCAAAAAAGCCCCCAACCCTTCCACGTCATCCAAATGCACGCGGGTCTGCCCGACCAGATAGAGCAGCCGCGTCTTCGTCACGACGACGCCCGTTCCCAGCGCCTCCGCCAGCACGCCGCGCAGAGCTTCCGGCTCGGCAGTCCGGTACAGCAGATAATCCGACTGCTTGGTCCCGGCCACGTCCGCGCGCCGGTAGGCGATCAACTCCCCCCGGTCTTCTGCCAACTCCCGCAGCTTGAGCCGCCCACTCGCGCAAGGAAAGAAGGTATCCCGTTGCCGAATGACGGTCGGTCCGTTACCTGCCAACCGTTCAACCAGCCCCCGTTTCCGCGTGAGATCCTTCGCCCACGCCTTGATTTCGATGTTGGAAGGCATCAATAACTCTACAGGCTTCTCCTCTCCGTCAATCCCCCAAGCCGGAGCAGTTTCTCCCATCGCCCATTCGCTGACATTCCGCATCCTGCATCCTGCATCTTCCGCCTTCCGCCTTTCTTCTCCATGCGCCCCCCTGCCCCCGAGGTCTGCCCGGTTTGCGGTGAAGACGTGCCGCGCAATGCCCTAGCCTGTCGCCGCTGCGGCGCCGATCACAACAGCGGCTGGCGCGACGACGCCAACGTCTATGACGGGACGGATGTCCCCGACGACGCCTTCGACTACGACGAGTTCGTCCGGCAGGAATTCGGCGTCAAGAACGGTCGCGGTTCCCGCCTTCCGCGCACCGGTCCGCACCCATTCTGGATCTTCACGGCCCTGCTGCTGCTCCTGGCCTTTTTCGTGATCTATTTTCGTCCGTTCTTTTAATTCTCGTCACCCCGCCCCGTTTCCCAGCCGCGCTGCCACGGTCTCCACGCGCTCCAAAACGGCCTTCGGATCGAGCTTGCCCTTGAACCACACCACCTCGTCCCGCCACTCGCCCAAGTCCACGCCCGCCGCGTCCAGGTTCAGCCGCTCGCTCACGGCCAGTACCAGGTCTTTCCGCCCTGACTTCCGCAGCAGCGCAAATTTCTTGCGCAAATACTCCGGCCTCCAAAACCCGACGATCTCCACCAGCACACTCCTCCCGTCGGGATGCGCGACCCGAAAATCCGGGATGATCGCGCTCCCCGGGACGGGCACCAGATCGACCTCCCGCTCCAGCCGCCACTCCGTTTCCAGCTTCTCCCATCGCTGGACGAACGCTTCCTCCAAAATGGAATCGAACTCTTTGCCCGCCTTGTAGTGGCTGACCAGCCCGCACTTGGCATCCATCTGGAACGTGTCCGGCCATGCCTCCTTTCTCGCCGCGTCCTCGCGCACCCGGCCGCTCCGGCCACTTTCGTCCCCCGCTTCCTCCCCCTCCCTTTTCCTCGGTTTCAGCCCCGCGCGCAGGCTCCATTTGGTGACGTGCAACAGCGCGGGCAACAACTTCGCCATCGCCAGCCCGTAGCGGGTGCTCGGCGTGAATAAACTCGCCGGGCCGTCCACGCGCAACGTGAACCCGTGTTCCGCATCTCCTTCGATCAACGTCATCAAGCCGAATAACTTCACGTACCGGAAAAGTTCTTTGTACCGCGCCGGGGTGTTGCGGTGCGCGGTAATGGTCAACTCGTGTGCGCGGTAAAACACGCCCTGCGCCTGCGCGAGGTTGTAGCGGTGGAGGAGCGCCGTCGGTTCCGGCGCATCGAACGCGGTCAGCACCTGGTTGGCAGGCAAATCGGCGAACAACCCGTCCGCGACCTCCTCCGGCGTCACCAGCCGACCCGCCTCGCGCGCCAACCCCGCCGCCGCCTTTCCCAACAACGTCTCCCGCCGCCCGCGCGACGGCGCACCCACGGCCCCCAGCGCGAACACCCGCCGCCGCAATTCGCCCGGCTCCATTGGCGACACGGTTTCAAACTCGCAGAAATCGTTCTCCAAAATGTGAGCCAACCCACGCTTGATCTTGAACGCGATATCCTCCCCCTCAAACGCCGTCAGCATTTCGTCCAACTCTGCCCTGCGGCAACCCACGGCCTCGCGGAACAACCCGATCAACTCCGTCGCCAGTTCCAGCGCATCCACATCCAGCGCCAGCCGGTGCGGCACGATCCCGCCGTTCCGGCGGCGGGTGATGAGCAAATCGGTCGTCAGCATGGCGGGGCAGGACTTTCATGCAATTTAGCTGCCTCCGCAAAGATCGACTCCGGGTTCGTTCCATCGGCGTTCGCACCGCACTGGAGCAGAACGGCGAAAGTTCCTCCTTCCTCCTCCGAATCTTGAATCTTTGCCTCGTTCCCAAGGTGCACTTGGGAACGCACTTATCTGCGAAGTTGCGCTTCGTTTGACCTACCGCCGACCCCGTCGCTTCGATACTCCCTCCTCGCTCGTCCCCTCGGCGATGATCTCATACAAAACCGCCCGCTTGCCCGCCACCGGGCGCAAAATTCGCCCCAATCGCTGGATGTGCTCGCGCCGCGCGCCCGTGCCTGACATCACGATGGCCACGCTCGCTTCCGGCACGTCCACACCCTCGTTGAGCACGCGCGAACTGACGATCACCGGGTACGTCCCGTCCCGGAAATATCCCAGCGTTTCGTGCCGCTCCTTCACCGGTGTCTGGTGGGTAATCGCGGGAATCAGAAATTCCTCCGCCACCCGGTAAACCGTCGCCGTATCGTCGGTGAAGATGAGCGTCCGCCGTCCCGGGTGCCTGGCCAACAACTCTTCCAGCACGCGGAATTTTTCCTGCGTGCCGAACGCCAGCAGCTTGGCCTCGCGGTGCGCCAGCATCGCCGCCCGGCCCGCCGGACTCGACGCGCTTGCCCGTACGAACCGCCGCCAGCCCTCCAACGAACCCAGGAAAATCTTGCGCTCCTGCAGGAACCGGTTCCGCCGGGCGACGCATTCCTCGTACCGCCGCCGCTCCTCGTCCGATAATGCGACCGGCATCCGTACCAACTCGAACGGCGCCAGCGCCCCGCCCGCCAACTCTTCCGGCGCGCGGCTGTACACCGTCGGTCCGACCAACCCTTCGAGATCGCGGTCCCGGCCGTCCGACCGCTCCGGCGTCGCGGTCAGGCCGAGTCGGTACGGCGCGATGGAATACTCCGCGATGACCCGCGTGTACCCGGCGGGCAGGTGGTGAACCTCGTCAAAGATCAGCAGCGCATAGCGGTTGCCCAGGGTTTCCGCCTCCGCTGCCGCCGAGACGTACGTCGCCACCAGGAGCGGAGCCGCCAGATCGCGCGAGCCGCCGCCCAGCAAGCCGACTGCCGTCCCCGGGAACGCCGTCCGCAACCCGGCGTACCACTGGTGCAACAGGTCCAGGGTCGGCACGACGATCAACGCCGAGCGCGGCGTCGCCTCCAGCGCCAACTGCGCCACCAACGTTTTGCCCGCGCCCGTGGGCAAGACGACCACCCCGCGCCGTCCCGCCGCCTTCCACGCGGCCAGCGCCTCGGCCTGGTGCGCGTGCGGCACGTGCCCCCCGGCGAACCGCAGCGGCAGGTCCGTGAACGCCCGCGCCCGGTCGTCCACGCGCGTTCCGGCCGCTTTCAGGGCCTCGATCAAAGGCCGGTAGCGGTCGGCGGGGAGGCGGAACTTCTCGACCCGGTCGTCCCATTCGGCGTGGTCCACCCAGGCCTTGCCCTTGGGCGGCGGATGCAGCAAAAGCGTGCCGCGATCATACGTCAGGGTGGAAATTCGAGGCATGAAAAAGGCGAGATGCTTTCGCGTCGAACGATGGCGACGCCTGCGTTCCCTGCGACGCCTGCGGCATCTTGCCTGTATTTTACACCATTTTCCGCGCAATAATTCGGCAGATGATTTTTGCGGAAGTTTGCACAAACGTTCGTTTCACCCCGTCACAAGCCTCTTGCGTCGCGCGTGGCATCCGTTATCCTCCGGTCAGTTCTTTGTCTGCTCAATGGCCCGGTGTCTTCCGGGTCAACGGGGGAACCGATCTCCCTTTCGCCCGGCGCATCCCCATTTTGCGACGGACGGATGGGTCGGGGCGAACGGCGCAGCGGCGCCAAGAGCACTTACTGGCTCAAGCCCGACAGCTAACCTCGTCAGCGCGCACAGCAAGGGCAAGGGACGAACCAGGCTCCAACCCGGTCCGCTCCGCTTCTCTTTGACAGAGGGCTGATGGTCCGCCGCACCCCGCAGGTGCCCGGACAAGGTTGGAAAAGTATGTCCCTGATCCTGGGTAATGAAACCAGTCGCCCCCGCGATGTGGACGCAAAGCGCGCGGCGTCCATCCTTTACGGCGACTGGGGCACGAGCAAGGCTTACGTCATCGGCCTGGCCTTCGCGGTGGCAGGCTACAGTTCCTTCTGGCTGATCGCGGCCATGTGCGTGATTACCGGGCTGGTCGCGCTCAACTACGTGCTCATCTGCAAGCACTACCCCAACGGCGGCGGCGTGTACGCCAGCGTGCGCCATCGCTCGGAGGTCATCTCCATCGTCGGTGCGTTTTTGCTCATCGCCGACTACATCGTCACCGCCGCGCTGAGCGCGCTCTCCGCGTTCATTTACCTCGGGCTGCCGCACCCGGAAATCTTCGCGGCGGCGGCCATCGCGGGCATCGGCGCGCTCAACCTCCTCGGACCGAAACACACGGGCGGCCTGGCGGTCGCCGTGTCGGTGCCGACTTTCGTCGTCGTCGTCATCCTGGCGCTGTTTTGCGTGCCGCACCTGGGCGAGGCTGTCCGTCATGTCCAGCCCCTGAGCGGCGGATTCCTCAAGAACTGGAACGGCCTCGTCGCCATCGTGCTGGCGCTCTCGGGCGTGGAGGCCATCGCCAACGCCACGGGCGTCATGAAGCTCGACCCGGGCAGTTCCCCGGAGCATCCCAGCGTGATGAAGACGGCCAAGCCCGCGCTGCTCTGGATCGCGCTGGAGGTGTGTTTCCTGACGGCGTTTCTCGGCCTGGGGATGCACGCGCTCGGCGCGCTGCACGCGGTGCCCGGCGACAGCAGCGGGATGGAGGTCATGGCCCCCGGCGCGCCGTCCCCGGGAGTGCGCGACTACATGCTCAAGTTCATGGGCGAGCAGTTCGTCGGCGGGGTGTTTGGGCCGTGGGCCGGCCACCTCTTCGGGGTGGCCGTAGCGGTGGTCTTCGGGCTGCTGCTGCTCTCGGCGGTCAACACGGCCATCGGCGGCCTGATCACCGTGCAGTTCCTCATGGCGCGCGACGGCGAGATGCCGCCCGTCTTCAAGCAACTCAACTCCTACGGCGTGCCCAAGATCGGTACCATTGTCGCCACGTTGATCCCGGCGGCGCTGGTGCTGCTGGTCAGCGACGTGTCGGGGCTGGCGGACCTGTACGCGGTGGGCGTGGTCGGCGCGATTGCCTGCAACCTCGGGGCGACCTCCACGGACAAAAAGGTGCCGCTCAAGCGCAACGAGCGCACCATGATGTTCCTGACGTTCCTGTTGATGACGGCCATCGAAATCTCCCTGTTCATCGACAAGCCCAACGCCCGGATTTTCGCCGCCGTGATCCTGGTCGTGGGGCTCATCATGCGCGAACTGGCCAAGGAACGCGCCGCGCGCAAACGGGCGCGCGACGAGGTGGCGACGGCGCAATCCAGTTTCGGCACGGGCAGCACGGCGGGGCCGGGAACCAGCACGGCGAAATCGCTGGCGACCACCTCGGCGGACACGGACGGCGAGCCGATGCTCGTGGCCGTGCGCGGCCGGGGCCGCACGCTGGATTTCGCGCTGAAGGAAGCGCAGCAGACCCGGCGTCCGTTGTATCTGTTGTTCGTGCGCGAGCAGACGGTCATCACCAGCGAGGACCGGCGCCGCAAGTGGGCCAGCGACGAGGAGGCGGGCGACATTTTCAAGTACGCCAAGGAGCAGATGGAGGGCAAGGCGACGGTCCTGCCCTGCTACGCGGTCAGCGACTCGGCGGCGGGCACCATCGTGGACGTGGCGGCGACGGTGGGCGCGTCGCGGTTGATCCTGGGCGCGCCGAACCGCAACTCGGTGCTCAATCTGTTGCGCGGCAACATCGTGCGGGAGGTGAGCGGGTTGTTGCCGGA
>CAHJWO010000234.1 GCA_903642295.1 PVC group bacterium | reverse complement strand
CTTCGGTACGACCGGCTGGTTTATACTCCCACCGTCGGCAGGCGGTGGGAGTTTTCTGTTTTGGCAAGCGCAATCCTTTCGACGTAGCCGTTGTAAAGGTTATCTTCCCGGTGCATCGAACCGATGCTTCCAAGCAAACCGGGATTTCTATGATAAAACGGGTAACGAGTGGGCTCGCGCGGCCTGATTTCGCGGCGTGCTGCGCGGCGATTTTTCTCACATTGCTGGCGGTGCCGCGCATTGGAAGCGCCGGGGAAGAAGGCCCTGACTGGCTGCCTGAAATCGTGTTCGCATCGGTGCTGAGCAGCGACCTGAAGCAGGGGTATACCCTGCGCGCCGATACCTGGAATGGCGAACTGCCTACCGGGGAGACCAAGCCGATCCGGCACCAATTTTTCAAGGGCAACGACTACCGCTTTTACGCTTCCACGCGGGTGCGTGGTGCGACGCTCTCGCTTCACATCTACGACCAGGACGGCAATCTCGCCGAGACCCGTTCCTGGAACAAAGAGGAAAACGCCACGTTCTTTGCCGGTGCCGACATCCGTCCCACGGCGACCGCCAGCTATTATTTGATTCTCAAGGTCGATAAGTCCCCGGAGTCGCGGACCGCCTGGGCGATGGCGTATTCGTACAAATAGGTGCTTTCGTCAGCTCGCAAAGCGTCGGTGCGTAACGCTTGACCGGGGGACGAACCCTGCGGCATCCTCGCGGCTCTTCCGCTGCGAAGTCCCTTTCGTATGAACATCCAACGCCTGCCCACCGTCGTGATCGAAAACGTCAGCCCACTGGTGGACGGGGGCCGGCTGGCGATCAAACGAGTGGTCGGCGAGGAACTGATCGTCGAGGCCGACATCTTCAAGGACGGCCACGACATCACGGCGGCGGTGCTGAAATGGCGGCAGGCCGGCTCCAGGAATCCGTGGAGCGAAACCCCAATGGCTTTCATCGTCAATGACCGCTGGCGGGCGAACTGCCGATTTCTGGAGATTGGCCCGCACGAGTTTACCATCGAGGCGTGGCAGGACACCTTCGCCAGTTGGCAGCACGAGTTCGACAAGAAGTATCAGGCTGGAATCGCAGACCTCGGTACAGAGATCGAAGAAGGTGCCCGGCTGCTGGAAACCGCGTCCCTGCTGGCGAAGAAATCTCCGGCGGATGCCGCGCGCCTGCGTGAGCTAGCCGCGACCATTCGCGCGGGCAACCCCGACGAGGTGGATCGTCTGGCCCACGACCCCGAACTGATCGTTCTCATGGAGACGTACAGTGACCGTGCGGCGGCTACGGAAATGAAACCGCCCGCCCCGGTGTACGTGGACCGGACCGGCGCCCGCTTTGCCGCGTGGTACGAGTTCTTTCCGCGCTGCGCCGAAGGAAAAGCCGACTCGACCTCCACCTTAAAGGACTGCCTCGACCGGATCGACGACGCAGCGGCGATGGGTTTCGACGTGATCTACTTTCCGCCGATCCATCCCATCGGCTTTACGAAACGAAAAGGACGCAACAATTCCACGACCAGCGAAACCGGCGAACCGGGGAGCCCGTACGCCATCGGCGGCCCGGCCGGCGGACACAAGCAGATCGAACCCACCATCGGTACGCTCAAGGACTTCGACTGGCTGGTGAAGAAGGTTGCCGCCAAGGGCATGGAAATCGCCCTGGACTTTGCGATCAACTGCTCGCCGGATCATCCTTACGTCCGCGATCATCCCGACTGGTTTTTTCAGCGTCCAGACGGTTCCATCAAATACGCCGAAAACCCGCCCAAGCGTTACGAGGACATCTACCCGCTCAACTTCCACTGCGCCGACTGGAAGTCGCTCTGGCAGGAGATGAAGAGCATCATCCTGTTCTGGTGCGCCCGGGGAGTGCGCATTTTTCGGGTGGACAACCCGCACACCAAGCCGGTCGCGTTCTGGGGTTGGCTGATCGAAAACGTGCAAGCGGAATACCCGGACGCCGTCTTCCTCTCGGAAGCCTTCACCAAGCCGAAGATGATGAAGGCGCTGGCCAAAGCGGGTTTCACCCAGAGCTACAGCTATTTCACGTGGCGAAACACCAAGGCGGAACTCATTGAGTACTTTACCGAGTTGACCCAGATGGAGATGAAAGATTATTACCGGGCGAATCTTTTCCCGAATACACCGGACATCCTCCCGTTCTTTCTCCAGCATGGTGGCCGGCCGGCCTTCATGATCCGCGCGACCCTCGCCGCCACGCTCTCGACGGTGTACGGCATCTATAGCGGCTTCGAGTTGTGCGAAAATGCCGCTCTGCCGGGCAAAGAGGAATACTATGACAGTGAAAAGTACCAGTTCAAAGGCCGCGACTGGAATGCGCCCGGCAACATCAAGGAACACATCACGAAGCTCAACCGGATTCGCAAGGAGAACCGCGCCCTGCACCTGTACGATAACCTGCGTTTCCTACCGAGCGATAACGACCAAATCCTCTGGTTTATGAAGATGACCCCGGCGATGGACAACATCCTCCTCGTCGCCGTCAACGTGGACCCATACCAGGTGCAAAGTGGTTATGTGGAGGTGCCCTTCGAGGAGTTCGGTTACCTGGAGCGCGGCGATGCGTACACCGTGCAAGATCTCCTCACTGGCGAGAGGTTTGGTTGGCACAACCGGCGAAACTACATTTCGCTCGATCCACAGAACCGTCCGGCACACGTCTTTCGGGTCGAGCGGTGAGATGGCTGATTTTGCGCCGGCGGTGGGGCGCTCTACGAGCCGGTAACCGGGGACAGCGTGGCGTTGTGGCTTGCCGTATGCTTATCTCACCATAGGTTTCGGCTCCATGAAAATGCCATTGTTACTGCGGTCCGTCGCCGATCTATCGCGCCGGTTGCTCCTTGGGATGGCCATGGCACTCGGGCTTTTGTTCGCGCTCGGGGCATTTTCTTACCACAATATCCAGAAGCAGGCCGCTGCCGCCGGTTGGGTCGAGCACACCTACCAGGTCGCCACGGCGCTCCAAAACGTGGTGTCCAGTATGCAGGACACTGACACGTCGCAACGCATGTTCGTGCTATCCGGCACTCCGTCCTACCTGGAAGCCTACGAGAACACCGTGCGAAACGTCCCCGCGCAACTAGACCTGATTGAGCGTCTCGTGGCAGACAACCCCAAACAACATTGGCAGTTACAGCATTTGCGATCCTCAATCGATGATCGTTTTACCAACTCACGGGTCCGGATCGAGCAGCGCCAACAACTCGGCACCGCAGCGTTGGACCCGAAGTATCTCAATTCTCTGGGCGTCAAGCTCATGGGCATCGTCCGCTCCGACGTGCAGAAAATGATCGACGACGAAAACATCCTGCTTGGCTCGCGCCTGGCACAACTCCGGGTGACCCGCTGGCGCTCGGTGGTCATTCAATCTTTAGGTGGCCTGCTGAGCCTGGCTTTGCTGACGGCTGTGTTTGCGGGCATGGTCCGCCAGATTCAGCGGGCGAACCGCGCAGAGCAAGAGATCCAGCGCAGCAATGTGCAACTCAAAGAGGCTAATGCGGAGATGCGCGCGTTTTCCTATTCCGTTGCCCACGATCTCCGCGCCCCGCTGCGAGCGATCAGCGGTTTTGCCCAGGTGTTGGTGGAGGACAACGGTGCACAGATCGGTGAGGCCGGGCGGCGGACCTTGGATCGTATTACCGCCAACGCATCAAAAATGGACCGGCTGATTGACGATCTGCTTACGCTGTCCAAGGTGAGCATCCAATCACTGCACACCGACAAGGTGGAGATGAACGAGTTGGTGCGCAGCGTTTATCGTGAAATCATGGAGAGTGAGCCGGGGCGGCAGATCGAGTGCGAAATCGCGCCGCTGCCGCCCGCCGTGGGGGATTCTTCGCTGCTGAGACAGGTGTGGCTCAACCTCATCAGCAATGCGTTGAAGTTCACCCGTGGCCGCGAGCCCGTCCGCATCGAGATCGGCGGCAACATCGCGGGGCCGGAGTTTGCGACGTACTTCATCCGCGACAACGGCGTTGGCTTCGACATGCGCTACATCGACAAGCTTTTCGGCGCGTTCCAGCGATTGCATCACGCGAAAGATTTTGAAGGCACCGGCATTGGCCTCGCGCTGGTGCATCGCATCATCCACCGGCACGGCGGGACGATCTGGGCCGAGGGCACGGAGAATAAAGGCGCGTTCTTCGCATTCACCTTGCCCGAATGGTCGGAGGGATGAAGGACGCCGGGCCCCAAAGAAAGCGGCGGGCACCGCGCCGAAGCGAAGCACCCGCCGCGGAACGACGATAAGCCGAGTTTTGTCCGGCAGCCTTCCTTTCGGAAGGCTAACCGTGACGATCATTTATCTGGCGGCGTCCGGTCAGGGACCACCGCCCCCCGCGCAAGCGCGGGATGCGACGATAACCCGGAGGGCGCGAGTTCCCTGACGGAAACTCGCTGGGCAGGCAACCCGCCTCCTGTTCTGTCTTGCATCTCATGGGGTTTTTCGTGCCCCGGCGTTTGCACGCCGGGCGGTGAGCTTTTACCTCGCCTTTTCACCCTTACTATCGCCTCCGTACAGGCCAGCGAGAGCGGTTTGTTTTCTGTGACACTTTCCGTCACCGCCGGCTTTCGCCCGCCGTGCCCGCGTGTTTTACGCGGCATGATGCCTTGTGATGTTCGGACTTTCCTCTGGCAACTGCGAGCCGATACAAGCCTCGCAACCGCCAGCGACCGTCTGTCGATCCGGCAGGAGCGTAGGTCAGTGTGCCAGCGCACTCCAGAAGAAAATCGCCACCATGCCCAGGTCGATGACGATTTTGCCGATCATCCCGGCGGTGGTGCCGATCAGGGTGCCCCAGCCGGATTTCACTGCCGGCCCCACCGCTCGGCCCGCAAAAATGATCTCCGCACACAAAGCCCCGATGACCGGCCCTAAAAATAATCCAATCGGAAAGAAAAATAAGCCGACGATCCCCCCGACAAACCCGCCGAAGGCGCCCCATTTGCTCGCTCCGAAGCGGCGCGCCCCGACGGCACCCGCGACAAAATCGACGATGTGCGCCAGCACGCAGAGCGCCGTCAGGATTCCCAGCGTCCACCAGCCGACCGTGTGCGCCGGCTTCACCATGAAGTGATGTAAAAATGCTCCGGCCAGGATCAGCAAGCTGTCCGGCAGAACCGGGAATACCGACCCCAGGAGCCCCGCGAGCATCAACACCGCCGCCACGGTCCACCAGAAAGTTTCCATGCTAGACGGGCGATGCCTGATCTTTCCGACGCAAAGGTTGCCATCGCGGCCGTTCGTGGCTGTTCATCGCGTGGAAGATCGTGCGACGGCGCTTGGTTTGAGGTAAAGGGTGGCGCCTGCGACATCGATGATCGCGTTGTTCCCCGCCAGAACCTCGGCGCCGAGGAGTCCAACAATCGGCCCGTCACCGCCAGAGTTGTGAGTGACCAGCCCAGGAGGCATCGCGTGCGACATGACCACCGAATGCGGGACCGTATAGTTGCCAATCTTCCAGTTTTCGATTCGGGCCATGTAAGCGGTGGAATCCATGCCGAACATTGAGGAATGCATTTGATTTATGGCCAGATGCCCGATGCTGTTGCGAGTGTCTCGATTGTACATCATGTGATGGAGTGAAATTGCATCCTTGTCGAAGGAGGTGAACGTCGCTCCCGTATCGACGACCAAGCGCACGGGCTTCTCTTCGATGGTGCAGGCGACCGCAAAATGATTGGCGTTGGTGGTGGACAGGGGAACGGCGGTCCAACCCGCGCCAGTCAGGCCGGGTCCTAGCTTGAGGCGCTTGGCCGGATCAGTGTTGAAGTAGACGCCGCGCCGCCTCCAGTCGATGATGGCGGCGTATTTACGTAGGATGTCCTCCCCGAGTAACCCGCCAATGGTGGCTTCAGGATGTCGGCTGTTGTAACGACCCAGTTGCCCGGATAAATCAGCGACAGCAACCGGCCCGCCCCCAAAATTCATGGCGCCGCATTTCAGGCTGGCAACATAACCGATCTCCACTTTCTCACCGTTCGCTTGCAGTGTTCGATGCTGAAACTCGGGCGGCAGTTTGCTTTCGGTTTCGCCGCTGGCTTTGGCGCTCGCGCCCTTGTAAAAACGACTGTCGAGGAAAGTTGATGATGCGCCGGTGTCGAGCATGAGGGAGGTGGATTGTCCATTGGCCGTCACCCGGACGATGGCCTGGTTGGCGTCGGCCACCAAGGTAATCGGAACCACGACATACCCGGGAAGTTGATCGGTGGCGTAGCCGATCCCGCCGGGGAGGATGAAAAAAAATGCTGCCAGAGTGCTGTAGCGCCGGTAACGAGCGATCATGTGAAAAACGGCAAAGGACATTGAAGACGGGCGAGGTGGAAAGTGGCGGAATAATACTGACCACGGGGCAATCCTGCCAGAAATTACTCGGCAAATGTATCGTGATGATAGGGCTGGCCTTGCTCAAAAAGCTGCAACCGTGCCGGGGCATCCTTCAAGAATTTCATCGCGTGCGCATTTTTAGCGGCCTCCTTTTGAGCGTCCGCGAGGGCGTCTTTTTCGGACTCGACCGCGTGCGGATAGTCGTTGGACTCGGCATAAGCCGCTGCGAGCGTGTCAAGGACCGTGTAGGGGTGGATGGGATGAAGTGCGAGCGCCTTCTGCGCGAGCTTGACGCCTTCCCGTCCGTCCCGAAGGGCCGGGACCGGACACGTCGCGCGCAGCCAGGCGAGAGCATTTAGCCCGCCGGATTCCGCGGGATTCAGCTTGACGGCGGTGCGCAAATCTTCAGCGGCGGCCGGATAGTTTTTCTGGTGAGCATGGACATCCGCCCGTAAACGCATAAAAACCGCTTGGCCGGCGATATCATGGTTTTGCTCGGTCAAACGGTCGCCTGCGTCAATATCCTGCAAGGCAGGATCGAAGCGCCCGAGTTGGATCAGGACGAGCGCTCGGCCGTGGTAAGGTCGCGTATCATCCGGGAAGTCTTTGATGCCCTGATTGCCCATTTGCAGTGCGGCAGGGTAACGCTTCGCGGCAAATAGTTGATCGAATTGGTTGGTGAAATCCCGGATCTTCCGCTGCTGTTCATTGGCCGGCTGCGTCCAAGAGGAAGTCCAACCGGCGCTTTCCGGTTTGGAAGGCTTGTCTTGCTGCGCACGGACGCTGGCGGGACTGAAACCCAGTGTGATGAAAAGCGACAACGTCAAAGGCACGCGGGGATTTGACCAGTTCATAAACGTCGGAGGAGCTCCGTCGAGGTTCACCAGAAATGCCGCCGCGACGGAAGCAAAAACGGTGCGCCGCTCGCCGCCAGGGCCTACGCGCCAAAGTTCACGCGCAAAAGGTGAAGACGAAAGTTATCGCTGATAGCGGCACGGAAGAGCT
>CAHJWO010000233.1 GCA_903642295.1 PVC group bacterium | reverse complement strand
TCAGATTCACTTGACCCCCCTCCTGATTGTACTTGATCGCGTTGGAAAGCAGGTTGAGCAGCACCTGGCGCAGCCGTTGTTCATCGGTCCACACCGGCACCCGGGAGGCAGCATTGACCGTCACATGGCAGGTAATCCCGCGGGCCTGCGCCATGCGCGTGATCAAACCGGCACATTCCGGCAGCAGTTTGTCGAGCCGCACCGCGGACAGTTTCAGACCGAGTTCACCGGCTTCCACCCGCGCGAGATCCAGCACCTCGTCTACCATGCCAAGGAGGTGGCGGCCACCCTTGAGGATGTGTTGCACGCCGTAGGCATCCTGCTCATCCGTTCGGCTCAACTCCAAAAGTTGACCGAAGCCGAGGATGGCGTTGAGCGGCGTGCGCAACTCGTGGCTCATGCGCGAGAGGAAGACGCTCTTGGCCATGTTGGCCCGCTCGGCTTCTTCTTTCGCCAACCGGAGCGCCTCCTCCTGCTGATGGCGCTCCGTCACGTCAACGGCTGTATCCATCCGCAGCCAGCGGCCATCTGGCAGTTGTCCCAGATTCACGCCGCTGATATCCCAGATGCGCTCCTCGCCCCCCACACAACGGACCCGCCGCCCGAGGATCTCGGCCACGCCGACCTGCTCCCACGCCCGGGCGATAAAACGTCTGATTTCCTCTTTCGCGTCGTCCGAGGGATAGGCCAACCGCAGCCAGGTTTCCACCGTGGAGATTTCTTCCTGCTGGTAGCCGGTGATGTGCGTCCAGGCGTCGTTGACCTGGATCACCTCGCCGTCGTCGGTGTGCAGCATCACCGGGAAGGGCGAATGAAAATTGGCCAGCCGGAAGCGCTGCTCGGTCTGGCGGAGCGCCTCCTTCCGCTCCTCTTCCTCGGTCACGTCCACGATGATGCCGTCACAGATCACGCCCCCGTCCGGCAGGCGTTCGGGCCGTGATTCGAAGCGCACCCAGCGGATTTCGCCCCCGGGCGGCAGGTGACGACCTTGCCAGCACAGCGGCGTCAGCGTTTGCTTGGAGTGGACGATGGCTGCCTTGAAGCCGGGTCGATCATCGGGATGAACGCATTCCATCATCCACTCTGGCCGCGCCTGAATTTCTTTCGGCTCCTGCCCATACAGCGTGCGGCAGCCCTCGCTGATAAAAGGGACCGCCAGTGTCCCATCCGCGCGCAGCAAGTATTGGTAAACGATGCCCGGCGAATGTGCAGCGATCCGGTCGTACCGTGCTTCGACGGCACGCAACGCATCTTCTGCCCGCTGCCGGGTGATGGCCGCCGCCAGCACATTGGCGATGGACTGGACAAAGGACACGTCATCTTCGGTAAACTCGCGCCGCTCCCGGGTGTAGGCGGCCAGGACGCCGTATTGCGGGGAGTGGCTGCCATCGCCACCGACCGAGACGTGCAAGCCGCTGACGGCGCCACTTGCTTTCAACCAGGGACTCGGTTCGAATCGTGCATCTTGCTGAAGGTCTTTGACAATGACGGCGTGCCCCGTGCGCAGCACGTGACCGTCGGCAAACTTCACGCTGTCGGAGGCGGCGCGCTGGCCCCGCTCGTGGTCGGGCAAGTTCAAGCCGGCACGAGTGACGAACTCCCCGCGTGCTTTTCCGTGTTCGAGCACCCGGCAAATTTCGATGCCCAGGGCATCACCGACGACAGTGACGGCTTCATCGAGGAGCGCCTCCACCTTCTCGCCCTGCAAAGCTTTCACCCCCATTTGCGCGACCTTCCGTTGCTGTCGGGCGCGCATCTGCAACAACCGTTCCGCTTGTTTGCGTTCGGTCGTGTCGCGCACCAGCGCGAGCACAAAACGCTCCCCATCCGTTTCCACGATGCTGACCCGCGCTTCCGTTGGAAAAGCACGGCCATCTTTGCGCTGGGCAAAGCCTTCCATGGTCACCGCCTTGCCCACCCCCATTTCCTGCCAACGCTTGGGGCCTTTGACCGGATCAAAATCGATGTCGAGGTCGCCGACCCGTAGTTGTAAAAGTTCCTCGCGCTCGTAGCCCATCAGCTTGCACGCGGCCGGGTTGATATCCACGAAACCGCCCTGGAGATCGTACATGAAGATGGCGTCGCTGGCTGCCTCGACGATGTGCTGAAAACGACCGGCCCTCGCGGGAACATCGAGACTCGGCGCCGCTTGCTCGATTGACGGTACAATGCTGGGAGATGTCTTTGTTTCGTTCTCTTCCGTCGGCTTTCGGGCGCTGACACGAGGGGATTCGATCAGCAGGCGTTGCTCGCTCACCGTGGTCTCTGCTTGCTGGCGTCGGAAGGTTTCCGCGTGCAGTTCCCTGGCGACCCGGCGCAGAAGGAGTTCGTCCTCCACCAACGAGGCCATTTCCGCCAATATCTGTCGTTCCGCCAGGCTGAACCGCCGCGGGCGGCGGTCAATCACACACAGCGCGCCCAGGGGTTGCCCTTCGGGCGTATGCAGCGGGGCTCCCGCGTAAAACCGAATGTTTGGCTCGCCCGTGACTTGAGGGTTGTCCACAAACCGTGGATCGAGGGTGGCATCGGGTATGACCATCACGTCGTCGCCCCACATCGCATGTGCGCAAAAGGAGAGTTCTCGGGGGGTCTCCCGAACCTCCAGACCACGGACGGCCTTGAACCATTGACGGTGGGCATCGACCAGGGTCACGGTGGCGATCGGTACCTTGAAAAGGCGAATCACCACCGAGGTGATATGCTCGAAACCCGCTTCGGGTGGTGTGTCCAGGATTCCGTAAGCCTGCAACGCCGCAAGCCGCTCGGTTTCACCGTCATGGGGAGAGATCGTCATGATGCAGGCGAATGATTTGGCCTGATCTCCCACTACCGCATCGCGTTCACACGCTTGGCGAATAGGTTGATCCCGGCAAGCAAAGTAAACTCGCTGGTGGAAAGCTGTGATTGAATTATATTCACTTCGCAGGCGCAAGGTAGCGGTTTTTTCTTTGGTCCGCCCCGGTGGTTTGCGACCCCGCGCATGCGCCGGGTTTTGCCTGCGAGCACCGGCAAGCATGGCAGCGAGCTTCTCCAGCAACTCGGTTCGACCGTGCGCGTGCCTCGTCGTGCTCTGGATGATCGAGAACGAAGTGCAATCACCAACGAGAGGTCACCCCGCCACCGCCTACTTTTTCAATACCAGGTGCATTCCGCACTTGGGACAGTCGCCGGGCTTGGCGCTGACGACCTCCGGGTGCATCGGGCAGGTGTATTTCGCACCCACGGCCATCGGCATGGTCATTTTTCCCGTCGCCTTCTCATTGTCGGCGGGCGCGGGCTGCGCGATGATCTTGCCGTCCGGGCCGACCGGCCCGGCCACCGTCCCAGGCGGATTCTGGTACGGGCCGGGATCGACCCCGTAACCCTGCGGCAACTCGTCGCGCACCTTTAACAGCGTGAACATTCCGCCCATCCCCACCGGGCCGAATTGGCCGTCGCCCGCCATCATCGGCAGCGTGTTCTTCGGCAGACCCATGTTCATGCCGGTCATGCCGTGCATCCCGGTTTCGCCCATGCTCATGTAGCCGGGCACGAGCCGATTCATCTTCTCGTTGAACTTCTTGGGGTCCGCGCCGAGCACGTTCGGAACGTCGTGCGTCATGGCGTTCATGGCATGGTGGGTCTTGTGGCAGTGGACCGGCCAGTCGCCGGGGTTATCGGCGACGAACTCCATCGTGCGCGTGGTGCCCGGGGGCACGTCGCTCGTCGCGCTGGGCCAGCGGGCGCTCTGCGGGATCGGGCCGCCGTCGGCGTAGGTCGTCTCCCAGACGTGGCCGTGGAAGTGGATCGGGTGGCTGTCCATGCTCAGGTTCGCCAGCCGGACGCGCACCCGGTCGCCCGTCTTCACGACGAGAGGGTCCGTGCCCGGAAAGATGCGGCTGTTGAACGTGAACAGGTTGAAGTCCGTCATGATGTTCGGATTGGGCGTGCTGGTGCCCGGCGCGACGGCCCATTCGTGCAAAAAGAGGCAGAAATCCCGGTCGATGGGCTCGGGTTCTCCGTCTTTCGGATGGATGACGAAAAATCCCTGCATCCCCATCGCCATCTGGATCATCTCGTCGGCGTGGGGATGATACATCTGCGTGCCGTGCTGTTTCAGGGTGAACTCGTACGCATAAGTCTCGCCGGGCGGGATCGCCCTTTGCGTGACGCCCGCGACGCCGTCCATGCCGTTGGGCGTGATGACGCCGTGCCAGTGGACGCTCGTCGGCTCGGGCAATTTGTTGGTGACGAGGATACGCACGCGGTCGCCCTCGACGGCCTCGATGGTGGGTCCCGGCGTCTGGCCGTTGTAGCCCCAGCAGTTGACGGTCATGCCGGGGGCGAACTCGCGTTTGACCGGCTCGGCGGTGAGGTGGAATTCCTTCACGCCGTCTTTCAACGCGAAGGGCAGCGTCGAGCCGTTGGGGGTGGTGACGGGCGTGTAACCCAGACGTTGCGGGTTGCGGGTTGCTGCGGGTCGCGGGTCGGATAGCGGCCCAGGCGTGGCCTCGGTAGCAGACGCTTTGCCCGTGAACCGAGTGAACAACGCCAAGCTGCCGGCGAGGGCGGCAGCACCACGGGTGAGAAGCTTGCGGCGGGAAAGCATCTGCTAACTTACCACGAGTTGCCTCAAAAGCCCCGGGTCAACCTGAGCAATCTGCAGGTCGATGGGAAGGATTCCGTCTGCCGTGAAGATAAAGTTATCAGGCTTGGCGTCGGTGACTACCACCCCATCCGCCGGACGTACCCAGCCGAAGTGAGAAGCGGGCATCCCTAAGAATCCTTGTGCTCGCATCCATTTGTCCAATTTTTCTGGTGTGGGAGCAGGATGATCTAAGTCGGCAGCCAGATAGAACGGTTGTGACGTAACGATGCTGGGTTGACCAGGAGGCTCGCCGATAATGAGCGACGGACGCCCCGATACACAGAAGCCGACCAGTTTGATTCTGCCGTTAAAGACGACGTTGTGCAGGCAGATGCGATCCAAATACTGCGCTGGGTTTGCCTCCCTGCGTTGGAGCCTGCCATCCAAAATGATTGGAACTTGACCGCACCAACCAGGCAGAGTCGCCTTCAAGACGCATCGATCAGAAGCAAGGTACACCTTGTGCTCGGCAGTCCTGTCGGAAAGGACCGGGAGGGCCAGTAAAGCCGTTTCCAGTACCGTCCACTCGGTCCGATTGGCTAAATCGATGAGCCCGGCTTGTTGCCTTGCTCGCTCAGAGAGCGAGTTTTCAGAGAGTTGTGCGTCTGTCTGAGCGCCTGCTCGTAAGTGACGCCAGGCATCTTGGATGCTTTTTCCATCGTCTTTACAAGCTCCGGCGAAGGCGGAAGAATTGGCGGAAGATGAGAACGGTGGCTCGGCTGGATCACGAGAACTATCTTCGGGTTCAGATGGTGGATTGTCAACGGGAGGCATGGGAGGTGTTTCGTGTTTATAGACGCTGATCCTTGCAATCGGCGCTCAATGCTACATCCCCTTATTTTGCCATCCAAATTTACACTGTCAAATAAATGTGGCGAAAGAGTATGCTTGTTTCACAGTCTCAACAATCGTTGCGGTGGGTACCCTGGTCTAGTCGGATCAATTCACACTGTAAATAAATCCACGTTAGTAGCCTCCCCCCACCGCTCGTCCCAGCTCCGCCCGCGCAATCCAATAATCTCGCCACGCCTCGACGTAGGAGCGTTCCGCCGCTGCTTCGTTCGCCTTGGCGGTCAGCAAATCGTACGCGCCCCGCAGCATCCCGTTGGATTGCTGGAGCGTCAGCGCGAGCACCTGCCGGCGCTGCGGCAGGACGGTGTTCTGGATGCTCAGCGCCAGTTCGCGGTTCGCCGCGACCTGTGCCCGGGCGGCGCGCACCTCGGAGCGCACGTCGATGATCTTCGCCTCCAACAAGCGCCGGGCCTGGAGGTCGCGGGCCTTGAGCGTGGCGATCTCGCCCTGGCCCTGGTTGAAGATCGGCAGTTCGAGGTCCAGCGTCGGACCGGTGATGTGCTCGCCTTCGGGTTCGCGCTCGGTGTCCACGCCCAGCGTGATGCCGGTCGGAAGGTAGCGTGTGCCGACGCGCAAGGCCAGCGCGCGCTCGGCGGCGGCGAGCGTCGTGCGGGCAGCCTGGAGGTCCAACCGTTGGGCGACGGCCCGGTTTTCCAGTGCGGCGGTGCCGGGTTCGCGTCCGGGGATGGGCGGCAGGGATTTCGCGGCGGTCCAGGCGCTCGCCTGCGCGCCGTCGAGTCCGAGCAGGCGGTTGACGGCTTCCCGGTCGCTGAGCGTCTGGGCGTGCGCTTGGGTCAGGTCGATCTTCGACTGCGAAAAGACGGCCTGCTGGTTGACGAGGTCCAGGTCGCTGACGTTGCCCGCGTCGTGCAGGCTGCGGGTGAAATCGGCGGCGGCTCCGTTCGTTTCGGCGATGAGTCCCAGCCGGTCGATGAGCTGGCGGCGGGCCTGATAAGTATAGAAGGCGCGCTGGACCTCGGCGGCGGTCTTGAGCGTTTCGTCCGCCACGCGCGATTCAACGGCGCGCAGTTGCTCGGCGGCGAGCCGCTGGCGCAACGGCAGGAGGAGCGCATTCAGAAAGTCCTGCGCCACGGCCCCTTCCCAGTCCGCAACGAGCGACGAGCGGTCGGGAAAACGTCCGCTGGCGGCAAGCGTCGGGTTCTTGAGCATCCCGGCGGTGACATAATCGCCGTAGGAAATGCCCACCTCCGCGAACGCCGCCTGGAGCGTGCGGTTATTGAGCAGCGCAACCTGCACGGCGCGTTGCGCGGTCAGCGGACGCCGCAGCACCGCCGCCACCGTCGCGTCGGCCTGCGCCTCCTCCGGCCCCCCGCGCCGCCAGACGACCGCCCCGCCCCGCCTGCCCAGGCGCGAGGCCACCGGGTCGCGCACCCCGGCGTCAAACGCGCCCTGGGGATCGCCACCCGTGCAACCCGCCAGCAAAGCCACGCCGAGGAAAATGGCGGCACGAACGACGACGGCGGAACGCATGAAAGCAAACGGGAACACCCGAACCGAACGCGGCGACGCTAAGGCACTCCCCCCGGGTTGTAAAACCGTGTCCGAAACCGCCCAAAATCTTGAACCCTGAAGCTTGAGACCTTCCTTGGATCTTGGTTCTTGGATCTTCCGCCCAGGCGTCCTACTGATACGCCGCCGGAACCTGCAAGGCGCACTCGTCGGCCAGACGCTCCGGCCAATCGCTGCTGTCGAGCCGGGGACTGTGCTGCCGGACGAGCGCTTGGTACCGTGCGACAAAGGCCGCGTTGAAATGACTTCCGGCCACCCCGAGCGCCGGGTGCGCCCGCACCGCCCGGGCCTGGGAGGCCGCGACCTCGTGCTTGAACTCCGCGAACGCCCGCGTCGCCACGGCGGGGTCGGGCGTCGGGGCGGGCGCG
>CAHJWO010000232.1 GCA_903642295.1 PVC group bacterium | reverse complement strand
ACGCGGCCCACGGCGTGGAGGTAGGCGCGCGCGCTGGCTTCGATGACATCCGTGCTGGCACCCTTGCCGGTGACGAGCTTGCCGTCGCCGAAATCCACCTTGAGGGTGACTTCGCCCAGCGCGTCCTTGCCGCCGGTGACGCCCTGGACGTGGTATTCCACGAGGTGCCCCTGGCGGCCCAAGATGCGGTCCACGGCTTTCATCGCGGCGTCCACCGCCCCGTTGCCGGGGGAACTGTCCTGCAAAACCTCGTCCTCGGCCGGGTCGCCGTTGTTTTCGGCAGGGCCGCCATTGCCTCCCGCCAGCTTGCGCAGGCGGACGGTGGCCGTGGGAATCGTCGTCGTGCCGCTGGTGACGTGGAAGTAGTCCAGTTCGTAGGTGTTTGGCGCGCCGAGGCTGCTGTCCTCCACCAGGGCGGCGAGGTCGTCGTCGTACACGAATTTCTTGCGGTCGCCGACTTCCTTGAAGCGGCGGAAGACGTGCGCGGCTTCCTCGTCGGTCAGGGTATGGCCGAGGTGTTCCAGACGCTTCATCATGGCGTGGCGTCCGCTGTGTTTGGTGAGCGGCAATTCCGTCTCGCCCCAGCCCACGTCGTGCGGGTCCATGATCTCGTAGGTCTCGCGTTTTTTGAGGATGCCGTCCTGATGGATGCCGCTGCTGTGGGCGAAAGCGTTCTCGCCGACGATGGCCTTGCTGCGCGGGACGAGCAGGCCGCTCATGCGGCTGATGAGGCGGCTGCTCTTGACGATCTCGCGGGTGTTCACGTCGGTGGTGACATGGCCGAAGATCTCCGGGCGGGTGCGCAGGGCCATGACGACTTCCTCCAGGGCGGCGTTGCCCGCACGCTCGCCGATGCCGTTGATGGTGCCCTCCACCTGCCGGGCACCGGCGCGGACGGCAGCCAGCGAGTTGGCGACGGCGAGGCCGAGATCGTTGTGGCAATGGACGCTGATGACGGCGTCGTGGATGTTGCGCACGTTGTCGAAGAGGTAGCGGATCAGTTCCGCGAACTGGTCGGGCACGGCGAAGCCAACGGTGTCGGGGATGTTAATGGTGGTGGCCCCGGCTTCGATGGCGGCCTGGGTAATCTGCGCCAGGAATTCGGGTTCCGTGCGGGAGGCGTCCTCGGGGGAAAACTCCACGTCGTGGGTCATGGTCTTGGCGCGTTTGACGCCCTCGACGGCGAGGCGCAGGATTTCGCTCTGGGCCTTTTTCAGCTTGTGCTCCAGGTGGAGTTTGGAGGTGGCCAGGAAGACGTGGATGCGGCCACGCTCGCCGGCGGGTTTCACGGCGGCCCCGGCGGCGTCGATGTCCCGGTCAGTACAGCGCGCGAGGCCGGTGATGATGGGTCCGCGCACCTCGGTGGCGATCTGCTGTACGGCGTGGAAATCGCCGTCGCTGATGACCGGGAAACCGGCCTCGATGATGTCCACGTTGAGGCGGGCAAGCTGCCGGGCGACCTCCATTTTCTCGCGCAGGTTCATGGAAGCGCCGGGGCATTGTTCGCCGTCGCGCAGGGTGGTGTCGAAGATGAGGACTTTGTCGGACATGGGAAGAAAAAAAGGATGAAGGAGAGGGATGAAGGATGAAGGCGGAGAGCCGGAAACCTGCGCGCGGATGGGCAGGGGCCGCCGGAGGCTGGAAAATCTGGCATCTGGTTTGCGCTGAGGGCAAACCAACCGGCTGAAAAGGCAGGTGAGAGGGAAAGGATTAGCGGGAGGCCAACCCTAGCAGCGGAAGGCAAAGCAGCGCAAGACGGCCAGGAAGGCCGCCGGAAACTTGCGCGAGCTGTTGCGGTTGAAACGCCACGATTGCGGCAAGCCTAATCGCCCCCGCGAGGTCCGCAAGCGCAAAATTTGCGGGGCAAGGCCCGGGCGTGCGGTGCGAGCGCGCACGCCATTGCGCGCGGCCACGATCCCCCGCCTGAAGCGGGTCGCGGTTGGACGAGCCTTTGGCGGCGGTTACCAGACAGTCGGGGGAAGGCGGTGACCATCGGCGGGAACAAGCTGGGAGGATTCAATTTTCGTTTCTGACGCAGGCGGCTTTATTCTAAAACGTCGGTGTGGCGTTAGCTGGCGACGGGTCAGTAGATCTCCGACAAAAGTGCTCCCAAGAGAGAAAAGTGTCCGCAGATTGCGCAGATTTTCGCCGATGGGAGAGAAAAGGGGACCGGCGGTCGCTCCACTGCTCCTCAATCTGCGAAAATCTGCGGACACTTTCCGACTTTTGTCGGAAGTCCAGTGAAAACCATTGAGCGACACAAGCAGCGCGGCGAGCCCGCTTTGGAGAATCGGTGTGCAGCATACGTCAAATTGAAGGGCGACGGCGGCGAGAGCGTTGCTGGCAAGCCAGTGCCAAATGATCGTTCATCCCACTGCTGAGAGGATGGCGTTGAAGGAACCGCCGAGGTCCGCTGCCGCAGGCCGGCAGGCCCTTCACCTCGTTGCCCTCGCCTCGGGGTGACGGAAGTTTTGCAACTACACCATCATGGCAGGAGGATCACTTCGCGCCGAAGCCCAACAACACCACCGGGATCGTCTTGAACAGAATCTTGATGTCCAGCCAGAGCGACCAGTTGTCGATGTACTTGAGGTCGAGCTTGACCCAGTCCTGGAAATTCTTGATCTCGTTGCGTCCGCTGATCTGCCATAGACACGTCAGACCGGGCGGGACGCTCAGGCGGCGGCGCTGGGCCGTGGTCTCAAATTTCTCGACCTCGTAAAGGGGAAGGGGGCGGGGGCCAACGAGACTCATGTCGCCCCGGAACACGTTGAGGAGCTGCGGCAACTCGTCCACGCTCGTCTTGCGCAGAAAGCGACCAATCTTGGTGATGCGCGGGTCGCGCTCGATCTTGAAGACCGGTCCGCTCATCTGGTTGAACGCCAGAAACTCCGCGCGCCGCATCTCGGCGTCGGTGGACATCGTGCGGAACTTGAACATCGTGAACGGCTTGCCGTGGCGTCCGCCGCGCAGTTGCCGGAAGAAGACCGGGCCGGGCGAGGTCAGCTTGATGGCCAGCGCCACGAGCGTCAGCGGCAGGGCCAGCAAGAGCAGGCCGATCAACGCGCCGGTCATGTCGATCAGGCGCTTGCCCAACAGGGACCAGCTCGCGTCGGGCGTGGAGCGGAACACGAGCATGGGCCGCTCGCCCAGCGACTCGAAGGTCGGTTTGGCGATGGCCGTCTTGACGAAATCGGCCACCATCCAGGCCTCGACACCCTCCGTTTCGCAGGCGTTGATGGCCTCCTGCAATACGTGGAGATGGCTGTGGTTGGCAGAAAAGATCACGCGGCTGATGGCATGGCGGTGCAGGGCGCTGACCAAGTCGGAGAGCGGCTGTTTTTCGATGTCCACCCGGTCCACGATCTCCATGTGCAGGAGCATTTCCGGGGTGAGCGAACCCACGAGGCTGTCCATGTCCAGCGGCAGGCCCGCCAGCAGCACCGGCTCGCGCAACAGCCCGCGCTTGGCCAGCCGGTGGGAATAGGCGAGCATGAGCCGGTCCTTCGCCAGCAGCAGCCCCGCGCCGATGATCACGAAGAGGATGAGCACCGAGCGCGAGGGCAGCGCCACCTTGAGGAACATCACGCACAGGCCCGAGAGCAGCGCCAGGCCCACCAACGCCCGGCCCAACTGCATCAGCGTGCGGAGAATTTGCTTCTGGAGCGGGTGCTCGTAGAAGCCCTGGAGTTCGAGCATCAGCGGACCGCAGGGCATGATGACCACGATCAGCCACAGGAAATCCCGGAAGGGCGGGATGGGGTCGATGTGGAACCAATCCGTGCCGTTGACGCGCAGGGCGTACCCGCCCCAGAACGCCAGCAGGAGCAGGAAAGCGTCGATGAACTGCTGGAGTTGCTGATTGATTTCTTGCTTGCGGCGAAGCATTGCGGGAAAGAGCGTGCCGGAAATGGACGGCGCGCGCGACAGCAATCTTCGACGGAAAACGGCGAATTTGCAAAGGCCAACCGGCGGTCGGGCGTCGATTGACGGCAAAGCGCGGGTGGTGGCGGCGGTCCATTCCCCGGCGACCCTCGGCGCGGCGGCGGCGTTGTGGAACCGGCCGGAGGCCGCACCGGACCTGTTGGAACTCCGCGTGGATCACTTCGCGCACGATCCCGCCGCGCTGGCGGCGTTGGATGCCCTGGCAGCCCGGCCGCCGCGTCCGCTGTTGGTGACGGTGCGGCGGGGGGACGAAGGGGGCGCCGTGGCGGATCTGGACGATGCGGCGCGGGCGCGGCTCTACGCGCGGTTTCTGCCGGCGGCGATGCTCGTGGACGTGGAGGTTCGCTCGCTGGCGGCGCTGGCCGGGACGGTGTCGGCGGCACGGCAGGCCGGGGCGGGGCTCGTGGCCTCGTTCCATGATTTCCAGGGGATGCCGGGTCTGGCACGGTTACGCGAGTTGGCCGGGCGGGCGGTGGACGCCGGAGCGGCCGTTTTCAAGGTCGCGGCGATGACGGAGCGACCCGGCGATCTGGCGAGGCTGCTGGATTTTCTGGACGTGGAAGACCGGGTGCCGCTGGCGCTCATGGGGATGGGCCGGCTGGGAAAGGCGTCGCGCGTGGTGCTGGCAGCGGCGGGCAGCGTGCTTTGTTACGGCTATCTGGGTGGGGAAGCGCAGGTGCCGGGGCAGTGGCCGGTCGAGCGGTTGCGGGAGCGGATCGAAGAAGAAGGATGAAGGATGAAGGATGAAGGATGAAGGACGAAGGCAGAAACGGAAGTGGGATGCGGGAGACATGGCCTCTGGCAGATGATCATCTCGCTCCATTGCTGTCATCCTGAGCGGGTGAACCGGGTCTGCGAATCGAAGGGAGCCGAAGGCAAATCGGCGCAGCCGAACGAGCCGAAGGACCTTCCCGCGTGGTAGTCCGATGGAAATACCATGCTTCCAACGACTCCTTGCCGCTTCCCGTCTCCTTCTTCGCGTCCCACGTCCCACATCCTTCCCCATCCGGTGGGCGTACTGATCTCTGGTAAAAAGCGCCGCTACCTGCCACCATGCCCAAAAATCCTCGTCCCAAAGCCATGCCCGACTCCGCCGCCATCGAGCTTCCTGCCCACGTTCCGGTGATGGTGCTCCCGGGGGCGATGCTCGTGCCGCAGGCGCTCCTGCCGCTCTACATCTTTGAGCCGCGCTACCGCGCGATGCTGGCCCACTGCCTGGCCGGTTCGCGCATGTTTTGCGTCGCCATGGTCAAAATGGGCGTGGAAGAGGTCAGCAGCCCGAAGGACTTTTTCCAGGTGGCGGGCTGCGGGCTGATCCGGGCCTGCGTCGGCCGGGAGGACGGGACTTCCAACCTCATCCTGCAAGGCCTGGCGCGGGTGCGCTTCACCGGCTTTTCGCAGGTGGAGCCTTTCCGCATCGCGGCGATTGCACGCATCGAAGACACCGAGGGCCAGAGCATCGAGGCCGAGGCGCTGGGGGCGAAAGTGGTTGAATTATGCCAGCGGTTCAAGGAAAAGGGCCTGGAAATGCCCGAGCAACTCGACACCTTTCTCGCCCACCTGACGGACCCCGGGATGGTGGCGGACCTCGTGGCCCACAAGTACATCGGCAACCCCTTCCAGCGCCAGAAATTGCTGGAAGAGGCCAACGTTCCGGCGCGGCTGCGGCTGTTGATCCGGTTTCTGGGCGCGGCCTTGGCCTGACAAATCTTGTCAATCGCCTGCGGCCGGTTTACCTCTGGGATCATGGAACTTTTCGAGGCGATCAACGGACGGCGCACCATCAAGGATTTCCGGCCCGACGCCGTCCCTGCCGACCTCCTCGACCGCGCGCTGACCGCCGGACTCTGGGCGCAAAACCACCGCCTGACCCAACCCTGGCGCTGGACGTTCCTCGGACCGGACACCCACCGCCGCCTGGCCGAAACCTTCGCCCAAAGCCAGGCCGCGCTCCTCGACACCGAGGCCACCGCCGCCGACCACGAGCGCATCCGCGCCATGACCGCCGATAAGATTCTCGGCAAACCCAGCGTGGTGGCGGTCAGCCAGCATCTGGACGGCTCGCCCGTCCACCAGCGCGAAGACTACGGAGCCATCGCCTGCGCGATCCAGAACGTGCAGTTGGCGGCCTGGTCCGAAGGGGTGGGGATGCAATGGAGCAGCGGCAAAATCATCCAGTTACCGGAAACCTACGAACTCCTCGCCATCGACCCGGCCCGCGAGGAAATCGTCGGCCTCCTCTTCTTCGGCTACCCCGCCCACGTCCCGCCCGCCCAGCCGCGCAAACCGCTGGCAGAGGTGTCGAGGCGGCTGCCTTGAGTTCCTCGGCACAAAAATCCTTTTCTTCTGAGCAACTAGGATTATCCTCGGATTCAAAGAAGTTTTGTCCAATGTTCACCAAGCGCAAAGTCAGGCATGGAAAGACCAATCTCAGCGTTGCCAAGGTAAAAGGTGAGGGCGAGCAAAAATCTGTTCGACTGCCGCGTCGCCAGATGACCGCCGCACTGGCGAAATCCAATGCCATCGTTGGGCGACCCGATGCACCGCCCTTCGATGGTGTCGCCTTTTTGCGCTCGTTGCGTTAAAAACGGGCGGTGACCTATTACGCGGATACCTCCTGGTGGTTGGCGCTGGTTTATCAGCACGACATCCACCATGAAAGGGCATGGCGGTTATTCGACCTTGATGTCCAGGCAAGAGTGCTTTGGACGCCTTGGCAACGTGTCGAGGTATTCAACGTCCTTTATCAAGTTGAACGGGTGGGTTATTTGGAACCCGGCGACGCGCAACAATCCATCCGAAGACTGGAAAAGGAAGTGCGGTTAGGTTATTGGACCCACCGAGAATTTCATTGGACCAAGGCGATTCAGCTAGCGGGTCAAATTGCACAAGAACATGGCCCTACATTGCCCATTCGTGGAATGGACCTTTTCCATGTGGCAATTGCCCTCACTGTCCGCTCGGAGGCTTTCCTCACTTTCGACGCTGACCAGGAAGCGCTTGCCCAAGCGTCAGGGCTAAGTGTTGCGCGTTAGGATCAAGGGCAATTGTAAGGTGTGTTACTTGCGGGTTCCAAGATCGGGAAAATTATTCGTGCAAAAATTTCGAACTGCCCCTTTATGCCATAGCTAATCTCAAGACATTAATTTACTTGGGTGATTATCCCCTCAAAACAGGTTCGCCCCTTGCCACCTCGGACAAAACCTCCCGACCTGTTTTGAGGGGATAATCACCCTTCGCTTAACGCCTGCCTGCTTCCTCACGCCGCCGAATACGCCACGATCTTCTCGATCTTCACCGCGCGCGTCTCGTCGCCTTTGTCACTGGGCAACTGCACGATCTCGCCGACCTTGTGCCCGATGATCGCCTGCCCGATGGTCGTCAGATAAGAGAGGATGTTCTTCTCCGGGTCGCCGTCCCAGGCACCCAGAATCGTGTAGGTCTCCGCTTTCTTGGCGCCCTCTTCCTTCAACGTGACCACCGTACCGATGGACACGATGCTCGTGTCCGGGTTCTCGAAGTTCGTGCCGCGCGCCCGGTCGAGGTCGCGCTCCAACTCCGAACGCCGCCGCGCCAGCACGGCCTGCATTTCCTTGGCGGCTTTGAA
>CAHJWO010000231.1 GCA_903642295.1 PVC group bacterium | reverse complement strand
TCCGCGCCGTGCAGTTCGCTGACGCCTTCGATGATGATGCGCCGGGTGCCCGCGCCCTCGATCTTCGCGCCCATCGCAGTGAGAAAATTGGCGAGGTCGGCGACCTCCGGCTCGGCGGCGGCGGCTTCGATGACCGTGGTGCCTTCCGCCAACACGGCGGCCATCATCACGTTGTCCGTGCCCAGCACGGTGGAACCGAACTTGCCGCGCAGATTGATGCTCGTGCCATGCAGTTCCGAGGCAAACAAGCGCACGTCGCCGCCGACCATGCGCACCTTCGCGCCCAATGCCTCGAAACCTTTCAGGTGCAGGTCGATGGTCCGGTCGCCGATGACGCACCCGCCCGGTAGCGCGACGGTGGCCTCCTTTTCCCGGCCCAGCAGCGGTCCGAGCACGCAGACCGATGCGCGCATCTTGCGCACGATGTCGTAGGGCGCGTGGGTCTTGATGTTCTCCGCCTTGATCGTGACCGTCCCGCTGGCCCGCTCCACCTCCGCCCCGAGCTGGGACAAAATCTGGAGCATGTAGTTGATGTCGCTCAGGTCCGGGACGTGATGGATGATGCACTGTTCCCGCGTCAGCAGCGCGGCGGCCAGGATGGGCAGCGCCGAGTTTTTCGAGCCGCTGATGCGCACGCTGCCCTGCAGGGTCGCGCCGCCGTGGACGAGAATTTTATCCATCGCCATAGGAAACAGGGGGAATGTCAATTGAACCGTCGAACGATCCGCCGGATGCGGGGACGCACATTCAAGCAGGGATCGCATCGCAAAGCGAGCGGGATTTTTGTGATGAAAACCGCTACGAGCAGGAAAAAGGACCCACGCCGTCCCGGCGCTTTCAATGCGGTCGCCGGGCGAAAAGAAAGCGGTCGAACTCCTGGAAATCCTGCACGACCCGGATGTCTGCGTAACCCGCCGCCGCCAGCATCTCCCGCACGCGCGGTGCCTGGTCGTGGCCGATCTCCAGCCCCAGCCAGCCCTCGGACGCGAGCTTTTCGGGAGCCTGCGCGACGCACCGCGCGACGATCTCCAGTCCGTCCTGGCCGCCGTCCAGTGCGATCATCGGGTCGCATTGCACCTCGCGCGACAGACCGGCGATGTCTCCCACGGGAACGTAGGGCAGGTTTGCCGCGATGAGGTCGTAGGGCCCCGGGCATGGCGCGAAGAGGTCGCCTTGCAAAAACTCCACGCGTTCCGCCAGTCCTAGTTTGTCGGCGTTCTCCCGGGCGAGACCCAGCGCGTTGGGCGAACGGTCCACCGCCTGCACGGCGGCCGCCGGTCGTTCGGCGGCGAGCGTCAGGGCGATCACGCCGCTGCCCGTCCCCACGTCCAGGCAGCGGGCGTCGGCGGGCAGTTCCAGTTTGAGGAGCAATTCGACGAAGTGTTCCGTCTCGGGCCGGGGGATGAGCGCGCGCGCGTCCGTCAGGAACGTTCGGCCATGAAACTCCGTCGTGCCGAGCAGGTGTTGCAGCGGCACCCCCTGGCCGCGCTTCTTGACCAACTCACGCAGGGCGTCGAGTTCCTTGTCGCCGAGCGGACGGTCGAACTCCAGGTACAACTCCATGCGTGACTTCTTGCCCAGAATGTGGGCCAGCAGGTGCTCCATGTTGAGCCGGGGACTTTCGACGCCCTTCGTCTTGAAGTACTCCGTCGTGGAGGTGAGCACTTCGAGGACGGATTTCATCGGCATGGCAGGGCGGAGAGTTTGGCCCAGCCCCAGTCGGAACGCAAAGAGGCAAAATCGTCCGGCTTGCGTGCGTTCGGCTTTTCACGCATCAATAGATGGATGAATATTGGCGTACTTTCTCGACCGGGGACGGGTGTGCGCAGCCAGCCTTACCTCACCGTCGAGGAGTTTCTCGCCTCGGAGGAACTTAGTCCGATCAAGTACGAATATCTCGGTGGGGTCATTTATGCAATGGCCGGCGCAAGCGATCCGCATAACCGAATCGCCATCAACTTGACCAGCGCGCTCCATGCTCGCCTCCGGGGCCGTCGGTGCGAGGCTTTCGGCTCCGACATGAAAGTGCGGATTTACTACGAATCTCCGGGCGGCACCTACTTTTATTACCCGGACGCGATGATCGCCTGCAACCCGGCTGACCCGGGCCACGGGTGGCGCGAGCAACCGGCGGTGCTCTTCGAGATTATCTCCGAGTCCACCCGTCAGATCGATGAACGGGAGAAGCGGACGGCCTACCTCCGTTTGCACAGCTTGGAAGCTTACGTGCGGATCGAGCAGGACCGCCCGGAAATCATCGTCGAACGACGAACCCTGGAGGGTTGGAAGATGGAACGCATCATCGGCTTGGAAGCGGTGATCAGTCTCCCGACTTTGGAGATCGAACTGCCCCTGGCCGAACTTTACGAAAGGGTCACGTTTCCGAAATCGACCGATTCATCGCCCCCGGGCGGCGCGTCCGCGTAAACCTCCGCCAGCGACACCAGCGCGTGGATGGTCGGCAGGAAAATCTGGTCGTCCGCGTCCGCGAGACTTTCCTCTTCCCAGTGGTCTCCCCTGCGGCGGCGGACCGTGATCACCACTCCCTCCTGGTCCACGAATACGTGGACGCCCACCGTGGGCGCGGCGCGGTGGATCTGCCATTTGCCGATGAAATCCGCTCGCTCCGAGCCGGGGATTGCCACCTCGAATACCACGAGGGGTTGGCGGGCGATGGCGGAGGTACCGTCCCATTCCTGCGCGTCCACCACGAGGTCCGGCGTGTAAGTGATTTCCCCGACGTTCCCCGTGCCGCGCACGGCGGTCCCGGCTGGCAGGACGGTGCACGATTCGCTCCTGAGCTGGTGCGTCAGGATGCGCCGCAGGTTTCCGATGATCCGCTGGTGGGCCAGCTCGTCTTCCGAAGGCGGTGGGACGACGGCGGCGCCACTGGCCGCCGCCACCGGTTCGAGTTTGCCGCTCAGGAAGTCCTCGAAGAGGGAATGTTCGCCACCGGCGTCGCTGCTCATGCCGGAGGAATAGCAGCGGGCCGGCATTTCGGCAAGCTTGTGCTCCGGCCAGCCGCGTCTTGATTCGAACGGGATCGCTCCATCGGGCTGCGAACCGCTGTAACCAACCGTACTTCCGCTGAATTCGAGTCTTGTGCCCGCCGGACGCGCCGTTTAAGTTTGTCGCCCGTGAGGGAAACGCCCGAATCACTGACTTACGGCGAACACCTGCCGGAGGTCTATCGTTTCGCGTTCCTGATGACGGGCAGCATTCCCACCGCCGCCGAGGTGCTGCGTCTGACGGTTGAGACGGCGGAGCGCGGCGACCTGAGCGACGTGCGCGACCCCCGGCGGGTCAAACGCTGGCTTTTCGCCCGCGCCCGCTCGCTCTGTGCGCGACCCCTCGCCATGCCCGACGCCCTGGAAGGCTTCCCCGGCATCACACCGGACGCCGAAGGCAACCGGCCGGACGTCGCCTCCGACGCTACCCACCAGTTGGTTGCGCTTTTTGCCGGGCTGCCCGAGGCGGAGCGCAGCGCGCTGATTCTTTTTTACCTCTACCTGTTCGATCCCGCCGATCTGGCCGAAACGCTGGGCATCAAAGCCGCCGAGCTAACCGCATTGCTCACCCGGGGCCGGACGCTGCTCCAGCGGCAGGAAGTCAGCCGGCAAAATGTGGCAACAAAAGGTTAGGCTCCCACGATCCATCGGGTTTCCGCCGCCCCTCTGCCTTCCTCCTTCGTCCTTCATCCTTTCCCATGTCCTCCCCCGACAAGCACGCGGCCCTGCTGGCCTGCTGCCGCCCCGACGGCTCTGACCAGGGAGATCCCCGGGTGCGTGAGGCCGTCCGGCAGGCCAACGGCGACCCGGCCCTCCGGGAAACCTTCGCGCAACAGGCGGAGTTCGACGGGTGGCTGGCCCCGCTGGTGCAGGGGGTGCCGCTGCCGCTGTCGTTCGAGGCGGAAGTGCAGGCCGGAATCAAACGCGCCACGCGGCCGCGCGGCGGAAACTGGCGCGGTCTTCTGCGCCAACCGGCGGCCTGGGCGGTGTTGCTGGCTTTCCTGTTCCTGGCCGGCTGGGGCGGCGAGGTGTACTACGAACACCTCCAGGGCTTTACGGGTGACGACGCGGTGCGCGACATGATCGAGTACAGCCGCAAAGGGCCGCACGCCGACCACATCGAGCCGCTGTCCACCGAGTGCAGCCTGCTCGGCGATACGCTGTTCCTCCAGTACGGCCTGGAGGACTATGCGGTGCCCTCCCCGTTCACCCATACCCAGGCCACCGGCTACCGGGTGTTCGCCAAAAAGGAACACCTCGTCGCGCAGATCAAGGTGAGCGAGCAGAACATGACCTTCCTGGTCTTCCGGGCGGACCAACACGGGGTGAACATCGACCCCCCCAACCGCTGGAAATTCGTGGACGGCAACGGCTGGACCGCCGCCGTGGCGGTGCGCCAGAAGATCGGCTTCGCGGCTATCTATCAGGGTGACCCCGCCGACGCCCGCGCTTACTTTACCCAAGCCAAAAAGAAGAAAACCGGCGGGGTCGCGGACGCCTCGAAAAAGGCGAAGGGATAATGCGGGAAAAATAGGCGAAAATACGGGATTTATTTGTCGCAGGATATCGCACGCGTCGCAAATTTCGTCTTCGTCCCTGGGACCTTCCTTGTCGCTTGATTCTTGAAGCTTGAACCTTCCTCCGCCGCGCTCGGGATCATCGCCGGCAGCGGCCACTATCCGCTCCTGCTCGCCCGCGCGGCCCGCCGGGCCGGGGTCGCGCGCCTCGTCGTCGCGGCGTTCGAGCACGAGACCGACCCCGCACTCGCCGGGTTGGCGGATGAGACCGGCTGGATGCGCGTCGGGCAGCTCGGACGGCTGCTCGCGTTTTTCCAGCAGCAGGGGGTCAGCCGGGCCATCATGGCCGGACAGATCGCCCCGAAGAACCTCTTCGACCTGCGGCCCGACCTCAAGGCGCTGCTGCTGCTCGGCAAATTGAAGGAGCGCAACGCCGAAAGCCTCTTCGGCGCGGTAGCCGACGAACTGGCGAAAGCGGGCGTCACGCTGCTGCTCGCGACGACCTACCTCGAAGACCACCTCGCGCCGGTCGGGCACATCGCGGGGCCCGTCCCCGGCAAGCGGACGCTGCTCGACGTGGAGTTCGCCCTGCGCACCGCCAAGGCCACCAGCGCGCTGGACATCGGCCAGTCGGTCGTCGTGCGCCACGGCACGGTGCTGGCCGTGGAGGCGTTCGAAGGCACAGACGCGGCGATCCGCCGGGGCGGCGCCCTGGCGGGCGGCAAGGGCGGCGCGACGTTGGGCAAGGTTTCCAAGCCGAAGCAGGATTTGCGGTTCGACGTGCCGGTGATCGGGCCGAGGACGATCCAGACCGCGGGGGAGGCAAGGTTGGCGGCGATTGCCGTGGAGGCAAGCCAGACACTGTTGCTCGACCGGGAGGAAATCGCCCGGCTGGCGACCCAACACCGGATCAGCATCATCGGTGTGGCGAGCGGCGCGTAGAGGTAAACGGGACGGCGGTGTCAGGGATATACCCCAGCAAATAGTGACCGTTCCGCTTTGACTTGACGCCCCCGGGCACAGAACGTTCCGGGGTGGATTCCACGTCTGTTCCCGAGCCTGCTTCCGTCGAGCCTCCCCACGAGCCGCGCCCGGCGCCAGCGGCCCCGGAATCCACGGCCCCGGATCCCCATTTCACCAATCTCCCCTTCCGGCCGGCGCGGCGGTATCGCCGAGCCGGGATCGACGAGGCGGCGGACGAGACGCCCACCCGGTATCCGGCGCGGGTCGTTGTGCCGACGATCCTGCTGGCCGCGCTCCTGGCACACGGCCTGAGCGTGCGCTCGACGTTCTACTTCGAGGACTGGACGCAGGTCGTGGCGAACGACTGGGTGGACCACGGCGAGTGGTGGCAGGCCAACCTGCGCGCGTTGACCTATCTGACCCACTGGCTGACCTACGCCCTGTTCGGCGTTTCGTCGCCGGCCTTTCACGCGGGCAACCTCCTGCTGCACCTGCTCGTGGCAGTGCTCGTCGGTGGATTCGCGCGGCAGTTCCTGGTGGCATCCGCCGGCCTGGTACCCGAGCGGGCGCGGCGGATCGGGTGGTGGGCGGGGCTGCTCTTCGCGGTGCATCCGCTGGCCAGCGAGGTGGTGAACTACGTCCGGTGGCGCGATCTCGAACTGGTCAGCCTGTTCAGCCTGCTGGCGGCCCGCTCGGCCCTGCGCTGGCGGCGGCAGAGGAAACCCGGCTACCGCTGGCCGGTGGCGATGCTGCTGGCCGTGACGGCGGCGACCTTCTGCAAAGAAGTCGGCTTCATCCTGGCGGCGGGGACGGCGGCGCTGGTCTGGTTCGGCACTCCCCGCTTGCCCGCGTCGCTGGTGCGCGGGGAGGTGGCGCAACCCCTGCCCGGCCCGGCGACCCGCGTCAAAACGAAGTTGGTCGCCACGCCCAAGGCGGCGTCGATGGTGACGGGCAACTGGCCGGTCACGCTGTCGCTGACGCTGGTGACAGTGGGCGTCGCGCTGCTGGCGTGGCCCGCGTGGCAGACGGCGTATGCGGCGCTGCACCATCCCCGGTTCGGCTGGCATACGCTGACCAAGGCGCGCGTGTTCTGGATGTATCTGGAGCGCGTCGTGCTACCCGTCGGGCTATGCAGCGACCACCAGATCGCCTGGACGGTTGGCTGGGGCGACACCGTCGCGTGGGTGGCCGCTTCGGCGGAGGCAGCGGTCGTCGCCGCCGGGGGATTTCTGTATTTCCGGCGGTCCGGCGCCACCCGTGCGGCGGGAACCCTGCTCGCCGTGGCGCTATTAGGCATCGTGCATCGGTTGGCCAACCCGAACGCGGATCTGATGGTGGAGGCGCGCATGTACCCGGCGCTGGCCCCGCTCTGCATCCTGCTGGCATGGGGATTGGACCGGCTGCTGCGGTGGCGCAAGGACGGCCAGGAAGCACCCCGCCCGCTGCTCGCGGCGTCCTTGATGATCGCGCTGGTAGCGGTGGGCATCGGGCTTTCCGCGCGCCGGGCGCTCGTCTGGCGGGACACGCGGACGCTGGTCGCCGACATCATGGCGCAGTATCCTTTCCAGGCCCGGGCGCGGCAGGAAATCCAGGAGGCCGACGTGCGGGCGAAATATTGGTCGGAAACCTTGAAGGACGAGGTCCCCGTCCGGTCGGCCCTGGAGAGCGCGCTGGCATTCAATACCCGCTCCCCCGACCGCAAATATTCTCCCGGCCCGTTGCTGATAACGCACATCAGTTCGGAAGGTAACTACGCGCTCGCGCTGGCCAGCCTGGGCCGCAGGCGCGAAGCGTTCGATCATCTGGCCTGGATAAAAAAGTCCGTCCCCACCTACGGGGAAGTCGCGCTGGCTTGCCAGGCGGAATATTTGTTCGTGCTGGGTTTGACCAGCGAGGCGGCCCAGCAGGAAGACGCGGCGGTGGAGGCCCTGACCCGGAGCGAGCGACTCACGGGGCATCCCGGAGCCAGGCGCGAGTTGCGGCGCATCTCGATATCGAAGCCGAAGCCGGATGCGGTGGTAGAGCCAGCGACGCACTAACTGCCGATCCGGAAAACCCACGCGTTTTTTCTTACGCCCCTGCCGGGGCTTCGGGCGAATGGCGCTTTTCCCC
>CAHJWO010000230.1 GCA_903642295.1 PVC group bacterium | reverse complement strand
AGAAGGCAGAAGGCAGAAGGCAGAAGGCAGAAGGCAGAAGGCAGAAGGCCACCCCCGGCGCTTTCAACCGGTGGTGCTGCCGCCAAGCTCCGGCTTCTGATTTCTACTTCCGACTTTCTGCCAGCGGTCGCAGGGCGGCTTCCAAGACGGCTTCCCGGGGGATCGCGGCGTGGGCGCGCTGCCAGAAGGCGCGCTTGTTCTCGGCCCAACGGCGTGCGGTCAGTGGAGTGGGGATCGTCGTCACGCGCTCACCCAGAGAGCGCCAACGGGCGGGTCCATACGTGCCTTCGAGTCGGCCGAAGAGTTCCACGGTCGGACAGCCCACGGCGGCGGCGAGGTGAGTGGTGCCCGTGTTGCGGCTGACCAGCACGCGGGCATGGCGCAGGAGGACGCCGAGTTCCGCGAGGTTGGTCGCGCCGGTGAGGTCGATCAGCCCCGCCACGCCCGCGCCGAGGCGGTGGCGGAGTTCACGGGCGGAAGGATCGTCGAGCGACGGACCGACGATGAACACGCGGGCGTAACGGTCGGGCCGGAGGAGTTCCAGGGCCAGCCAGGCGAAATGTTCGGCGGGCCAGCGGTGATCGAGGGAATGCGCGGTCGGGTTGAGGACGGCGTAAGGCTGACCGTTCGTGTCGAAATCGTCGAACCCGGCGGCAGCGAGGCGCAGGAGCAGGGATTGCCGCCAGGAATCGGCGAGGTGGACGCTCGGGCGCAAGGTGGTGACCGGCGGCGGGCGGACGCCGAGGGGCGCGAGGAGATCGAAGTTGTACTGCGCTTCGTGACGGTCGCCCCGGCGGCGGGGGTCAGGCAGGCGGTCGGTGAGGGTCCAGTTCAGCAGGAACGAGTGACGGTAACCGACGCGGCGCGGGATGCGGGCGGCCTGCGCCGCATACTGGCAGGTTTCATCGGGGTGCAGGTGGACGATGGTGTCGGCGTTCCACTTCCTGAGTTGAGCGACCCAATCGCGGCGTTCGAGGCGGAAACGGCGGGTGTCGGCGGCGGGGGCGAAAGGCGTGGCGATAAAGCCGTCGAGCAGCGGATGGCCTTCCAACAAGGGACGCATCGCTTCACGTGCGACGAAAACGAGGCGCGTGTCGGGAAGTTGCGCGCGGAGCGGTTCCAGGCAAGACGTGGCAATGAGGACATCGCCAACGCGGTCGGGGCGGCTGAGGAGGAGAGTAGGCAGGGGAAGAAAGGGATGCGGGGTGCGAGATGCAGGATGCAGGATGCAGGATGCAGGATGCAGGATGCAGGATGCAGGGTGCGGGGTGCAGGGTGCAGGGTGCGGGGTGCAGGGTGCGGGGTGCGGGGTGCAGGATGCGGGCGGATGAAGAAATATGTGTGATGCCACTTCAGTCATGATGGCAGCGACCGGAATGCAACGTGGGAAGGTCCTTCGGCTCGTTACACTCGCTCAGGATGACAGACTTCCGGGGGCAAAGAGTTTAATACGTTGCGAGAGATAGAATTTATCCTTTCGCTCGGCTTCCCTTTCAAATTTCTGTTATCCTGAACGAGTGTAACGAGCCGAAGGACCTTCCTACGTTGCCATTCGAGGCCGCGTCATCGTAGCGGAAGTGGTATCACCCGCATCCTTCATCCTTCATCCTCCATCCTTTCTAATATCTCGTCCGCGTATTCGCGCCAGGTTTTGAGGCGGCGCTTGACGGTCTCTTGCGCGAGGCGTTGGCGGAGGGTGGGGGCAGCGGAGAGTTGCAGGATGGCGTCGGCCAAAGCGGCCGCGTCGCGCACGTCGGTGGTGAGGCAACCGCCACCGACGGCGTTCTCGGCCATGACACCGAAATTGGCGCAGATGCAGGGCCGCGCGAACCAGAGGCTTTCAATCACGGGGATGCCGAACCCTTCCAACACGGAGGGATACACGGTGAAATCGCAGTCGGCGTAGAGGCGCTGAAGCGCGGCATGTTCGGTCCGTTCGTGCCAGCGCACGCGGTCGGGATAGCGCGCGGCGAGCGTGCGGACGGCATCGGCAATGTCCGGCGCACTGACGTAGGCCGCGCCGACCAGATCAAGCGCGAGCGGGAGATCCGGGCGGCGGGCAAGGGCGAGTTCGTAGGCGGCGAGCAGTGTGCGGTGGTTTTTGCGGGACTCCAGCGTGGAGACGCAAAGGAGGCGGATGGGGTTGCCCGGTGAAGGGTCATGGACCGGCGGGAGGTCCCGCACGCGCGGGATGCCGGGGAGATCGCACGCCAGCGTGCAAACGCGGACCGGCGGGGAGCGGAGTTTTTCCCGGTCGATGAACTCGCGCCAGCCCCGGGCGGTGGCCTCGGAATTGGGCAGGATCAGGTCCGCGTGGCCGAGGGCGCGCAGGTAGCGGGCATGATCGGCGGGGAGGCCGGAGGGGACAAACTCGGGGTGCTGGACCGGGATGGTGTCGTGCAAGATCGCGGCCAAACGCCAGCCGCGCCGGTGGACGTAATCGACGAGCTGGTCCGCACTGCGCTCGTGGTAGAGGAGTTCAGGCAGGAGCACCCAACTGCCGCGCGGAGCGGTCTGGTGGTAGGGGTGGCGGTGGAGGGGGAGATTTTCGGAGTGGCCGTGCGCCAGCAAGGCGGCGGGCCAGGAGGCGGGGTGGGACAGCAAAGAGCGGAGGCGGGTGGGCGGATCGCGCAGGGGTTCCGCTCCCAGTCCGAGCGACCAGGTCGGCGGCAGCGGTCGCAGATCGGCGGCGGCCATTTCCCAGACGACCGGGCGCACCGGACTGCCGCCGGTACCGAAGGCCGCGAGGAGGCTGCGCACTACCGTCTGGATGCCGGAACGCGCCGGACTGCGCGCGGTGTCCCCGCAAACGTAGAAGATCGGCGGCGCGGCAGTGGGATTACGGGGAGAGGGCGAGGAGCGCATGAGACCTCGGCAAAAGGCAGTGGTTGTCCGCAGATTTCGCAGATTTCCGCAGATTTGGAAAGAGTAAGGCGGGGCGTGTGCCGATGGGCTTGACCGATGAAGGTCGTGATGGGAGTAAATCTATTGCGGAGGCGGGTCAAAGAGCCAGCCGTCGTCGGGTCGGGTGGTATCGGCGGTATCGTGGAAAGGTTCGCCGGGCGTGGACGGAAGCGGGGGAGGGAGGGGCGGGAACGATTTGCCGAGAGCGCGGCAGAGGCGCGCGTAATTGTAGCGCCAGGGACGGTGGAGATGCTTCCGCAGGTAGCTGTGGCCGTCGCGCCGGATGTCGAGGAGTTGCTGACGATGTAGCCGACAAGACTCGCGCGCCATTTCCCAACCCTCGCGTGTGTAGCCAGCGGCGGGATTTTGGAAGAGGATGGCGCGACGAGCGTGGGCGGCGCGGGCGCGGGCGCCCCAGAATGTGCGGTAGAAGGCGAGGTCGGCGTCTGACTCGGAGGGAATGAGGGCCGCGTCGGCGTAATGATAGATCACGCTGCGGTTGGCCACGGAATGACGGTAGCCCAGGGCGGCGGCGCGCAGGCAGAAATCCACGTCGCCGAGCGCACCGTGGAAGCGTGCGTCGAAGCCGCCGAGCTGGTCGAAGAGGGCACGGGTGACGAGAGCGCAGGTCAAAGAGACCGCCGGGTGGCGGTCGCGGGTCTCGCGCGGGAGGAGGGCGGTGCCAGCTGCGACAGGGAAGGGTAGGCCGTCGGCATCGAAGCGGAGACCGGCATGGTCGATCAATCCGCTGTAGGGTTCGCGGTGGATGTTGCCGATGCAGCCAGCCAGCGGCGCGCGGTGAAGCAGGTCGAGCATCGGCGGCAGCCAGCCGGGCAGTAGGACAGCGTTGGGTGACAGAAAGCAGAGCAGCGGAGCACGGGCGGCGGCAACGGCGGCGTTGCGGAGGGCGGGGAGGTTGGGGCCGAAGGGAAGGTTGGGGGCGGGGGCGGATGGAAGGAAGCGGAAGCGCTCGTGGCGAAAATCAGGGGCGGGTGAGGACTGGTTGTCGAAGAGGAGCAGTTCCCAATCGAGGCGCGGCGGCAGGGTGCGCTCCAAGCTTTCGAGACAGGCGCGGGTGTGCGCCAGGTCGCCGGATATGGGGGTAAGGAGGATGGAAAGATCCATCAGGGCGGCGGAACAGAATTCGACTGGAGCATGCTGTCGGGGGAAGGTCGGATGGTCGGGGCGTTTCGGCAGACAGTCAGGGACGGCTGGGACAGCCGTCCGGACCTTGTGCGGGTGCAACGAGCATGAGTGGCCTTAAATTAATCCCCGCGCGCAGAGCCTGGCGTACATGCTCAGTGTGTTGGCGTTCGTGATCTCGTTTTCGGACACCATGCGGTGAAATTCGGTCAACGTGAATTCCCGGCAGTCGGTGATGCCCTCGTTTTCGTCGTGCGACGGACCGGCTTTCGACGGCACGACGCCCTTCGCCAGAAACAGGTGGTTGTGTTCGTCGGTAAAACCCTGCGACGTGAAGAAATATCCCAGCGGGATCATTTCCACCCCGGCGGCGAGTTCGTAGCCGGTTTCTTCCTGCATTTCGCGCTTGGCGGTAGCGAGGATGGTCTGGTCATCGTCGGCATCTTCCTCGTCGATCTGCCCGGCGGGAAATTCCCACAGCAGGGCGCGCACGGGGATGCGTTCCTGCTGCACCAGGATCAGCTTACCCTCGGGTGTCATGGGCGCAATGACCACGGCGGCCTTGCGGTGGCAAACGGTCCACTGGGCGGGCTTATCCTGGCGCGTCGGGGTGTAAACGGTTTGCATCGTGACCTCAACATTTTTGTCTTTATACTTGGGTTCTTCGCTGACAGTGCGCCAGCCTTCCTTGTCGCGGATGAGGGAGGATTTTTTCACGAAGTTGAGATGGGTTGAGGATATTCCCAAGGGTTTGCCAACGATGTGGTGCAGTCGCCGTTGGACATCATGAGTCGACAATCGTCTCCTGACAATGTGGGCAACGCCCCTCCGCAATTTCTTCCACCTGCCAGCGAAGCAAGAATACCAAGCTTCGACGACAGGATGGGCACTTTAGCGCATAACGCACCCAACGGAGTACATTGCGTTTGTAGAAGTGATTAGCCACGAGGATAGCCAAGACACAAAAGATTAACTCGCCCGCGATCACGGCGCGTGCAACGAACTTCGTATGGAAGTAAAAACTACAGTAGGCGAACGCCAGGAGGCAGGGAATGGCGATCAGCATTGCAAGCCAGACGGCATAGATCAGCCCGAAAGAAATGCAATGCTGCCGGATCTGCTTTTCTGCCTCGGACTGCTTATTGATAAACGTTTCTCTTGTCATCGCTCTTGTACCGTGTGACGAGGGATAGAGAAGTTATGCGGGCCCTTGGTCAACGAGGTGTTTGCGCCATTCGTCCAGCCTTCCGGCCACGTTGCTGAACGACGGCGCGCCCGGCGTGCGGCGGCTTTCCAACGAACGGCGTACGTCCAGCACCGCGTACACGTCTTCGGCGAAGGCGTCGCTGGCGGCGCGGTAATCTGCCAAGGGCAATTCGGCAAAGGGGACTTTCTTGTCCAAAGAGAGCGCGACCAGCTTGCCGATGACCTCGTGCGCCTGCCGGAAAGGCACCCCCTTCAAGACCAGGTAATCGGCGAGGTCCGTGGCGAGGAGCAACGGGTCCGCCGTCGCGCGGGCCATGTTGGCGGTCTCGGCGCGGGCCTCGCCCAGCATCGCCGCGAACACCCCGAGCGCCGCCTTGAGTGTGTCCACGCTGTCGAAAACGGCTTCCTTGTCCTCTTGCAAATCGCGGTTGTAGGTCATCGGCAACCCTTTGAGGATCGTCAGGAGCCGGAACAAGTTGCCGTAGAGCCGGCCCGTCTTGCCGCGCGTCAGTTCGGCCACGTCCGGGTTCTTTTTCTGCGGCATGAGGCTGGAGCCGGTGGTAAAGGCGTCGCTGAGCGTCAAAAAGGCGAATTCGCTCGTCGCCCAGAGGATCACGTCCTCGCTCAGGCGGGACAGGTGCATCCCGAGGATGGCGGCGGCGGCCAGAAATTCGCACGCGAAATCCCGGTCGCTGACGGCGTCCATGCTGTTCTCGCTGACCCGGGAAAAGCCGAGCTTTTGCGCGACGAGATGGCGGTCCAGCATGATGGTCGAGCCCGCGATGGCGCCGCTGCCGAGCGGCAGCACGTCGAGGCGTTTGGCGGTGTCTTCCAGGCGGCCGTCGTCGCGCGAGAACATTTCGACATAGGCGAGTAGGTGGTGGGCGAAGAGAACGGGCTGCGCGCGTTGGAGATGCGTGTAACCGGGCATGGGTGCTTCCGGGTAACGCGCGCCGAGTTCCACGAGCGAACGCTGCATGGCGCGCAGGGCGTCCCGGATTTCGGTGATCTCCGCGCGCAGGTAGAGCCGCAGGTCGAGCGCGACCTGATCGTTGCGCGAGCGGGCCGTGTGCAACTTTGCCCCGGCGGGGCCGATGCGGGCGGTCAGCGCCGACTCGATGTTCATGTGGATGTCTTCGAGGTCGGCGCGGAACTCGAACTCCCCGCGCGCGATTTCCTGACCGATCTGGCGCAGGCCGGTTTCGATCTGCGCGCATTCGTCGCCGGTCAACAGTCCCGCCGCCGCGAGCGCCGCCGCGTGGGCGACCGAGCCCTCGATGTCGTGCGCGTAAAGCCGCCAGTCGAAGGACACCGATTCGCCGTAAGTGCGCACCTGCGCGTCCGTTGCCTGCTGAAAACGCCCCGTCCACATGATGCGGGGAAGTTAGTGGGAAAACGCCGGAAGGCAAAAGCGGAACGCGGCGGCGAAAAGGATGCCGGATGATTGCCAGCGGCCAATTTTGCGGCAGGTTGCCATGCATTCATCGGTGGAAACCTGCGTTTTGTGTCAGCCCTCTCCACTACCTGTGACGGCGTGGAATGATTTCTCTTCGTTGAGAATCGCGGTGAGGTAGCGTCGGGAGAGTGAGGATCGTGCTTGCGTGAATTCTTTTCTCATCGTGGGGCTCGACTTGGCTTGGGGCGAGCGCAACGGCGACGGCCTGTGCCTGTTGGAGGCGACCGACCGGGGAGCACGCATCGTGGAGACGGCGCACGTCTTCGGCGACGCCGCCCTGCTCGGCTGGCTCGGAACGCGGCTACCGCCCGCGCCCGCCCCGGCGATGGTGCTTTTCGACGCGCCGCTGATTTGTCCCAACGTGGCCGGCAGCCGTCCGGTGGACCGCCTGACTCACACGCTCTTCGGCCGGTTCCACGCGGGCGCGCACCCGGCCAACGCGGCGCGGTGTCCGCGGCCGCTGCGACTGGCGGCGGCGGTCGAGCGGGTATTGGGAATGCGGATCGGCTGGGAGTCGCCCCGCGCGGCGCGGCTGGCGGTGGAAACTTTTCCGCATCCGGCGACCGTGCGCTGGCTGCGGCTGAAGCGGATCGTGAAATACAAGCGCGGCCCAATCCTGGCGCGGCGGGGGGAGTTTGCGCGGCTGCAAGGGCTATTGCGAGATGGCCTCCGGGAGCATTTCCCGGAGTTGGAAGAGACGCCCGCGTTGACGGAAATTTTGTCCGCGCGTTGGACCAAGCCCGCCGAGGATCGCGTGGATGCGTTGATTTGCGCGTTGATCGGCTACCAGCACTGGCGGCACGACGGGGCGCACAGCGAGGTCATCGGGGACCTGGAAACGGGTTTTATTCTGTTGCCGGAAGGGGAAAGGTAGAAGGTAGAAGGTAGAAGG
>CAHJWO010000229.1 GCA_903642295.1 PVC group bacterium | reverse complement strand
GCCATTCGCCCGCAGCCCCGGCAGGGGCGTAAGAAAAAACGCGTGGGTTTTCCGGATAGGCAGTTAGCCGGGACGCGCCCGCATTTCATCACCGGTTTAGACCGCAGGCGATCCCGTTCGACGCAGCCGCTCGACCGCCTGCGCCAGCGACCGCGGATCGCCGACGGACAGCACTTCGGTACCCGACCGGATGCGGCTGACCATTCCCGCCAGTTTGCTGTCCGGCCCGAGTTCCAGGAATAAATCACAGCCCAACGAGTCGATCATGTATTCGATGGACGCCTGCCAGCACACCGTGCCGGTCACCTGATCCGCTAGTGTCCGCCGGATGTCGTCGGCGTCGCCCACCGGGCGCGCGTCCACGTTGGAAATCACGGAAAACCGCGGCTGGGCGAACACCGTGTGCATCAATTCGTTGCCCAGTTTCAGGTAGGCGGGCTCCATCAGCCGGGAATGATAGGCGCCCGCCACGTTGAGCGGCACGATCTTGCGGATGCCCGCCTCCTTGGCCATGCCGATGGCGAGGGCGATCCGTTCCTGCTCGCCGCTGATGACGATCTGCCCCGGGGCGTTCAGGTTGGCCACGTCCACGTCCATGTCGGCGGCGAGGCCGCGTACCACGTTTTCATCCGCGCCGATGACCGCCGCCATCGCGCCCGCGCTGGCCTCGCAAGCCTCTTCCATGTACCGCCCCCGCGCCTCCACCAGTTTCAGCCCCGTGGCGAAATCAAAAGTCCCCGCCGCCGCGTGGGCCGTAAATTCACCCAGCGACAGCCCCGCCGCCGCCTTGATCGGCAGTTCCCCCACTTCCGCCCGCAGCGCGGCCAGGACGGCCAGCCCGTGCACGAACAACGCGGGCTGGCAATTGGCCGTCAGGGTCAACTCCTCCAGCGGACCCTCGAACGCCAGTTTGGAAAGAGGGCGGTTGAGGATCTGGTCGGCCTGCTCGAAGGTTTGGGCGGCGACCGGGTAAGCCGCGCAAAGCTCGCGGCCCATGCCGACGGCCTGCGCACCTTGACCGGCAAAGAGGATTCCAATGGTGTCTGGCATCCGGGACTAAAAAAGAATTTGAGCTTTTGTCAAAGGTGAGCATACTTCGTGGCCCTATGCCAAAGTCCGTCGCCCGCCGCAAAACCAAGAAGTCCGCCGCCAAACGTTTCAAGATCACGGGCACGGGCAAGATTCTGTTCGCCCACAGTGGCCGCCGCCACATCCTGCAAAGCAAGAGCGCGAAGCGCAAACGCCAACTCGCCAAACGCGGCGTGGTCCACAAGACCGACGTGCAGCGCATCAAGGACTGCCTGCCTTTCGCCTGAAACGGTTCGCCGCATCTGCGACGCCTGCGACAACCGCGACATATTTCCCGATTTGTTTCCATTTTCTGCTTACTAATTCCGAGTCATGCCAAGAGCCACTAACGCCCCAGCCAGCCGCGAGCGCCGCAAGCGGGTCCTCGATTCCGCCAAAGGTTACCGCGGTCGCCGTTCCAAGCTTTTCCGTTACGCGAAGGACGCGACGATGAAGGGCAAGTATTGGTCCTACCGCGACCGCAAGACGCGCAAGCGCAACTTCCGCATGTTGTGGATCGCCCGCGTCAACGCCGCCGCCCGTGCCCACGGCCTCACGTACAGCCGTTTCATGGAAGGCATCAAAGCCGCCGGGATCGATCTTGACCGCAAGGTCCTCGCCGACCTGGCGGTGACCGAGGAAACCGCTTTCCAAGGCATTGTGGCCAAGGCGGTTGATGCGCTCAAGGAGAAGTCCAAGGCTGCTTAATTCTCGTCTTTTCCATCGCGCCGCCGGGTTTGCCAACCGCAAGTCCCGGACGGCGCGATTTTTGTGTCATGCTCGCCGAACTCCAATCCCTTTCCGATCAGGCCCAGACCGAAATCTCGGCGGCGGGCGACGCCGCCGCGTTGGAAGCCGTGCGGGTCAAATATTTTGGACGGCAGGGTTCGCTCGCGCAGATGGGCGAGGGGATGAAGGCCGTCTCCAAAGAGGAGCGCCCCGCCGTGGGCAAAAAGCTCAACGAGGTCCGGCAAAACCTGACCGCGCTGCTGGAAGATCGTGCCGGGCAGTTCACCGCCGAGCGTGAATCCGCCGCTCTCTCGGGCGTGGACCTCAGCCTGCCGGGGACGTTCGCGGTGCCCACGGGCGGCCTGCATCCGCTGACGCAGCTTCTCGACCGCACGGTGCAAATCTTTCGACGGATGGGTTTTGCGCTCGCCGACGGCCCGGACATCGACGACGAGTGGCATTGCTTCGACGCGCTCAACACGCCCGCCGATCACCCGGCCCGCAACGAACAGGACACGTTTTATCTGCCCGACGGCCGCCTCCTGCGTACCCACACCTCTACCGTGCAGATTCGCACGATGGAAACCCAGCCGCCGCCCGTGCGCATCATTGCCCCCGGAGCTGCCTACCGCCGCGACGAGGTGGACGCCACGCACCTGGCCCAGTTCAACCAGTTGGAAGGTCTCTACGTGGATGCCAACGTGAGCCTGGCCGACCTGAAAGGCACGCTGGAGTTTTTCTTTCGTGAGTTGTTCGGTTCCGGGACGGCGGTGCGTTTTCGCCCGCACTTCTTCCCGTTCACGGAACCGAGCTTCGAGATCGACGTGAAATCCGTCGCCATCAAAAACGGTGCCTGGATCGAAGTCGCCGGTTGCGGCATGGTCGATCCGGCGGTGTTCGAGGCGGTTGGTACCAGGCGGAAAGACGCGGCTTACGATCCCGAGACGGTGACCGGGTTTGCCTTCGGCTTCGGGCTGGACCGTCTGGCGATGATTCTCACCGGGCTGCCCGACGTGCGGATGCTCGTCGAGAACGACGTGCGCCTGCTGGCTCAGTTCCACTGAGCATGAAACGCGAACGCATCCTCGTCCTGATCCTGGCGGGTGGGGAAGGGGGACGGCTCGGGCCGCTCACCCAGAAGCGCGCCAAACCGGCGGTGTCGTTCGGCGGCACCTTGCGGCTCATCGACTTTTCCCTGAGTAATTGTCTGCACAGCGAACTGACGAACGTCTGGGTGATCGAGCAGTACCAGCTTCATTCCCTCAACGATCATCTCGCCAACGGGCGGCCGTGGGATTTGGATCGAACGTACGGCGGGTTGCAGGTGCTGCCGCCTTCCGTCGAGGGCGGCGACGGCAAAAGCGGGAAGTCCGGCCAAAAGGAGCAAGGCGGATTTGCGGAGGGCAACGCCGACGCCATCTACCGCCACCGGCGTCTCATCCGCGAGTTCGGGCCGGACCTGATTCTCGTCCTGAGCGCGGACCACGTTTACAAGCTGGACTACCGCGATCTCGTCGAGCGGCATCACGCGTGCGGAGCCGAACTCACTCTGGTGACGACCAACGTCCCGCACGGCGACGACCCGAGCCGGTACGGTGTCGTGCAGGCGGATGACGACGGGCATGTCACCGGGTTCGCTTACAAGCCCAAGCATCCCAAAGGCACGCGTATTACCGCCGAAATTTTTCTGTATGATGCCAAACGCTTGCTGGAAACGTTGGACGAGATCGCGGCGGACGGAGGAAAACTCCAGGATTACGGAGACGAACTGTTGCCGCGCTTCGTCAAGGCAGGCAAAGCTTGGGAATTACCGCTGCCGAGCTACTGGCGGGACGTGGGCACCATCGAGAGCTATTGGCAGGCCCACATGGACCTGCTCGCGGACAAGGCCGAGCTGGCCCTGGACGATCCGGCGTGGCCGATCCTGACCTACGGCGCGCAGCGTCTGCCCGCGCACGTGCTCGGCGGGGCCCGGATCGAGGAGAGCTTGCTTTCGCCGGGCTGCACGGTCGCGGGCACCGTGCGCCGGTCGATCCTCGCCCCGGATGTCTTCGTCGCGGCGGGCGCGCTGGTGGAAGACTCTGTCCTGCTGCATGGAGCGCGGATCGAGGGAGGTGCCCGGGTCCAAAAGGGAATCGTCGATGAAAAAGCCGTGGTGAGCGAGGGCGCACGGGTGGGTGGACCCGAAGAGCCCACCGTGATCGGCGGTTCGGCCATCGTGGCGGCGGGAGCGACCGTCAAAGCGGGCAATCACGTCAAACCGGCGTGAACTGCGACCCCTTGGCGCGCTGGTACCGGACGTTGGAATACCTCGGCATGGGCCGGACGTTGGAGCGTCGGCGCTCCGCATTTTTGTCGGAACTGGCCGCGAAACAAACGTCGGGGCGGGCGTTGCTGCTCGGTGACGGCGACGGGAGGTTTCTGGCCGCGCTCCTGGCGAATCATCCTGCCGTTCGGGCGGACTACGTGGACAACAGCGCGGCAATGGTTGCGTCGGCCAGGCGGCGGTTGGTCGGATTGCTGGGCAAAGGAGAAACAAAACGGCGGACCGAATTTCACTGCGCCGACGCTCTGGATTGGTCGCCTCCGCCCGGTCGAAGCTACGGTTTGGTAATCACCCATTTTTTCCTGGACTGCCTGACAGAACCGCAAATCGACACGCTGCTCTCCCGCCTCGACGCGTTCGTCGAGCCGAATGCAACCTGGATCGTTTCGGAGTTTCACCAGCCTGCCAGTGGTTTCGCCGCGTGGCGGGCCAGAGTGTGGATCAGCGGTTTATACCGTCTGTTCGGTTGGGCGACCGGGTTGCGGGTCCGTCGGTTGCCGGACTACCGCGCACGCTTGAAAGCCCACGGTTACCGCCTCGAAAAAGCGGTTACGGCCAACCTGGAGCTGCTGGTCTCGGAACGCTGGCGGCGGGACCAGTGAGGTTTTTACGTTTGACGCGTCCGCCGCCGAGCATTTACATTCCCGCACCCCGAAGTCATAGGAGCAGGCGCCGCCGGATTGCCTACGTTGGAATGACGCGGCCATGTCGATCAAGACGTGGCACGGCGGTTCCGGCGCAGGCTTTTCTTATCTATATGGAAGATCAACTCGCATACGTCCTCGTCACCCCCCATTCCATCCGCAAGTCGCGCACCGGCCCCATCCTTTCGCGTCTGATCTCCCGCAGCGGTCTGGAACTCGCCGACGCCCGCATGTTCGCGCCCAGCCGCGAACTCGCCGCCGCCTACGCGGCCACGGCGATCACGGAAGAGTCTAATCCCAGGCATCGTGCCACCCAGGAGTTGATCCGCGATTATATCCTCGCCCACCTCGCGCCGGATGCCGACGGTCTCAGAGCCCGTTGCCTGGTCCTCATCTTCCGTGGTCCCGATGCGGTGAACCGCATTATGAACGTGGTGGGCCACATCGCCCACGAGCGCACCAGCGCCGAGACGATCCGCGATACCTACGGTGATTACATCACCGACATCGCGGGTAAGGTTACCTACTTCGAACCGGCAGTTCTGGCGGCCCCGACGCCCGCCGCCGTGGAAAGCGGGTTGAAGCTGTGGGCCTCTTACTCCGACCAGGACGGCGGCTTGTTGGAAAATGTGATTCAGTTCCCGGCGGCGGCCGAGGTCGAAAAAACGCTGGTATTGATCAAGCCGGACAATTTCCGCTTCCCGAACGCGCGTCCGGGCGGGGTAATCGACCTGTTCTCCCGCACGGGGCTCAACATTATCTGCTTCCGCGCCTTGCGGATGAGCGTCGCGCAGGCGGAGGAATTTTACGGGCCGGTGTTGGAAGTGCTGCAAGACAAGCTCAAGGGACCGAGCGGCAAAGAGGCGAGGCTCGCCATCGAAAAAGGCATGGAATTTCCGCTTTCTACCGAGGTCGAAAAGCAACTGGGCGAACTGCTCGGGCCGATCAACGGGCGGAACAATTGGGAGACCATCGTGCAATTCATGAGCGGCAAGCGCCCGGACCAATGCGCGAATGAGGAAGAACGGCAGGCACCCGGCAGCGAAAAGTGTCTGGCCATCATCTACCAGGGGGTGGACGCCGTGCGGAAGATCCGGGAGGTCCTCGGGCCAACGGACCCGAGCAAGGCGCAGGCCGGCACGATCCGCAAGGAGTTTGGGCAGACGATCATGATCAACGCCGCGCACGCCAGCGACGCCAAGGAAAATGCCGAGCGCGAGATGAAAATCATCCGGATTCAGGAAAATAACTTCCGCGCCTTGATTGAGGATACCTATCGCGGTTAGGTTCCGCTCCCGCCAATTTACCCAGTACCTATTCAGAAATCCCTTATTGCCATGGAACTCTCCGAGCGCGCCACCAGTCTTTCGCCATCCCTGACGCTTGCCATCGACGGCAAGGCAAAGTCCATGATCGCCGGGGGCCAGGACGTGTGCGGCTTCGGCGCGGGTGAACCCGACTTCGACACGCCCGAACACATCAAGGCCGCCGCCATCGCCGCCCTGGGAGAAGGATTCACGAAGTACACGCCCAGCAGCGGGGTGCCGGAATTGCGCCAGGCCATCGCGGACAAGTTCAAGACCGACAACGGGCTCAATTACAAGTCGAGCCAAGTGATCGTCAGCAACGGCGCGAAGCACTCGTGCTTCAACGCGATCCTGGCGACCTGCCAGCCGGGCGACGAGGTGCTCATCCCGTCGCCTTATTGGTTGAGCTATCCGGAGATGGTACGTCTGGCCGGGGCGGAGCCGGTGTTCGTACCGACCAGGGAGGAAAACGGGTGGAAGATGACCGCCGAAGACTTTGAAAACGCGATGTCGCCGCGCACCAAGATGGTCATTATCAACAGCCCCGGCAACCCGACCGGCGCGGTGTACACCCGGGAGGAACTGGAGGCCATCGCCGCCGTCGCCATCGAGGAGGAAATCCTGATTTTGAGCGACGAGATTTACGAGAAGCTCACCTATGACGACGTGGAGCATATCTCCATCGGTTCGCTGTCGCCCGAGGCGCACGACCTGACCATCACGGTTAACGGGTTCAGCAAGGCCTATGCAATGACCGGCTGGCGGCTAGGCTACCTCGGAGCACCGGAGGCGATTGCCAAAGCCATCGACTCGATTCAAAGCCACAGCACCTCCAATCCGTGTTCCTTCGCCCAGAAGGGCGCGCTGGCGGCGCTGCAAGGCGATCAGCAGGTGATCGAAGACATGCGCGAAGAGTTCAACGTGCGGCGCGACTACATGTATGACCGGCTGACCAAGATCAACAATGTGACGGTCGCCAAGCCATCGGGCGCGTTCTACATGCTCGTGAACATCGGCAAGCTGGGGCTGAACTCGACCAATTTCAGCGACCGCCTGCTGAGCAAGGCGGGTGTGGCGGTGGTGCCGGGCATTGCGTTCGGCGACGACCGGACCATTCGCATGAGCTATGCGACGAGTCTGGACGTGATCAAACGTGGTCTGGATAAGTTCGAGGACTTTTGCCGGAGCGTGTGAGCCGGATGCTGAGGATTTGCGTCAAAGCAGAAGAAAAGGCGGTCGGAAGGCCGCCTTTTTGCTGGGCAGATGGTGCCGGCGGAGAGGGTCAAGACGAAGTGCTACCGCGCGGACAAGTGCGCTCCCGAGTAAATCATGGGAACGAGAATAAAGCGCCGTTCAGGGCAGAATCGCACGAGGTTCGTACCGTAAATATGGGATGAGTGAGCCCACCCCCGATGGTGGATGGTCCAAGCCCATGTTCAACGCTAATCTACGCATGGCCGCCGGTTGATCCGTCGTCTTGAAACCTCGGCGAACCTGCTTGCCAAAACGCTTAAATCTGGTATGATTTATTCTAGTAGGCGTGTGG
>CAHJWO010000228.1 GCA_903642295.1 PVC group bacterium | reverse complement strand
TTGCCGTAGCCGACGCCGCCGTACATCACGCCGACGCGCAGCGGGCTGAATCGGCCGAAGGTGCGGAACGCGGCTTCCACCTGGAGCGCCAGTTCGCGGGTCGGCTCGATGATGAGCGCGCGGGGGTTTTTGCTCTTGGCAGGCTTGTCCAGCCGGGACATCAGGGGCAGGGCAAAGGCGGCGGTCTTGCCGGTGCCGGTCTGGGCGGAGCCGATCACGTCGCGGCCCTGGAGGATGAGGGGAATCGCCGCCGTCTGGATGGGCGTCGGCTCGGTGTAGCCGGTGGCCGTGACGGCTAACTGGACATCCTCGGAAAGTTGAAAATCGCTGAATGACATGGGTATGCGTGCGCCAACTAAGGCCGGATCCCTGGCGTCGCAACCGATGAATTCCGGTGACGCCGCTTTCCCCTTTGACGGCGCGGAGCCCTACTTTAGCCGAGATTGGGGGTGTTGTCACCCGGGGATGCGCGAGGCCATTCGCGCGTCCGTCCGGGTGTCAACCCGGCTGAAGGTCGTGCTTTTTGAGAAACTTTTCCAACTGGCCGGTGTCGAAGTCCGCCAGCAGCAGGTCGCCGTCGTCGATGGACAGCGTCGGCGTGAGCCGCTGGCCGGAAAGGTCTTTCATGCGCTGGAAAGCGGCGGCATCGCGCAGCACGTTGACTTCTTGGTACTTGTAGCCGTGTTCTTTGAGATACTCGACCGCCTCGATGCACCAGGGGCAACCGCTCTTGACGTACAGAATCCAATCGGAATCAGCCATGCGTTAATATAGACCCAAATCCGCCGGTAGAAAGTCGGAAGTCGGAAGTCGGAAGTCGGAAGTGGGAACCAGGTCAATGCCCCCGGTCGCAGAGTCTCCCATGTTCTTACTTCCGCGTTCCGACTTCCGACTTCCCACTTTCTTTCACAACCGGCGTTTCGCGTCGAGCATCGCGTAGAACTCCGCGAGTTGCCCGGCGACCGCCCGGAAGGAAACCGCCTCTTTCGCCCGGGTTTGCGCGTCGCGGCAGGCGCGCTCATAACGGGACGGATTTTCCAGCAGCGAAACCGCGATGTCCACCAGTGCGGCGGGTTCCTTGTCATGTCCGGCGAAATCGGGAAAAGCGAGCCGTTCGATGGCTCCGTCGCCGCCGACGCACGGCATCCGGCAGAGCAGGGCGTCGCCCGCGACCTGCCCGGGGACGACGCTGCGGTCGAGTTGGAAGACGATCCGGTGCCGCGCCATCGTGCGCAGGTACTCCGTGTAGGGCTGGGGTCCGGGCACCACCCGCAACGCCGCGTCGGGTCCCACCGCAAACCCCAGCGCGGCGAGGTTCTTCATCCCCCGGCGTCCGTCCGTGTTGAGCACCGTGATTGGTTCGCCGGTCAGGCCGTGGATGCGTCGCGCCGCGTACAGGGCGGCGAGGTGCTGGCGCGAGGGCGTGTGGAACTCGCGCGTGCCGATGAACACCCCGCGCCGTTTTTCCGGCTGCACGGCAAAGTCCCACCGCGGATCGTCCACCGGATAAGGCGTCGGGATGAACACCGCCGGGAGCGGGGACCGCGGGTCCACCGCCGACCGGACGTGATCGAGAAAGTCCGTCAGGCTGCTGGTGGGCGCGAGGATGCCGTCGGCCTCGGCGAGAATGGTCCCCAGCCGCTTGAGGTCGGTCGGGTGAGTCAGGCGCGCGGCGACCTGGCTGCCCCCGGCCTCCTTGAAGGTGACGACCGTCGTGCGTCCGGCTTTCCGCAGACGGCGCAGAGCGCTCAGGCTGCCCTGGAGGTCGTTACGCAACAGCAGCAGGACGGGCCGCCCCGTGGCGAGGGTGCGGTCGAGCCGGGCGTGGAACGAGCCGTCCGTGCAGGCCGCGTAGGCGTGGTAATTGACGGGTGGATGGGGTGCGCCGGGCGCGCCGGGGCTGCCCGCGCCGCCGGGGAAATGCTGTTCGGGGTCGCGGCCCCCCAAGTTGAGGACAGCGAGGTTAAACGCCATCGGCCACGGGAGCGGAGACCCGGCGCGTGCGCCAGTAAAACAAGCTGCCGGACGCCAGCAGTCCGAGCAACCCCACGTCCGCCCAACGAACGGGGGTGGGGGGCGGCTTGGCGGCGGCCACCGGCGCGGCCATCTTCGCCGGAGCCGGGGGCGGCACGACCGGACGAACCGGCATCGGCAGGTCAGCGGCGCTGGTGACCACGCGGTCAGAGGCGGGCGGCGCCGTCAGGATGGCCGCAGGCGCGACCCCCTGAAACTGGTTGATGGTGGCGTCCAGCGGGAAGCCGCCGGAGTGCATCATGGCGGCCATGCGTGCGGCCTCCGGGTCGGTGGCGGCCATCCGGCAATACTGGCAGGCATCGGTGCGCGTGGCGGCACCCTGCCAGAGCAGGGCGGTCAGCAGACCGACAAACAGCAACCTGGAAGTTGGGGCGGGACAATGCACTCCGGTAACCTAAACCAAGGGGTAGGAAGATTCAAATCCCCGGTGAGAAGTCCGTTCTTCCATCAGCCGCAAAGGGTTGGACGAAAGAACGAATTTCACCGATGGATCGTCGCGTTTTGTCGATGCCAGATGCGATATTATCAATGGAGCTGACCCTGTACTTTTCAGGGGACGCCGCTAACGTTTTCTTGTGCCTCGGTGCAAGAACGTCCCGCCCGGACTCCACTCCATCCGCAACGCAATGGGCTGCTCCCACTTGCTGGTTGAGGAAGACGGCCAGAGCGCCGTGTTTCTCGATGCGGGGTTCGTGGGCGAGATGTTCCTCGTGCGCCGATGGCTGCGGCGGCTGAAGCTGGAGCCCTCGGCGGTGCGGGCGATTTTGCTTACCCACGGACACCTTGACCACGTCGGCAACCTCGTGGAATTGCACGAGTGGACCGGCGCGCCGGTCTGGGCGCACGCGCTGGAGCATCCCCATGTCGAGGGGCGTTATCCATACAAGGGCGTTAACCGGGTATGCGGGTGGGCAGAAGCCGCCGGGCGGGTGGTGCTGCGGCGGCGGGTCGGGGCGGTGGACCGGACGTTTGCAGACGGGGACATGCTGCCCTTCTGGGGCGGGCTGCGGGTCGTGCATCTGCCAGGACACACGCGCGGGCATTGCGGGTTCTACAGCGAACGGCACGACCTGTTGTTCAGCGGAGATTTGTTTGCCAGTTATTTCTTTAATACGCACCTGCCGCCCGCCATCCTCAACAGCGTGCCGGCCGAGTTCCCGGCGAGCTTCCGACGTGTGACCGCGCTCAATCCCCGCTGGATCGTGCCCAACCACTATGATCTGCTCGACGGGGCGCGCCTGCGCCGTCGCTTCGACCGGCTCTACCGGAGGAAAAACTTTGCCCTTCCTCTTGCGGGGTGACCGAGGGAAATTGTAAGCAAACGGTAAACCAAGTGAACGACCCGCGCTGTTCCCGCCTCTCATTACTGGCCTTTTACCTGCTGTCATGTTAAACACTACGCAGTTACCTTTTTCACCGTTGTCCAAACGCTTTGCCATCTCCCGTTGCCCGTGAAATCCATCTCCTCCTCCGCTCTCCTCCTATTGTTGGCGTTTACGGCGGGTTTGTTGCCACTGTCCACCACCGTCCGGGCGCAGGATGCCAATAGCCTGCCGCCCAACCTCGGGCGGGGTTTGCGCCCACTCGTCCAATGGCACCGCGGCCAGCCCGCTGGCCGGACGGTCGAGGAAAGCCGTGACGCGCTCGTCGCCCATATCGGCCGCAAACCCGTGCCCGCGCAGGTGGACGCGGACGGCAACGTCACCGTGGACATCCGTCTGAATGGCACGGTAGCGGCGGACGAAGTCAAAAAGTCCGTTGCCGCGCTGGGCCTGACGATCATCGGCGAACACGCGGCCCGCCACGCGGATCAGCGCGACGGCATGCTCAGCGCCCGCCTGCCGCTTGACAAGGCGGTCGAGGCTGCCAAACTCCCCGGGATCCAGTCTGTCCTCGTCGCGCATCGGCCGCGCCATTGCGCCGGCCGCGTGCCCGGCCAGGGTCTCGACGCCCTCAACGCAACCTCTGCGGATGTGGCTCCATACACCGGCAACGGCCTCACCGTCGGCGTACTCTCCGACAGTTACGACCGCACCAGCCCCCATGCCGCCGCCGATGTGCAGAGTGGCGACCTGCCCAGCAACGTGGTCGTGCTCAACGAGGGTAGTCGGGACGACGACGATTACAACGACGACGAGGGCCGCGCCATGCTCCAGATCGTTCACGACGTGGCTCCGGCCGCCAAGCTCGTCTTTTCCACCACGGGCGACACGCAGACGACCTTCGCCGCCGCCATCCGTCAGTTGCGCGCCGATCCCCGTTCGCTCTGCGACGTGCTCGTGGACGACATCGGGTTTTCCGACGAGCCGTTCTTTTCCGATAGCGTCGTCTCCGAAGCCGTGGACGACGTGGTGACCAGCACGACGCTGGGGGGCAAACCGGTCATCTATTATTCGGCCGCCGGCAATGATGGCTCGGCCAGCTACACGGCCACGTTCACGCCCGTTTCCGACGCGGACGCCCGCGCGGGCAACGCCGGCAATAACAATTTGAAGCTTGAGCAGGTTCCCGCTGCGTTGACCGCCGGCGGTTTTCAGAACTTCAAAGGCGCGGACACCGGCCACGGCATGAAAATCGTACAAAAGTTGAAGGTGACCGATGACGATGCGGAGATCGATTTCCAGTGGGACGATCCCTTCGACGCAAACAGGATCACCGCTGACTACAACATTCTTGTCTTCGACGCGAACGGCAACTACCTCCCCGGCGACCCCAAAGCTGGCATCGACGATGCCGAGAGCGGCATCGACAATAATTTTTCGACCGGCGAAGCGATTGAATACGCCGAATTGCCCCTCAATTCGGATGGTTCCGACACCACCTACCAGATCGCCATCACCCGGGCCTCGACCCGCGGCAGCGCGCCAGCCGCGCGGCTGCGCTACTTCGCATACACCAACGGCAGCATCTCGGGCAAATATCTCGACACCGGCAAACCCACGCTGTTCGGTCACTCCGCCGCGCGCAACGCCGACGGCGTCGCCGCCTTTGACGTGCATACCCCGACCATTCCCGAGGACTTCGACTCGTTCGGGCCGGTGACGATTCTCTTCGACGAGAACGGCAACCGGCTGGCGACGCCGGAAGTCCGCCAGCAGCCGACCATCGCCGCCGTGGACGGCGTCAACACGACGTTCTTCCCCCAGCCCGTCAGTGAGAACGACTCGGACGGTGATGGGCTGCCAAATTTCTACGGCACGAGCGCCGCCGCCCCGCACGCGGCGGCCGTCGCCGCGCTCTTGCTCGAGGCGGCGGGCGGCCAGAGGTCGCTCAGCGCCACGCAGATGCGCGCTTTGCTCGAATCCACCGCGCAGGGCCACGATCTCGACCCGGCTTACTCTGTGGCGAACCTCGCCAGCGCGGACGGGCAGTACACGCTGACGCTGAGCGCCGCCGGGGACGCCAGCAACAATTCGGCGTTCAGCCAGAAGTTCTTCACCCTGACGTACAACGGTCCGGCGGGCAGCAGTCTGCGCAAGGCCATCGTTGATCTGAGCAACGCGAGCGAGGTGTTCGACGCCACCGTGGACCTCGGTTATCCGTTCACCATCGGAGAGGCGGCGGGGGTGCCGAAGGCGGACGTGACGGCGGCGCTGTCGGCGGGTGCTTCGGGGTATGCGAACAGCAGACTGAGCCTGGCGTTCACGGCGGGGGCGTTCGTGCCCGGCGCGTTGCTGGCGTTCGGCCTCGACCGGGACGACCAGGTTACCATGCGCGGGGGCAACAGCGCCGATCTGCTGGCGACGGCGGCAGTCAAGGCGCGGATCATCGCGGCGGACGGCAGCAAGGTAAAGCTGACGGGGACATTTGTGAACCAGACCGGACACGGATACAGCCCGGACGTGGGGTACGGTTTGATCAATGCCGAGGCGGCGCTCAAGAAGTTGCTGGGGCGGTGAAGAGAAGGAGGCAGGATGAACCCTTTCGGAGCGCCATGCGCTCGGATCAAGTTCTGCCGCGCAGCGGCGCGTGCGCGGGAAGGTAGGGAGGCCTCTCCGAGGCCTGCCCTGACTGGACTTCCGACAAAAGTCGGGAAGTGTCCGCAGATTCCGCAGATTTACGCCGATGGGAGAGAAAAGGGGACAGGCGGTCCCTCCACTTCTCCTCAATTTGCGAAAATCTGCGGAATCTGCGGACACTGTTCTCTCTTGGGGGCTCTTTTGTCGGAGATCTACTGTTCGGCAGGCCCGGTCCCGACGTGGGGCTTACGACCAGGCGAAACCGACTCTACGCCACCCGAAACAGATCGCCGTGGAACGATGACGGACAGTCGAAGCGCCGGATGGTGACCGCATCCATCCCGCCGATCACCAGCGCGGCGGCGAAATCGGCGTCGGTGCGGAGGTCGTAAAGCGTCCAGTCCAGACCGGAGGGAGCCGCAAGGAGCGCGGGCGGGCGGGCGGGGTCGAGGGTAATTTCGATGGATTGCAAGCCGTCCACGATGCCCAGGCCGGTCGCCTTGAGATAGGCCTCCTTGCGCGTCCAACCATCGAGAAAAACCGTGCGCCGGACCGGCGGCGGCAAGGCGGCGAATTCGGCCTGCTCGCGGGCGGAGAAAACGCGGCGCACCAGTCCCGGCCAGTCGTCGCCCAGGCGCGCCCCGGTTTCCACGTCGATCCCGACTTCGCGGTCCTGCGCAAAGACGAACAGCGCGCGTCCGTGGGAGTGGGACAGGTTGAAGCGCAGGGTCGAGGCGGAGGAAACGAGAAAGGGCTTGCCGCGCAGGCCGTAGTCGAAGCGGATTTCGGCGGGCGCGGTGCCGAGGTAGCGGGCGAGGAGATCACGCAGCCAACCCCGCGCGGCGGTGAAATGGCGGCGGTCCCGCTCGAAGTGGAAGCGTCCGGCACGGGCGCATTCGTCGGGGGCGAGGTGCGCGGCGAGGGTGGCGAACTGCGATTCACGGATGGCGGCCAGGTCCGCCGTCCAGACATGCGCGGTGGCGGCGGGGATCGGTTGATCAAAAGGCGGGGGCGTTTCCATTCCTCGTTCTCTGGAAAAATCGACCCTCCATCACTCGAAAATCGCGGCGGCCACCATCGCCCCGTTGCAGCAGGACGTTCACGTCTTCCACGCGATGCCCGCTTCCTTGTTGGCTTCGAGGCGCGACTCGTCGATTTCCCGCAGGATTGCCCGGTTCTCCAGACGCCGCCGACCCACCAGGAAAACGCAAATCACCAGCAACGCCAGCAACACTTTCAGCGGTGTGAGGTGCCACCACGAGGCGGGCTGCGGCATCAGGACGGTGAGCATCGGCGAGGGGGCCGACAGTCGTCCCGCCGTATCCACGGCCACGACGCGCATCATCTGGAACCCGCCCAGGGGAAGGTCGCTCAGATGCGCCAGCACCAGATCGCGCCGGGCGACGATCTTCGCCTGCGCGTAGGGCCGCCAGTCGATGCGCAGCTTTTCGTCCGCGTCGATGGACAGATAACGCACCTCCACCCGGTAACTCGCGGGCACGGGCACGGGCGGCATCCAGGCAAGATCGACGCTGCTGCCGACGACACCGCGCACCTCGACGCGCTCGACGTTCGCCTCGTTGAGGATGACGGAGGTATCGTCGTTGTTGGTGAGAGAGGGATCACGCCCCGCCGGTCCCG